>PMOY01000211.1 GCA_003165655.1 Solirubrobacterales bacterium
ATGTCGAGGTACCTGGTCAACGCCGCCCGCACCTTCATCTTCTCCACCGCGCTGCCCCCGCCCGCCGCTGCGGGCGCGCTGGCCGCGCTCGAGATCCTCGAGGAGGAACCCCGCCGGGTCCAGAAGCTGGCGACGAACGCCGCCACGATCCGGGCTGAGCTGGAGCGCGAGGGATTCGATCTCCAGGGATCGCGCACGCAGATCGTCCCGCTCGTCGTCGGGGATGCCCAGCTCGCGGTGCGGATCTGCGAGGCCGCGCTCGAGCGCGGCGTCTTTGCCCAGGCGATCAGGCCTCCGACCGTTCCCGCCGGCACCTCGCGGCTGCGCCTCGCGGTGATGGCCTCGCACCGCGCCGATGAGCTCGTCGCCGCCGCGCGTACGATCGCTGAGGTGGCGCGCACCGTGGGCTTCGCACCGCGGGCCGAGGGCTTCACACCGGGGGCCGAAAGCTTCGCACCGCGGGCCGAGGGCTTCGCACCGCGCCCCGCGCCGGGGACGAGAGTCGCGGAGCCCGCGGAGTTCGTGGAGGTCCCAGCGTGGGAGGAGCATGAGCGGGACTGGTCGGACCCGGATGACCCGGTGGCGCCGACCCTGTTCGACGCCGAAGCGCCGGCACCTGCGCGTCCGTTCGACCACGAGGCGCCTGCGCCTGTCGCACGCGCCGCGTAACGAGGCGTCGACCGCTTCGGCCCAGTCGGTGCGCGGCCTATTCGTCACCGGCACGGACACGGGCGTCGGCAAGACTGTCGTTGCCGCCGCGATGGTGGCGGCGCTGCACGCAGTCGGCGAGCCGGTTCGACCGCTGAAGCCGGTCCTCAGCGGCCTCGACGAACCGACCGATCCGGCCTGGCCGCCGGACCACGTCCTACTCGCGCGCGCTGGCGGCGTCGATCCGGACACGGTGGCGCTGATCCGCTACGGCCCCGCGGTCTCGCCCCACCTCGCGGCCGAGCTCGCGGGCGCGCCGATCGACCCGATCGCGCTCCGGGCGCAGATCGACGCGGCCGTGAGCGCTCACGAGACCGTCGTTGTCGAGGGCGTGGGAGGACTGATGGTCCCGCTCGCACCCGGCTACGACGTTCGCGACCTCGCCCGCGAGCTCGAGCTGCGGCTGGTGATCGCCGCGCGGACTGGGCTGGGCACGATCAACCACACGCTGCTCACGCTCGAGGCGGCGCGTCGCGCCGCGCTCGACGTCGCCGCCGTCGTCCTGACCCCCTGGCCGGAGGGCGCGAGCGCCATCGAGCGATCCAATCGTGACACGATCGCCCACCTCGGCGGCGTCGCTGTCGCTACCCTGCCGCGCGTTGGCCGCGCCACCCGGGAAGAGCTCGCCGCGGCCGGCGCGACGCTCCCATTGGCGGACTGGCTGGATGACCAGCGGGCCGGCTCTCGCCTGCCGCGCGCGTCAGCCGTCTGAGCCGCTCGCCGCGAGGCGTCGCAGCGTGTCGACGTCGAGGCGCCCGGGCGGATCCAAAGCGTGGGGATCGCTCAAGACACGGACCGGAGCGTGCGGACGCCCGAAGCCGTCCAAGGTGAGGTCGGCGGCCTCGAGCTCCTGCTGACGCGTGTAATCGTTGACGACGACCACGCAGGCCATCCCGGCCGACTTGGCGGCTCGCAGCCCGTTGTGCGAGTCCTCGATCGCCAAGGCGGCCGCAGCCGCGAGTCCGAGGCCTTCGAGTGCTCGCAGATAGGCGCTGGGGTCGGGCTTGAGTCGCGGCGCCTCGTCGGCCGTCACCACGACCTCGAAGCGCCCGGCGCCGAACGACCGCTCGAGCAGCGGATGGACCCAGGCGCCGTTGCCGGTCGTCGCGACCGCGAT
Organism: Solirubrobacterales bacterium; assembly: GCA_003165655.1. GTDB lineage: Bacteria > Actinomycetota > Thermoleophilia > Solirubrobacterales > Solirubrobacteraceae > Palsa-465. The sequence goes on from PMOY01000211.1 coordinate 1,826, forward strand.
CCGCACGCCCGCGGCCCCGAGCTCGTCCAGGAGCTCACCCACCCCCGGCCGGGGCTCGATCTCCCCCTGCCTGGCCATCTCGGTGAAGATCACGGTCTTGCGGGCGTGAAGGCGGCGGGCAAGCTCCGCGCTCCCGTCCTCGGGCATACCCCGGCGCACGAAGTAGGCCTTGATGCGGCGGTCACCCCCGGCGATCTCGAGCAGCTCGCCGTAGAGCTCCACATCCCAACGGTCGGGGAGCCCGGCCTCCTCGAACGCTCGATTGAATGCGACGCGGTGGCCGTCTCGCTCGCTGTCGACCAAGGTGCCATCGACATCGAACACAATCGCTTCCAGGACGTCGTGGCGCTCGGATCTCGTTGGTCGGTGCACGCTGCCCACAGTTTCCCATCCCGCGAGCGGCACTCGATTCTTCCGACCGCTCCCCGGGTTAGCTTGTCCGGCATGAGAATCCCAGCCGAATTGGCCGCCGCCGACCGCCGTCACCTCTGGCATCCGTTCACCCAGCAGCGGAGCTGGGAGAGCGACGAGCCGCCGATCGTCATCGATCACGCCGAAGGAACGACGCTCTACGACATCTACGGAAACGCCTACATCGATGGCGTCTCGTCGCTCTGGTGCAACGTCCACGGCCACCGCGAGCCCGCGATCGACGGCGCGGTCAAGGCGCAATTGGACCGGGTCGCGCACAGCACCATGCTCGGCCTCTCCCACGCACCAGGAATCGAGCTCGCCGAGCGGCTGCTCGCGGTCGCCCCGCCCGGCCTGAGCCGCGTCTTCTACTCGGACAGCGGCTCGACGGCGGTCGAGATCGCGCTGAAGATGGCGTTTCAGTGGTGGGCGCAGCGCGGCGAGACCGAGCGGACCGGCTTCATCTGCCTCGAGAACGCCTACCACGGCGACACGCTCGGGGCCGTCTCGGTCGGCGGCATCGACCTGTTCCATTCGCTCTATCGTCCCCTCCTGTTCGACGCCTGGCAGGCACGGGCGGGTGACGCCGGCCACCTCGAGGAGCTGCTTGACGAGCACGGTCCTCGCGTCGCAGCGCTCATCATCGAGCCGCTCGTCCAGGGCGCCGGGGGGATGCTGATGCAGCCCGAGGGTTACCTGAGACGCGTCCGCGAGCTCTGCGACGCCCACAGCGTGCTGCTCATCTGCGACGAGGTCGCCACCGGGCTCGGACGCACCGGCGCAATGTTCGCTTGCGACCACGAGAACGTCACGCCCGACCTGATGTGCGTTGGCAAGGGCCTCACGGGTGGCTACCTCCCACTCGCCGCGACACTGACCACCGAGCGGATCTACGACGGCTTCTTAGGGGATTACGAGGACTTCAGGACCTTCTTCCATGGCCATACCTATACGGGCAATCCGCTCGCGTGCGCGGCGGGCATCGCCACGCTCGAGCTGTTCGAACACAAGCGCACGCTCGCGCGACTGCAACCGAAGATCGAGCTCCTCACGCGCCTGCTCACGCAGCGGATCGGCCCGCTCCCCGCGGTCGCCGACGTTCGCCAGCGCGGCTTCATGGTCGGGATCGAGCTGATCCCATCAGCCGACGGCAATCGGGTCGGGCACCAGGTCACCCTCGCGGCCCGAGCCCGCGGCGCGATCATCCGCCCACTCGGCGACGTGGTCGTACTGATGCCACCGCTGGCGATCTCCGACGGTGAGCTCCGCCGGCTGGTCACGATCACCGCTTCGGCGATCGCTGAGGCGACCTCCGGCCGGCTCCCAGCCGCAGCGTAGGCAATTCGCCCGGTCCGGGGAGAGGTGGACGATGATGCGGTACGGTCCTGGGATGGATAATCCGTCGGGATCGGGTGATTCCGAGGAACCGGCCGGGCTCGCCGCGAGCCCGCTTAGCCACGCCAACGGCAACATCGTGGCCCAGGTTGTCGCCCGGCGGATCGAGAGCGGGCTGGCCTTCGATGACGACAGCGTCCGCCGCGCGATCGAGAACAGCGGGCGGCCGGGCTATCCGCTGCCGGGGTTCTTCTACACCCCCGAGGAAGAAGCCGCCCTCGGGAACGCTGATCCGCCTGAGCGTTCGGGCTGAGGTCAAGGGCCGGACGCACCAATCGGTCTCAACGCTCCCGCACACACTGCGCACGATCGCGCAGTTCAACCCACGGCGCCGACGCGAGCGCCGGGCGTCTAATCCTCGTACGGCGAGAAGTCCCGCTTGCGGGCCCCGCAGACGGGGCAGAACCAGGTCTCCGGAATCTCGCTGAACGGCGTCCCGGGCGGGATCCCGCCGTCGGGGTCCCCATCCTCGGGGTCGTAGATGAACCCGCACGACTCGCAGATCCACCGCTCCGCTTCGGACACGCCCACGCTCAGCTCCGACCGCTCGGTTTCGAGGGATCGCCGTGCAATGCCAGCCGCGAGAGCCTGCCGACGATGGAGCCGGAGATTACGGCGACGATGATCAGGATCAGCATTGGTTAAAGGTATCGCCGACGGCGGCCAGGTAGGGTCGGCGGCGATGGAAGTCGACCGCCCCGCTCCCGGAGAAGAGCTGATCGGCGGGCAGCCTACACTGCCGCGGCTCGCCTCAACGGTGATCCTCCTCCGCGGTGGCGATCGATCACTTGAGGTGCTGCTCGTCAAGCGCAACCCGCAGGCGCGCTTCATGGGGGGCGCGTGGGTGTTCCCGGGCGGCGCGGTCGACACCCAGGACGGCTCGGGTGATGGCGCGCTGCGCGCGGCCGCGGTGCGCGAGGTCGCTGAGGAGGCGGGTATCGCGCTGGCCTCGGCCGACGCGCTCGTGCCGTTCTCGCACTGGATCACCCCAGCTCAGGCGAAGATCAGATTCGACACCTGGTTCTTCCTCGCGGTCGGGCCGCCCGGCGCCCAGCCCACGGTCGACGGGCAGGAGATCGTGCAGTGGGGCTGGTACAGACCACGGGCCGCGCTGGACGCGGCGGGCGCGGGCGAGATCCTGCTCGTCTTTCCGACGATCAAGCACCTGGAGCAGATCTCCACGTTCGCCTCGGCCGACGCACTGCTCGAGCACGCGCGCGGACACGAGGTGCGTCTCGTCGAGCCGAGGGTGCTGCGGTCGGGCGAGACCGCGCGCGTGGTGCTGCCGGGCGAGCCCGGATACGACTGACTCTGAGGGGCGGCTCCGCCGCCTGTTTGGCGCCGGGTCCCGTTCTTGGGTGCGCTGTCGACGTCGAATATGCTCGCCCCGTGGCGTCGTCGGGCATCACGGTTGCGGTCACCGGTCCGACCGGTGACATGGGGCGGCCGTGCTCGACGGCCTAGACCTCCTCCTGCTCCTCGGCGATCGCGTGCATCACGGCGTTGATCAGCGCCAGATGGGTGAACGCTTGCGGGAAGTTGCCCATGTGGCGGCCGTTCTGCGCGTCGAGCTCCTCGGCGTAGAGCTGGAGCGGTGACGCGTGAGCGAGCAGGCGCTCGAGCATTGAATGGGCCCGCCGCCCCTCGCCGATCTCGCACAGGGCGGAGGAGAGCCAGAACGAGCAGATAAGGAACGTCCCCTCCTCCCCGGACAGGCCGTCGTCCGTTTCGTCGACCTTGTAGCGCAGAACAAATCCGTTCTCGGTCAGCTCGTCCGCGATCGCCAGCACGGTTGCGCGGACGCGCTCGTCGTCTGGTTCGAGGAAGCGCACGAGCGGGATCAACAGCGTCGAGGCGTCGAGCGCATCGGTCTCGTAGTGCTGGCGGAA
>PMOY01000307.1 GCA_003165655.1 Solirubrobacterales bacterium
GCGGTGTTCGACTCCTGGCGGGGAGAGCGCGCGACCCAGTACCGGCGGATCAACAAGATCCCGGACGACTGGGGCACCGCGGTGAACGTGCAGCAGATGGTGTTCGGCAACAAGGGCGATACCTCGGGTTCCGGGGTTGCGTTCTCGCGCGACGAGATCACCGGCGCGCCGGAGCCCTCCGGGGACTTCCTGATCAACGCTCAGGGCGAGGATGTGGTCAGCGGCGTGCGCAACACGCAGGACATCGCCGAGCTCGCCGAGCTGATGCCGACGGTGCACGCCGATCTGATGGAGATCCTGCGCACGCTCGAGCGCCACTACCGGGACATGCAGGACACCGAGTTCACCGTGGAGGAGGGGCGCTTGTTCATGCTCCAGACGCGCAGTGCCAAGCGCCCCGCCCAGGCCGCGCTGCGCTTCGCTTGCGACGCGGTCGACGAGGGTCTCTTGAGCGAGGGCGAGGCGCTCGGCACGCTCGACCCGTCCGCGCTCGAGGCACTCCTGCATCCGACCTTCGACCCGTCGGTGCAGTACACGGTGATCGCGCGCGGGGTCGCCGCCTCGCCGGGGGCCAGCCAGGGCAGCGTCGTCTTCACGGCCGAGGACGCGGTGGCCGCGGCCGAGCAGGGGCGCGAAGTGGTGCTCGTACGTCCCTTCACCGAGGCGGAGGACGTCGCCGGCTTCCACGCCGCCAGCGGGATTCTGACCTCGGAGGGCGGCAAGGCCTCGCACGCGGCGCTCGTCGCGCGCGGCATGGGGCGTCCGTGTGTCGTCGGCGCGTCCGAGCTCGACGTGGATCTCGAGGCGCGCGAGATCAGGGTCGGCGACCTGGTCGTCCGCGAAGGCGATCATCTCGGCATCGACGGGACGAGCGGGGCGATCACGACCGACGTGGTGCCCGTCGTGGTTGCGCAGATGAGCGAGACGTTCAAGCGGGTGCTGGGATGGGCGGACGAGATCCGCCGGCTCGATGTCCGTGCGAACGCCGACACGCCAGAGGACGCGCGCACCGCGCGCGACTTCGGCGCTCAGGGGATCGGACTCTGCCGCACGGAGCACATGTTCATGGCCGCCGACCGCGTCCCGAAGATGCGGGCGATGATCCTGGCCGACACGATCGAGGGTCGCCGCGCGGCCCTCGACGAGCTACTGCCGCTTCAGCAGGAGGATTTCGAGGGACTGTTCGAGGTGATGGCGGGGCTTCCGGTCAACGTGCGCCTGCTCGACCCGCCGCTGCACGAGTTCCTCCCCTCGCGGGTGGAGCTGACCGGCGAGCTGGTGCACGCCCGCGACAACGGTGCGGCAGACGAGGTGGCGCGCATCGAGCACCTCTTCGCACAGGTCGTCGCGCTCGAGGAGACGAATCCGATGCTCGGTACGCGCGGCTGCCGGCTGGGGATCCTGCATCCGGAGATCTATGAGATGCAGGTGCGGGCGATCGCCCGGGCGGCTCGAGCCGTGCGCGATCGGTCAGGCGTCGCGCCCGAGCTCGAGGTGATGATCCCGCTCGTCGATTACGAGCGCGAACTCGAGATCGTCCGTGCCCTGGTCGATCGCGTCGCCGAAGAGGAGGGGTTAGGCCCGGACGACTACGAGGTTGGAACGATGATCGAGCTGCCGCGGGCATGCCTGCTGGCGGACCGGATCGCGGCGAACGCGGACTTCTTCTCGTTCGGGACCAACGACCTCACTCAGACCGGTCTCGGTTTCTCGCGCGACGACATCGAGGGGCGCATCCTCCGCCGTTACATCGATCTCGGGATCCTCGACCGCTCGCCGTTCGAGACGATCGACGGCCCCGGCATCGGCCAGCTCGTGCGGATGGGCGCCTGGCTCGGCCGCAAGACCAACCTCGGGCTGAAGCTCGGCGTGTGCGGCGAGCACGGCGGTGACCCCGAATCGATCGCGTTCTTCCACAGCTCCGGGATCGACTATGTGTCGTGCTCCCCCTACCGCGTGCCCGTAGCCCGCGTCGCCGCCGCCCAGGCCGCGGTCGCCGCGCCGGTGAGCTGGGGGTGAGGGCGCTACGCGCCCGTTCGAGTTGATCGTTGGCGCGCGGGAGTGCCGTTGCGCCGTCAGCCCCGCTCGAGTTGATCGTTGGCGCGCGGGAGGCGTACGTGCACTTTCTGTACCGAGGACGTCGGGAGCTTCGTGATCACCACGGCGTGGCCCGTGGGGAGCGTCTTGATCACGTCCGGGTCGACCCGATAACGATCCACCTGACGCCGCGTGCCGCGACCCGTGTCTCGATTGGGAAGCAGCGCCCGCCGATCGGTCTGGAACGTGTGCTCCCACACCCTCTCGGTACCGGCGATCTCCGCGATCATCACCGCCGAGGAGGGTACGTCCTGGCGGTGGGCAATCTTGACGCCAGTGATGCCCGTCAACTGCGCGCCCAACCCACGAGCGGCGCGCTCGAGGTCGGCGAACTCCTGTGCCGCGGCGAGAACGGGATTGCCCGCCTCACGACCGCGCGCGAAGAGGTTCAGCATGTGTTCCGCCAGGCCGCCTGCCGATGCCTCGTCGACGCCGATCACAGCGGGCTCGGTGGGTGCGGCGGAGCCGCCGTCGGCGGATGCGCCGCGGCCCTGCTCGAGGCGGGTGCCCATGGCGCACGTCAAGTCCTGGATCACGAGCGCGCCGACCTGCGCCGCGAGCTTGCCGTAGCGGCTCGAGTTGAGGCTGAAGAGCACGACCTCGCGATCGCGCATCGCGGCCTGAACGTCGATCGTGTCCGGTCCCACCGGCTCGAGGTACGCGCCCGTGTGCGACTCGGCGATGATCGCCAGCCGCGTCTCGAGCCCTCGCACCGCGCTCAGCTGGTCGGGGCCGAGCGATACCAGGTAGTCCTGCACCCGCCTCGCGAGCGGCCTCGGGACGTTTCTCAGCATCGCCATGAGACGGCGGTGACCCATGAGATCGACGACGTCCTGGAGCGTCGGCGTGCCATTCGGGTGCGCCTGCTCCCAGACCTGCAGAGCTGTCTGCACATAGCGCTCCGCCGCGCGTTGATAGTGGGGCTCGGTCCAGCGCTCGGCGGAGATCAGCCTGTCCTTGAGCTCGGCGGGGTTTCCGTGCGCGAGCGGATTCCAATGCCCGGGACCATCTAGGGTCCAAAGACGAAACGGTCGCTGTGCGCGGTCGGCCGCCGCGGCGAGCTCGTCCGCGAACGCAGGGGATCCCTTCATGTCGATCGCTATCACGGCACGACCGCGGCGCACCTCATCGGTCAGGATCGTGAGCAGGGTGGTCGTCTTGCCGGCGCCGCTGGCGCCCAAGAGCAGCGCGTGCGCCGAGAGCTGGTGATCGGTGAGATAGAACGGCTGGCCTTCTTCGGTTGTCCCGAGCAGCGCCGCCGATTCGGAGTTGGGCGCCGGGCCGGCCCGAGCGGCGCGATCGCGGGTGCGGCGGACGATCGCGGTCCCCGTTGCCGCCGCCACCAGCGCCGCGGCGGCGATCACGGTCGGTGAAAGCAAGAGCACGATGAACGCCGCCAGCACCAGGTACGGCGGCCAGCGCCCACGGTCCGGTGGCAGGGTCAACGGGCGAGCACCACGCGTGACGTTCGGTCGTGGGCGGGTGGTGCCGGGCCGTGGGCGCGTGGTGTCGCGATCGCGGCGGGATGGCGAGCGGATGCTGGCCCGATCGCCCCGCGCTGGCGGACGTGCTCTGGCGCCCTGGCTACGGGATGGCGGGCGCGCTCCGGCGCGCCGGCCGACCGCGCTTTGCGGGACGTCCTGAGCTGTTCGACGCGGACGAGCCCAGCGAGCCCGAGCCGTGCGGCCGAGGACTGCACCGCGCGGCGGATTGTGAGGCTGTCGGCCAGGTACAACACGGCAGCGACGCTCGGCTCGGTTCCGTAGCCGGCCAGAATGGTCTCCCGTCGCCGCTGCCCCTTCGAGGAAAGCTCTAGCTCGATCGCCAGGCGATCGTGGCGCGGTCCGATCAACAGCAGGTCGGGGTAATGGAGCCGGATCAGCCCGCCGGGACCGAAGCCACCGAGGCGCACGCCGAACAGGGGCTCACGGGCAGCTTCGATGTCCCCCCGTGCTTCGCCACGTGCTGCCGCACGGTCAGCGGCCAGTCGCACCGCGTCGCGGGAGCGCATCTCGCGTTCGGATACGACGCGCTCGGCGTTACCGAAGCCACCGCGCGACGCGGCCAACCACAGCCACGCGACGCCGATGTCGTGTTCGTAGCTGCGGAGGTCGATGCGGGGTGGCGGAAGGTCGCTGTCGATCATCGCCAGCCCGGCGCGCGTAATCCGGTACCACGCGGGCTGCGCGTGGAGCATTCGGGTGTGCTCGAGCAGGCCTCTCGCGGTCAGCCCGCCGAGACGCCGGGAGGTAACGCGCTCGCCCACGCCGAGCAACGTCTGAGCGTGGGCTGCGAGGACGAACCGGTGCTCTGCGACGAACGCCAGCAGCTCGCGGTCGCGGGCGGTTACCAGCCTCGAACCAGCGTCGTGCCGCGCCCGCGCACGCGGCGTCGGACTCGACGCTCGATCGGTCATGTCCTTCAGAGCTTCGGGCGCGGCATTGTTCACCCCCCCCGATTACGCGCCGCGCG
>PMOY01000136.1 GCA_003165655.1 Solirubrobacterales bacterium
AGCTCCTGCGCGAGCGCGCCGCCGAACGAGTAGCCGAGCACATCGACCCGCTCGAGCTCCAGCGCATCCAGCAGCCGAGTGACAACCTGAGCCAGGCCGTGCATCCGCAACGGAAACCGCGACCTTTGCGACATGCCGGCGCCNNNNAAGCGAAGGCCGGCTGCCGTGACGAACGAGGGGCTCCAGTCGACGCCGCTAGGCATCGTTCGCGATTGTCATCCCTCGACGACCTCGAGTACCGGGGTTGGGTCTGACGGCTCAGCCTCCGGCAGGACGTCCGGTGGCTTGATCTCGCGTTTGAGGATCTTCCCGCTCGGGCCCTGGGGCAACTCGTCGACGAACCAGACGTGACGTGGGTACTTGTACGCGGCGATCCGCAGTTTGACGAAGGCGCGCAGCTCAGCGGGAGTGCAGTGTGAGCCTGCCTTCAGCACGACGGCGGCAGCGACCTCCTCGCCGAGCACATCGTGCGGGATCCCGATCACCGCGGCCTGATGCACGTCGGGATGTTCGTAGAGGACCTCCTCGACCTCGCGTGGGTAGACGTTGTAGCCACCGCGGATTACGAGATCCTTCTTGCGATCGACGATAAAGAAGTAGCCGTCCTCATCGACGCTCGCCATGTCGCCAGTCTTGAACCATCCGTCCCTGTCGATGGCGACGGCGGTGGCTTGCTCGCGCTTCCAGTAGCCCTTCATCACATTGTGACCCCGGATCGCCACTTCGCCGATGTCGCCTTGGGGAACCTCTATCCCGTCGTCGTCGATGACGCGCATCTCGACACCATCGATCGGCAATCCGATCGATCCCGGCTTGCGCTCGCGGTCGCGGCGGTTGGAGGAGGCGACCGGCGAGGTCTCCGAGAGGCCGTAGGCCTCGAGGATCTGGCAGCCGAACCTTGCCTCGAACGCGTGCATGATCTCGACCGGGAGCGCGGCGCCGCCGGAGACGCACACTTCGAGGGCAGATGTATCGCTCTCGCCGGCTCGCGGATGATTAAGCATCGCGGCGTACATCGTCGGGACGCCCTCGAAGATGGTCACGCGGTCACGCTCGAGGATTTCCAACGCCTTTCCTCCGTCGAAGCGCGGGATTAACGTGAGCAACCCGCCCGCGGCGACGGTCGCGTTGAGCGCACAGGTCTGGCCGAAAGCGTGGAATAACGGCAGTGCACCCAGCGTCACGGAGTGCTCGTCGAGCCCGAACAGTTCGACGGTGATGTCGACGTTGCGCAACAGGTTGTCGTGCGTGAGCTCGGCGCCCTTCGGCGTGCCCGTCGTGCCGGAGGTATAGAGGAGCACCGCCGTGTCGTCGGCGCGCCGCTCGGCGATCTCGAGGGGCGGCAGGCAGCGCCCCAGCAGGGCGTCGAACTCGCCGGGCGCCACCAGGATGCACTCGGTGTCCGCCTGCTTGGCACCGGCCCGCGCTGCGTCGGCGATCTCGTGCCAGGCGAGAAGTACCTTCGCTTCGGAATCGCCCAGATGAAAGGCGACCTCGCGCTCCTTGAGGAGACCGTTCATCGGCACGACCACCGCGCCTGCGCGCAGCGCGCCGTAGTAGGAGATCGGGAAGTACGGGACGTTGGGCAGCATGATCCCGACGCGGTCGCCCGGCTGCACACCGTGCGCGCTCAGGAGCCCGGCCGCACACGTGGCGGCCTGGTCGAGCGTGGCATACGAAAGCTCGACCTCATCGAGCTTGATCGCGACGCCGTGGGGGCGCTCGACGGCGGCGCGGCTGAGCAGATCGGCAAGGTTGGGCATCTCGTTCTCCTCGGTGTCAGAAATCGCAGCCGAGCCTCACGGCTCGAGGACATACTCCCCGGGGGCCGCGCCCACGAGCTTGTGCCGCCGATTGCCGAGGCGCACGGGCGCGGGGCGCGTCCCGCCCGAGCGCGCGGCCAGCCATTCATCCCAGTCCGCCCACCACGTTCCCTGGTTCGTGATCGCCAGCTCCTCCCAGTCGGCGGAGTCGGGCGGTGTCTGTTCATCGGCCGTCCGGTAGGTGGCCCGTTTGTTGCCGGGCGGGTTGACGATCGCGGCGATGTGCCCGCTGGTGGACAGCACGAACCGCTTGCGGCCGCCGAGCAGTTGCGTCGTCCTGTAGCAGTTCTGCCATGGGCTGATGTGGTCCGCTGCGCCCGCGACGACGTAGCTGTCGACCGTGATCCTGCCGAGGTCGACTGGCGAGCCCAGCACTGTGACGCCACCCGGCCGGCGCATGGAGTTGTCCGTCGAGATCTCCATGAAGTCCCGATGCAGCGCCGCCGGCATGCGCGTCGTGTCGGCGTTCCAGTACAGGATGTCGAACGCCGGCGGCTCCTTTCCGAGCAGCCAGTTGTTGACCACGTACGGCCAGATGAGATCGTTCGGGCGCATCCAAAGGAACACGCTCGCGAGGTCTCGCCCGTCGAGATATCCCTTTTTCGCCGAGGATGCAAGCGCCACGTTCTTGACCTGCTCGGTCGCAAACGTGCTCATCACGTTGCTGTGCTCGTTGTCGACGACGCAGACCCCGAGGGTGACGCTGGCGACCTGTTCGAGCCTGCCGATGTCGGCCAGGTGCGAGATGGCGGCGGCGGCGACCAGTCCGCCCGCGCAGAAGCCGAGGACGTGAGCGCGATCGCATTTCGAGATATCCGTTACCGCCTCGAGCGCCTCGAGCACTACGTCGGCGTAAGTGTCCAGCCCCCAGTCCCGTTGCTCCGCGCGCGGGTTGCGCCAGGAGATCAAGAAGGTCTCCTGTCCGCGCGCCACCACGTACTCGATCAAGCTACGCCCCGGGGCGAGGTCCATGATGTAGAACTTGTTGATCATCGGCGGTACGAAGAGGATCGGAGTGTTCCGCACCTCTGCAGTCGACGGCTGGTAATGAATCAGCTCGAAGCGTTCGTCGCGGAGCACGACGGCGCCTGGGGTCAGACCGAGGTTGCGGCCGACCCCGAACTTGCTGACGTCGACGTTGGCGGGGAGGCGAGGCGGCTCGCGCATGTCCTGAGCGAATTGCCGCGCCCCGCGTACGAAGTTCCGCCCCCCCGTGTCGATCGCGGCCTTGAGCACCTCAGGGTTGACAAGCGGGGCGTTGGCGGGCGCCAGAGCGTCGATGACGTTCTGCGCGATGAAGCGCAGCTTGCGGTCATCTTCCCAGTCGAGCTCGGCATCGCCGATGACCCCGTCGACCGACTCGTCGACGGCCAGATAGGCCTGAAGTAACCGCCGGTAGAACCAACTAGTGGACCAGGCGGGGTCGAGGAACCGGCGGTCGCCGTGGGGCAGCTTGACCTCAGAGCGACCGGCGACGATCTTCGCGAGCTCCGCTGTCAGCGCGGAGCTGCGACGGACCACCCGCCCCGGGCGGCGGCTGAGCCCAGTCACGAGCCGCACCGTCTCGCGACCCGGGAGGAAACGCGCCCGAGCACCGTACCCGGCCTCGGTCAGCAGCAGATCAAGCGCCGCGCCGGCGATCGACGGTTGCTCCGCGGACTCGTGCGGATCGATGTGGTGGCCGGAGGGACTCACGGCCCCCGCCGGCGTTGCCGTGTCAGTCATAAATCACATGTCGTATCCGCCGTTGACGCCCCAGATCTGCCCGGTGATGTAGGCGGAGGCGTCTTGGGCGAGGAAGCAGACGACGCGGGCGATCTCTTCGGGTTGCCCCATTCGATGCATGGGGATCTCGTCCCTGAGCTTGGTCACTAGATACGGAGGGATGGTGGCCACCATGTCGGTCTCGATCAGGCCCGGGGTGACGGCGTTGACGGTGACTCCCATCCCGGCGTCGAGCTTTCCGGAGAGCCTGAGGGCGAGCGCCGCCTCGCGGGCGAGCGTCTTCGTGAGCCCGAACAGCCCCGACTTCGA
>PMOY01000372.1 GCA_003165655.1 Solirubrobacterales bacterium
ACCTCGGCCTTCTCCTTGAGCAGCAGCACGACGGCACGGCGCACCGTGCAGACATTGATCGGCTCGAAAGTGGCGTTCAAGACAAGCACCCGACCACGCTCGCGCCCGCGCCGCTGGTGCTCTGTGCGCGGCGCGGACCCCATTGGCGCGGGTGGTACCGGGGGTGTCACGACGCCCGCAGTGTAGCGGGACCGCCAGCAGTTCTCGCGCGCGGAGCGGGCCCTGCACGTCCACTCTAGCTCTCGGGCCAGGCCGGGAAGGACCCCAGTACGCGCAGCGACTCGACGTGCGTGCGCAGACCCGCCAGCGCTTGCGTCACATGCGGCTCGGTGTCACGGCCCTCGAGGTCCGCGAAGAACATGTAGCGACCGAGTCCCTGCCTGCGTGGACGGGACTCGATCTGCGTCAGGTTGACGTCGCGTGTGGAGAGCTCCGACAGGCAGCTGACGAGCCACCCCGGCGACTCTGAGCCGACGCCCCAGAACACGATTGCTGTCTTCCATGGTCCGAGCACGCGGTCCGGCTCTCCGGGACCGCCGGGCGGGGCGCCGGCCGGCGCGAGCCAGACGAAGCGGGTCTCGTTCTCAGAAACGTCCTCGACGCCGGCGCGCAGCACGACGCAGCCGTAGCGCTCGGCAGCTGCGCGGTTTCCGAGCGCCGCCCACGGTCCCTCGTGGTCGGCGAGCGTCCTGACGGCCTCGGCGGTCGAGCTCGCCGCGAGCACTTTCGCGTGGGGGAGCCGCGTGCGGATGAACCGGGCACACTGTGCGTTGGCCTGGGGATGCGAGAGCACGGCTTCGATCTCCGACAGTTCGAGCGCGCGTCGTGCGATCAGGCAATGCCGGATCGGGTGGACGACCTCGCCCACGATTGCGACGTCCTCGGTCTCCATCGCGAGCGAGTCGAGCGTCGCGTTGACCGACCCCTCGAGCGAGTTCTCGATCGGCACGAGCGCTCGCTCGACGATTCGGTCGTGGACTGCCATCACCGTGTCGTAGATCGTCGGCAGCGCGATCAGATCGAGCACCCGGCCGGCGGTCGCCGCGAGCAGGGCCTCCTGCGTGAACGTGCCCTCGGGACCGAAGTAACCGACGCGCATCGGATCTAGCCGGCCGAGGCCGGCCCGAGGGCCACGTCCAGCTACGCCGACGCCGCCGCCGCGGCGTCTCCCTGGAGCGCGATCCGGATCGCCTCCTGCTCCTCGGGTGAGAGCTCGAGCTCGGGCCGGCCGTTGTGCACCTGCTTGGCATAGAGCCGGGATTGATCGCGATGATGGATCGACGAGAGCACGACGCCGGATTGAGTCGCGTCGAGCAACGCGATCGAGGTCGATTGGCGCCCGGACATCTCACCGTAGGCGTCGTAGCGCACGAGCGCCCGATACGCCACCGCCCCATCGAGCCGCGTCTCAGCCACGTTGATGCGGAGATCCAGGCGCTCCGCGGCGTCGTGGATGTACGCGTGCAGCGCACCGAACTTCCGCTCCAGCGCCGCCGCGTGGGCAGGCAGATCCCGCCGCGTGTCTCCGAGCACCAGCCGCTGATCGGCGCGCAGGCGACGGAGCTTCGTCGCCAGCACCAACCCGAGCCCGAGTCCCACTACCGCAACGCCGCCCGCGGCCAACGCGACTATCCCCGCCGTGCTATTCAGACCATGCACCCTCAAGAGCATAGGCGCCGAGGCGTCGGGGCGCGCTTGAGACCGGCTCGCTAGTCGAACGTCACCGGGAACGTGAGCGTGTTGTTGGCAAGGTTCGTCTCGCCGGGGACCTTCTCGACCGTCACCTTCACCTGTGCCGTACCGGTTGGCGGTGCCTTGGGCAGCGTGACCTGAGTCGTGTAGGTCTGCCCGGCCTTCGTGGTCGGAACGACCGTCTGAGCGGTGATCGTGGTGCCGGACGAGGTCGTGACCACCACCTGCACGGTCACGTTGGTCTCCGTGTTCTCGCCCGTGTTCGTGAAGTTGACGCTCAAGGTCGGCGCCGGGCTCGCAGGGATCGTGTTGCCGCCCCCGGTCGACAGCGCCACGCCGCCGACGCTGGCGGAGTTCACGGCGTGCCCGCAGATGCTCGGACAGGTGCCACTGGACGATGTGGGCAGCGAGGCGCCGAGCTTGGCGGCAATGTAGCTCGGCGTCAGCCAGGCGAGATCGGGCAGGAAGGTCGTCGGCGCGATCGTCTCGCCACTGGCGCCCCCGACGGCGATGCCGGCCGCGTGCAGCGCGGCGGCGATCTCCGGCGCCGTTCGCACCGTGTACACAACGCCGGAGGCCAGGAACTCCTGCATGTCCAGGGCGATCGACCTGACGGCGTCTTGGGCGGTGGTCTTGGTGAGCGCCTGCTGGATCTTGCCGGCGATATCCGAGATACCGTCGTGACGCAGCGAGAGCGTGAGCAGGAAGTTGTCCTGGGCGGTCTTGGTCTGATCGGGCACGCTCAGTCCCTGCGCCTGGTTGAGTTCAGACTGGGCGGCGTTCTTGGTCGTGAAGAGCTGGGTCTGAAGATTCTGCTCCTTGCTCGCCGCGTTACCGGCTGAGAGGAGGGTGAAGAGGGTCTTGCCGGTCGCGTCCGACTGCAGGATCAACGACCGGACGCTGTTGTTGTAGCTCTTCAGCGCGCTGTTGCGGGAGTTCACCTGGCAGCTGTGGATCCCGAGGACCATCAGGATGACCACGACCAGGATCGCCACCCCGGCCACCGCTCGACGCACCATGATCGCCTGCTGGTCGCCGGGCGGCCGCCGGCCTGTCCCGGAGGGACGGCGCGTGCGCGGTGCCGGCTGGGGCTCGTCCGTCTCGTCGAAGAACGACAAGGTTTCGATCCCTCCTTAAAGAATTCGGAAAGTCCAGTATGACCGGCGATGCGGCCGGACAGGCAAATACGCAAGCGCTCGTGCAAGGGGTCCACACCCCCGAACCACCGCTGACCCGCAGGGACCGAGGCCGCTGACCCGCAGGGACCGAGCAGGTTATGTGGAAAAGCCCACAATGACGCGACGCGACGCGACGATGGTTCACCAGGCGTCCGGCGCGCGGCTTGATCTTGGACCGGCGGGTACGCTCCCGCCGACGTCTGGGCCCGGGGACGAGGCGCCGATCGTGCTTGGGCGCTACCACCTCCAGCGTCAGCTTGGCGCGGGCGGCTTCGGCACGGTCTGGATGGCCCGCGACGAGCGCCTGGAGCGAGACGTGGCGGTCAAGATTGTTCCGCGAGAGCGGATCGTGGGTGGCCGCTTCGAGCGTGAGGCGCGTGCCGCGGCGAGGCTCGCCCATCCCGGCATCGTCATGCTCTATGAGGCGGGCGCCGACGACGATGCTGCATACCTGGTCTCGGAGCTCGTGCGGGGTGCGACGCTGGGAGAGCTGCTCGACGCGGGACGTCTGTCGGATCGGGAGATCATCGGCATCGGCATCGCCCTCTGCGACGCGCTGTCGCACGCGCACGCGGAGAACGTCGTCCACCGGGACGTGAAGCCCTCCAACGTGCTCGTCCCGGCGCGACCGTCGAATCGGGCTTCGATGGCAAAGCTGACCGACTTCGGCGTCGCGCGGATCGTCGGGGGCGACACGCTCACGAGGACCGGCGACGTCGTCGGCACGGCCGCGTACATGGCGCCCGAGCAGGCCGAGGGCCGCGGTGCCGGACCGCCGGCGGACCTCTATGCCCTGGCACTCGTCCTCTACGAGGGGCTGACGGGAGTCAATCCGGTCCGAACCGGCACCGCCGCACAGCGGGCGCGTCGCCTTGGTGCGCACCTTCCGCCGCTGCGGCGCCAGCGTCGCGATCTCCCGCGCGAGCTCGGCCAGGCGCTCGACCTGGCGCTGCGTCCGCGAGCCCGGGAACGGGGAACCGTTGAGGAGCTGCGGCTCGCGCTCACGACCGTGGTCGATCGCGTGTCGGATCGTCCGGGAGTGGTCGCGTCGGCGTGGCGAGCGCGCCGCCGTGAGTCAGCCTGTCTGGAGCCTCTCTGGTCGCCCGTGGCCGGCCCGAAGCGCGATCCCGCCGAGGGCCGCCACCGCGGCCAGAGCCACGATCCCGCCGAGAACCGCCACCGCGGCCAGAGCCACGACGCGGCTGCTCGCTGGCCGGAGCGTGGCCTGTCGGCGATCGCGACCGCCGGACTCGCGGCGTGGTTGATCGCGAGCCTCGTGCCGACCTCGCCGATGGCGCCATTCGCTGTAGCTCTGCTGGCGGCAATGCTCGTTGCGGCGCTGCCCCGCATCGGCTGGGTCGCACTGGTCACCCTGTTCGGGCTCTGGCTGGCGTTCGAGGGACGGACCGGCGCTGCCCTCGTCGTCGCCCTCGGCGGACTCCTGCCGGCGCTCTTGCGCCCCCGGCGCGGCACTACTTGGGCGGTGGCTGCCGGCGCTCCCGCGCTCGGTGTCGTCGGCCTCGCCGGCGCGTGGCCGGCGCTCGCCGGTTATGCGCGTGGCGCTTGGACCCGAGCTGCGCTCGGCGCGACCGGCTGGGTGTGGACCGTGTTCGGGACGGCGCTGTCGGGGGCCGACCTCTATCTCCGTTCCCCGCCCGGGTCGCCGCCGCGGGATCAGTGGACGTTGTCGGTGGGCGCAACCCTGCATCACATACTCGAGCCACTGGTCAGCTCTGGTGCGCTCGCGCCGGCGCCCGTGTGGGCTGCTGGCGCTGTCGCCCTGCCGTGGCTCGTCCGCGGGCGCCCGGGAGGCGTCGACTTCGTGCTCGCGAGCGCGTGGGCGGCCGGGCTCGTGGCCGCCACATATGCCTCTCTGCGGTTGGTGCACGGCTCACTCGCCGGAGCCACGCTCCACGGCGCAGTGCTCGGCAGCGTGACGGCGTTCGTGATCGCGCTGGCGCCGCACATCGTTCGGGTAGGCCACATGCGGCGCCTTTCCCGGCGAGTTCCGTAGCATCCGGGGTGCCCCGGAGGGCGTCCGATGAGCGTGCTGAGAAGCCTCGAGAGCAAGATCGCCGGCCTCGTNNGAGATGGAGGAGCACAAGTCGTTCTCGGTTTCGCGGACCTACGTGCCAAACGAGTACGTCGTGTATCTCTCGCCGCGCGACCGGGAGCGGTTCGCCGACTACGAGGAGGGGCTCGCCGACGAGCTGGCCGGGTACCTGCTCGAGTTCGCACGCCGGGAGCAGCTGGCGATGCTGTCCCGTCCGGTGATTGAGTTCGAGACTGACGACCGGCTGCGCCTGGGGGAGTTCGGGATCCAGACCCGGGTCGTGCAACCCCCCGCGGGGACCGAGCGTGACGCGACCGGGCACGAGCGCGAAGGAGCCGAGCGCGCCGGGGGTAGGACGATGATCCATGGCGCGTCGAAGCGCGTCGCCGAGCCGCTCCAGGAGCGCGCTCGCGCGAGCCGGGAAACGGTGCTGCTGCTGGTGGACGGCAAGCGGCTGGTGGTGGGGCCCTCCGGCGCGACGATCGGCCGCAGCCGCCAGTGCGACGTCGTGCTGAGCGACGCCAACGTGTCGCGCCAGCACGCAGAGCTGCGACCGCGCGGAGGGTCATGGGTGCTGAGCGACCTCGGCGCAACGAACGGCGTGGTGCTCAACGGGCGCCGGATCGAGGCTGCGGAGGTCGTCAAGCCCGGCGACCGGATCGAGCTGGGGACCTCGCTCCTGACATTCGAGCTCGAATGATCGGCTCGATTCAGCTTGCGCCCGTCTCGGTGGCGTTGAAGTTCGGCTTCCTCGCGGTGCTCTATCTGTTCCTGATGTGGGTCGCCATCAGTTCGCTCCGGGACCTTCGACGCGGCCGGGGAGGTGTGGTAGACGCCGCCGGTCATCAGTCACTGGACGCGACGGGCGTCTACCCGGCGGCCGCCGGTTTGCCCGAGCTGGACGGAGACTTCGAGCCTCGGCTCCTGGTCGAGCAGGCAATGGGACACGAAACCGGAGTCGCGTACGACCTGCGTGGGGGCGCTACCCTCGGACGCGGCGACGTCGAGATTAAGCTCGAGGACCCGTTCGCGTCCTCGCGCCACGCTCGTATCTCCTGCCAGGGGCACGTCGCCGTGATCGAGGATCTCGGCTCCACCAACGGCACTTATCTGAACGATCAACCGCTCACCGGCCCGCAGCCGCTTCACGAGGGCGACCAGATTCGAATCGGTGACAGCGAGTTCTCCTACCTGCAGTGATTGCATGCTTCGAGCCGCCGACTGGATTCCACTCACTCACACCGGGCTTCAGCGCCGGGAGAACGAGGACGCTGTGCTGGCGCAGCCGCCGGTGTTCGTCGTCGCCGACGGGATGGGCGGGGCCCAGGCGGGGGAGGTAGCCTCGCGAATCGCCGTCGACGCGTTCGCCGAGGGGCTACCGGAGCGGGGCAGTCCCGAAGAGCGGCTCGCGGCCGTCGCGCTGACTGCCAACCGGCGAATCTACGAGCTCTCGCGGACCGAGAGCGAGCGTGCCGGAATGGGAACGACGCTGACCGCCGCCTACCTGGGCGAGAACGATCTCGCGATCGCCCACGTGGGTGACAGCCGCGCGTACCTGTTCCGCGACGGGTCGCTGACCCGCCTGACCCAGGACCACTCGCTGATGGCCGAGCTGATCCGGCGCGGCAAGCTCACTGAAGAGGAGGCGGCCGACCATCCGCAGCGCTCGATCATCACGAGGGCACTTGGCCCCGAGCCCCAGGTGACCGTCGACACCTGGACGTATCCGGTCCGGGCCGGAGACGTCATCCTGATGTGCAGCGACGGGCTGACCTCGATGATCTCCGAGGCGCAGGTGACTGAGATCCTGCGCACGTACACCGGGGTCGAGGCGGCCGCTCAGGCGCTGATCGACGAGGCCAACCGCGCAGGGGGACGGGACAACATCACCGTGATCCTGGTGCGGCTCGAGGAGGTTGGGAGCGCCGCAGGGTCGGATCAGCCGACGGTCGTCGCGGCGGCTGGAGTTCCTGCACCGGGACCCGCCACGGACGCGACGGGCGTCGCAGTCGCCACCCCGCCCCGCCCCGCCCGACCAGCGCCCCTGGCGCGGAGCCACCGCGGGCCCGGGGACAGCGGCGCCGCGCCTCCGCCGCGCCGCCGCGGGCGCCGCTACAGCAGGTCCGCGGCTGCCCTGCTCGCCACCCTGATCGTGCTCTTCCTGTTCGGATCCGGGGGCTGGCTGGCGACCCGGCAGCTGTTCTTCATCGGCACGAACTCGCAGGGGCTCGTGACCATTTACCGCGGGCTGCCGTACAACCTGGTCGCGGGAGTCCGCCTGTACGAGATCTTCTACGAGTCCGGTGTGCCCGCGTCAACGCTCGCACCCCCCGAGCGCGGTCGGTTGCTCAACCACGATCTCCGCTCGCAGGCGAACGCTCAGAATCTGGTGAACGACCTCGAGCTCGGGAAGGTGCAACAGTGATCGCTGAGACCGTTCCGTGACCGCGCGCAACCGCGAGCTCGTCGGACTGATTCCGGCGTCGCTGCTCGTGACCGCGGGGTTCGCGGGCGTCTTCATCCAGCGCTCCAATGCGCTCTCGAACATCTCGCTGACCTACGGAGCGATCTTCCTCGCTCTCTGCCTGGCGGGCCACCTGGTGATCCGCGCCACCCTGCCCTACGCCGACCCGTACATGTTCCCGCTCGTCGCGCTGCTGTCCTCCTTCGGGATCGTGATGATCTACCGAATCGATTCGACGTTCGCGCGCCAGCAGGCGCAGTGGTTCGTGCTCGGCTTGATCCTGTTCGCCGTGACGATCATTGCCTTCCGCGACTATCGGCGCCTCGAGCGATACCGGTACACGATCGCCGTGGTGTCGCTGATCCTCTTGATGCTCCCGCGCGTCCCCGGCCTGGGCGACGAGGTCAACGGCGCCTATCTCAGCGTCCACCTCCCGGGCGTGTTCGAGTTCCAGCCGACCGAGTTCGCGAAGATCGGCTTCGTCATCTTCCTCGCGAGCTACCTGCGCGACACGCGTCAGGTGCTCGTGCTCGGCGCCCGCCGGATCCTGGGGGTGACGATCCCGCCGCTGAAGCATTTCGGGCCTGTACTCGTGATCTGGGGCCTCGCGATGCTGATCCTCTTCGCACTGCACGACGTCGGCTCCTCGCTCATGTTCTACGGCGCTCTGCTCGCGGTGCTCTACGTGGCGACGAGCCGGCTGTCGTTCGTCGTCGTCGGCGTGCTCGCGTTCGGCCTTGGCGCCTGGTACATCGGTGCGCACGTGCCCCACATCAACGCTCGCGTCGAGGAATGGCTGCATCCGCTGAACCGGAGCCTGTACTACGCGAAGGCCGGCCAGGCCAGCAGCTACCAGCTCGCCAACTCGCTGTTTGCGCAGGCTGCCGGCGGCATGTTCGGCCAGGGTTTCGGACAGGCCACGCTGACGATTCCCGGCACGTCCAATTACCTGCTGCCGGCGCCGAGCACGGACATGATCTACGCGGTCATCACCGATGAGCTCGGGTTGTTCGGGGCGGCCGCCGTGCTGATCGCCTACCTGATGCTGATCGCCCGCGGCTTCAAGACCGCGGTCCTCGCGCGCGACTCGTTCTCGACCCTGCTCGCGGTCGGCCTCAGCTCGGTCCTCGCGCTGCAGGTGTTCGTGATCGTCGGCGGCGTCACGCGGGTGATCCCGCTGACCGGGGTCACCCTGCCCTTCATCTCCTACGGCGGTTCGTCGATCATCGCGAACCTCGTGCTCCTCGCCCTGCTCCTGCTCGTCTCCGACCGCGCCAGGCGACCGGCATGAATGCGCCCATCACCCGCGTCTTCGGGGTCGTGATCGTCCTCTTCGCCCTGCTCATCGCCTGGACGTCGCGCTGGACGGTGTTTGACGCGAAGGCGCTGCGCGACAACCCGCTGAACGCGCGCACCGTGATCGACGAGGAGAAGATCGACCGGGGAGAGATCCTCGCCGCCGCCGGCACCGTCTTGGCAGAGTCCGTTAAGGGCCCCGATCACACGTGGACGCGCCGATACCCCACCGGGTCGCTGTTCTCGCAGGCCGTCGGATATTCGATTGTGAAAACTGGCCAGGCCGCCGGGCTCGAGCTCTCCGACGGTGACTACCTACGTGGCGTGAACACGGGCATCAGCGCGATCATCGGCCAGCTCGGTGGTGGAACCCAGGTCGGCGACGACGTCCACACGACGCTCGACCCGACCGCGCAGCGGCTTGCGCTCCGATTGCTCGACGGTCGCGCTGGCTCGGTCGTCGCGCTCGACCCACGCACCGGAGCCGTCAAGGTCATGGTCTCGCTCCCCACTTATAACGACAACCATCCCAGCGCCCCGTGCGGCGCCCCGGGGTGTCAGCTCAATGACGCCACCCAGGCGGGCGATGTGCCCGGATCGACGTTCAAGGTGCTCACCGCGGTAGCGGCGATCGACAGCGGCAAGTTCACCCCGCGCTCGGTCCTGAACGGGAACTCCCCGCTCACCGTCTCGGGCGTACCGCTGTCTAACGACGGCAATCAGAGCTGGGGTCCGCAGACCCTGACAACCGCGCTCACCAACTCGATCAACACGATCTGGGCTCAGGTCGCGCAGCAGCTCGGGCGCTCGGTCATGACCGAGTACATGAAGCGCTTCGGCTTCTACTCCAAGCCGCCGCTCGACTACCCGCCCGATGAGCTGGCCGTGAGTCGCCCATTCTCGACCGCGACGGGCCGGCCGTTCGCCCCCGGCAGCCCGAACGAGGACATCGGTCGGATCGGGATCGGTCAGGGCGGCCTGCGCGTCACCCCGCTGCAGATGGCGATGGTAGCCGCCGCGGTTGCCAACGGTGGCAAGCTGATGGTTCCTCACCTGACCAGCTACGTCGTGAACTCCGACGGCCAGACGATCGACACGATCAAGCCGACCGTGTACAGCCAGGTGATGAAGTCCTCCACTGCGCAGCAGGTCGGCCTGATGATGCGCAAGGTGGTTGAGGAGGGAACCGGGCAGCCGGCCCAGCTCGGAAACATCAGTGTCGCGGGGAAGACCGGCACAGCCTCGATCGGCGTGACCGGATCCGACCTCACCGAGCCGTGGTTCATCGGCTTCGCCCCGGCCGAGAATCCGCAGATCGCGATCGCCGTCACGATCGACCAGACCAACGGCGGCTACGGCGGCACGGTCGCCGCCCCGATCGCGAGCTCTGTGATCAAGACCGTTCTGTCCGAGCATGGCTGAGCTCGAACCAGGCACGCTTGTCGACCGCCGTTACCGGGTGATCTCGCGCCTCGGCTCGGGCGGCATGGCCGACGTGTTCCTCGCCGAGGATCAGCAGCTCGGTCGTAAGGTCGCGTTGAAGCTTCTCCATCGCCGGTTCGCCGAGGATCCGGGTTTCGTCGAGCGCTTCCGCCGCGAAGCCCAGGCGGCTGCCGGGCTCCAGCATCCCAACGTCGTCAGCGTCTATGACCGTGGCGCCCACGACGGCACGTACTACATCGCCATGGAGTACCTGCCCGGCCGCACGCTCAAGCAGGTCATACGCGACGAGGCGCCGCTCGAGCTGATTCGCGCCATCGATCTCACGATCCAGATCCTCAAGGCGGCGCGGTTCGCCCACCGCCGGGGCGTGATTCACCGTGACCTCAAGCCACACAACGTGATGGTCGACGACTCCGACCACGTCAAGGTCACAGATTTCGGGATCGCGCGCGCCGGCGCGTCAGACATGACCGAGACGGGATCGATCATGGGAACCGCCCAGTACCTGTCTCCGGAGCAGGCGCAGGGCCATGCGGTCAGCGCACCCTCGGACCTCTACTCGGTCGGCGTCGTGCTCTACGAACTGCTGACCGGGAGGGTTCCGTTCGACGCGGAATCGGCGGTCACGATCGCGCTCAAGCACGTGTCGGAGGCTCCCGTGCCGCCGAGCGCGTGGAATCCGAACGTCCCGCCCGAGCTCGAGCAGGTCGTCCTGTGGTCCCTGAACAAGAACCCGGCCGACCG
>PMOY01000215.1 GCA_003165655.1 Solirubrobacterales bacterium
CGTCGAGCAGATCGCCTGTTCCCTGGGTCGAGATCACCGAGGGCTCTTCGGCGCGGATCCACTCGGTCGGCGAGATGACCGCCGGCACCTCGACCTTCAGCGCGCGGGTGCGCTCGCGGCCGAGCAGCCGGGCGCTGCCGGACTCGAGCGTCAACCACGTGATGCCGTCGAGCGTCCGCGCGGCCGTGTCGGCGGGCACACGCACTTGTCCGCCGCGGGCCAGCGGCGTGAAGTCCGTGGGCGCGAGACCGTGGTGGATGACGTCAAGGACCCTCGCCAGCCAGCGGTCGGTACGCGCGATGACCTCGGCGTGACGCTTGGGTCGCTCCTGCGTCTCGACCTGGACGTCCGCGAGTCTGATCTGGCGCACCCGGCAGCCAGGTGAGAGCCGGCAGAGCAGCGCATATCCGCGCGAGCTGGACGGCGTGCCCGTGATCGCCGAGCCGGGCTCGATGGTGACCAGCGGCGTCCAGCGCCCCAACGGCACGCCGCCCGGGGCCCTGACCACGAACACGTCGAGCAGGCCGTCGTCGACGATCCAGCCGCTCTCCGGGTCGGTGGCCAGGAACTGACCCATCGCCTGGGCGATATCGACGGTGCTGAGGTTCCGGATATCCACGGCGATCTCCGCGGCGGCCGCGGGGACCGCCGGCTCCGGCGGCGCCTCGGCAATCGCCTGCTTCGCCGCGGCCTCCGGGACCTCCGGGACCTCCGGCTCCGCCGCGGCCTCGGCAATCGCCGGCTCCGCCGGCGGGGCCTGGGGGATCTGCGGCGGGCTGGCGATCCCGTTGCCCTCGCTGAAGAGCCCGAGCTGATCGGTGGCGGATTCGAACTGTCTGAGCCGGGTGAGAAGGCGCGATTGCGCGGGCCGGAACAGCTCACGCAGCTTCATGCCGAACGGATCAATTCGGAGTAGCGGCCGCCGGAGTCCTTCATCGAATCGTGCGTGCCGCGCTCGACCACCTCGCCGAGGTGCATGACGAGGATCTCGTCGGCGTCGCGGATGGTGCTCAGACGGTGGGCGACGATTACGCATGTGCAGCCTCGACGCCGCAGGCTCGCGTCGATCTGGCGCTCGGTCTCGGCGTCCAGGGCGCTCGTGGCTTCGTCGAGGATCAGCAGCGACGGGTTGACGGCGAGTGCGCGCGCGATTTCCAGACGCTGGCGCTGACCGCCGCTGAGGTCAGAGCCGCCCTCGAGGATCCGGCCGTCCAGCTTGCCGGGCCGCTGCAGGATCGCGTCCAGAATCGCGGCGTCTCTGAGCGCGGCGATCAGGACCTCGTCGGGGACGGTCGAGTCCCACATCGTCAGGTTGTCGCGGACCGCTCCCTCGAACAGGAAGATGTCCTGGTCGACGACCGCCACCGACGAGGCGAGGACCGACCGTCCGAGCTCCTCGCGCGGGACGCCGTCGAACAGGATCCGGCCGTCCCAGGGGTCGTACAGCCCCGCGATCAGGCGCGCGACCGTCGATTTGCCGCTCCCCGAGCCCCCCACCACGGCCACCCGCATGCCCGGGGTCAACGTCAGGGAGAAGTCGCGGATCAGCGGTTCCTGGAGCGGGCTGTAGCCGAAGGTGACGTCCTGGAGGCTGAGTTGGCCGGTGAGCCTCGTCAGCTCGCTGCTCGGCGGCCGGGAGAAGACGGTGGCCACGGGATATCTCTCCACGTCCCGGATGCGCGCGATGTCAGCGTTGACCCCCTGCGCCTTGGCCCCGAGGTCGCTGAGGTCACCGACCGGGCGGTTGAAGTTCGTCAACAGCGCCTGGAAGGCGACCAGCAGGCCGATCGTGATCGCGCCCGTCAGGGCCTTGTGGCCGCCGATCAGCAGGATCAGCGCGGAGTTCAGGGAGGCCAGGAACAGCGGCACGACCGCCAGCACCTGAGTTGGGATCCCCAGCCGCTGCGAGCCCACGACGACGTTGGCGAGATGTCCCGACCAGCGCTCGAAGTAGTCCGACTCGCGGCCCGACGCCTTCAAGGTGTCGAGCAGCTGCAGGCCGTTGTAGGTTGCGGCCACGAGCTTGCCCCGATCCTGCTGGAGCTTGATGCTCGCATCGCGCCGCAGGCGCGCCACCAGCCGCAGCACGAGGATGTTCACCGCCGCCAGTCCGATCCCGATCAGGCCGAGGAGCACGCTCGTGTGCAGCAGCACGAGCGCATAGAAGATGACGACGATGCCACTGACCACGGCGGTGGCCAGGTCGCGTGAGAGCAGCTGGGCAACGGTGTCGTTGGTCGTCACCCGCAGGGAGATGTCTGCCGCAGACCGCTGCGAGAAGAACGGCACCGGAAGGCGCAGGACGTGGCGCAGGAACGCCGCCGAGGTGACGATCGACAGCTGCGTTTCGAGTCTGAGCAGCGATCGCTGCTGGAGCCAGGTCAGCAGCGCGATCACCACCGCGATGCCCGCCATGAAGGCGAGCAGGGGCCACAGCAGCGAGTGGATACCGGAGAGCAGTATGCGGTCGATGAACACCCGCAGGAAGCCGGGCACAGCGATCCCCGGCACCACGAGCAGCAGGCTGACGAGCAGGATCATGGTCAGCGCGCCGGTGGTTCCGGTCAGCCGGCCCCGCAGCTCATTCAAGCCGTTGGCGCGCCTACCCCCCTTCTCGAAGTCGTCTCCAGGCTCGAAGGTGAGCGCGATGCCGGTGAAGCTCCCGTCAAACTCCGACCAGGGGATCCGGCGCGGACCGGCCGCCGGATCGTTGATCAGCACTTTGTCGCGCTTGAATCCCTCGATCACGAGGAAGTGGTTGAAGTTCCAGAAGATGACGAACGGCGGCTTGAGCTCCCGGGCCACGCTGGCCTCCATCGCGAACCCCTTCGCCTCCAAGCCGTAGTCGCGCGCGGCGCGCAGCACCGACGCCGCATTGGAGCCGTCCCGCGAGACACCGCACTTCACGCGAAGCTGCTCGAGCGGGACGAACTTCCCGTGGTAGCCGAGGATGATCCCGAGCGCTGCCGCGCCGCACTCCACGGCCTCCATCTGCAAGAGCGTCGGCGTCTTGGCGCGGCGGTGTGTCTTGGGCTTGGGGGGAGAATCCCGGGGCGCCGCGGGAGCCGGGCTGGCCGGAGGAGCCTCAGGTGCCGAAGATGACATCGATGGGGCGTTGCTCCTGCTCTACGACCTGAGCGGTCGCCGGCGTGCCCGGCTCGAGCACGAACGGTGGACCCTTTGGCGTCGACCAGGAGTAGCGCGATCGCGTCGATGGGTCCGCCGTCAGGTGGACTTGGGCGAGTATGGGGGGGCCGTCTTTGGTCAGAACCTGTGCAAGGTCCGGATTGGCCACCAGCGCGCTGACCGACGCCGTGGATAGCGGAGCCTCCGAGACCGTCGCGATCTTCCCGCGCAGCACGCCGTATTTGGCCGAGGGCGCCGTCGCGACCGAAACGTTGACCGCCATTCCCGGCGCCAGGTCGGCGCCGTCAGCGGTCGGCACGAACAGGTAGAGCCAGATGTGCTGCCCACTCGCCGACGCGCGTTGGATCGTGAACAGGGGGTCGCCGAACTGCACCACCTGGCCGGGAATGATCGCCACGTCTATGAGCTGTCCGCTGAAGGGCGCACGGACGCTCGTCTGCATGGCCCCTGAGCCGACAACGGCGATCGTCTGGCCCGCCTGCACGTAGGCATCCTGGCCCTCCAGCAGCTTGGTGACCTGCCCGGACACCGTGCTGTCGACGGCGTCGACTCCGCCGCGCTCGGCGAGGACGCCGGTCCCGTTGACCGTCCGCGGGATGGTCCCCGCGAAGCTCCAGATCACGAGCGCGGCGACGGCGAGGGCCAGGGCGGCCACGCCGAGCCACGTCCACGGATGAGCGAGGCCCGACAACTGGTCGAGCTCGTCGGGCAATTTCCGACGCTCGAGTGCTCGAACGCGAAGCTTCACGCCGGAAAAATCTCACTAACCGGGGGTCGAAGTCAACTACCGACAAGAAATCCACCGGACGAACCGCATCGCTGGTATAAGTCGCTCGACCGGGGCGGTATGGAGCGTCCTATACGGGCGTTCACCCAACAGCTCGCGAAAGGAGCTACCGAATGGATGCGTCGGAACGGCAGGAGTTTGTAGGCGGTTACACCAAACTCCTCACCAATGCGTGGTCTGATGACGCCTTCATGAAGCGCATAAGGTCGAACCCGACCGAGGCGCTCGAGGAAGTCGGTCTGAAGGTCCCATCAGGGGCGA
Source organism: Solirubrobacterales bacterium (assembly GCA_003165655.1). GTDB lineage: Bacteria > Actinomycetota > Thermoleophilia > Solirubrobacterales > Solirubrobacteraceae > Palsa-465. The sequence continues at coordinate 4,196 of PMOY01000215.1, forward strand.
AGATCGACGTCCGCGACAGCCAGGGACAGGGAAACCTCGACGACCAGGTCAAGCTGTGGGAGGAAGGAAGCGCCTCGGGGAATATCACTCTGTACGTGCCCGATGTCCCGCAGATCGACACGGCCGAGCTCTCGGAATCCGAGCTCTCGGGTGTAGCCGGCGGCACTGACTACTGCTGCTGCTGTTCGCCCTGCTGTACGTGTACCTGAGTTACCCGAGTGCCGGTAACCGAACTACCAACGTCGTTGACCCGAAATGAGGTGGAATAACGATGGACGCAAGTGAGCGTTCAGAGTTCGTTGGCGCCTACACGAAGCTGCTGACCAATGCCTGGTCTGACGAGGCGTTCATGCAGCGCGTGCGCGCCCATCCGACCGAGGCCCTCGAGGAGGTGGGACTGTCGGTCCCGGCCGGCGCCAAGATCGACATCCGCGACAGCCAGGGTGAAGGCAGCCTGGATGATCAGGTGAAGCTGTGGGAGGAGGGCACGTCCACGGGCACGATCACGCTCTACGTGCCAGACGTTCCGCAGATCGACACGGCCGAGCTCTCGGAATCCGAGCTCGCAGGGGTGGCGGGCGGCGATACCACGTACTGCTGCTGCTGTTCCCCGTGCTGCACTTGCACGTGAGCGAGTGAGCAACTCGATGACGCGATTGGCGCCCGGACGGCGCCAGTCGCCGACTCATCCGCGACTCAAGGGGTATCTGAGAGTCGTCGTGGTCGACGACGAACGGGTGTTTCTGATGAGCGAGGAGTCGCACTACGTGCTCGACGGCCGGACCGCTGCGGCGCTGGTACCGCTGCTCGACGGGACGCGCGCGCTGACTGACCTGGTCGGTGAGCTGAGCGGATATCCACCAGGAGAGGTGCTCGGCAATCTCCGGCGCCTCGACGGTCTCGGCCTCCTGGTACAGGGCGCCACCGGGGCCGACCCCCACGCTGCTGCCTTCTGGGACACGCTCGATATCGCGCCTGAGCCCGGTGCAGACGCCCGTGTCGCCCTCGTGGATCTGAGTCGACTCGAGATGGAATCGGCCCGCGGAGCGCTGCGCGACGCGGGGCTGGTGCTCGACGACGATGCGCCGCAGGCCGTTGTGCTCGTCGACGACTATCTGGACCCGCGTCTGGGCGAGCTGAACCGCCGGCGTGTCGAGGCCCGCGCACCGTGGGTCATTGCCCGTCTCAGCGGTCCGGCAGTGTGGCTTGGTCCATACATCCGGCCGGGACAGGGCCCCTGCTGGATGTGCATGGCCGAGCGGCTGGAGGGCAACCGCCAGCTCGAGCGCTACCTGCGCACCAAGAACGGCCGAACGCGCGTCGTGCACGGCGGCGCGATCGCCCTCCAGACGGCGATCCAGGCCGGCGCGGCGCTGCTGGCCATCGAGCTGCAGGCGATCTTGGTTGGTTCCGCGCGGCTCGAGGACCTCGTCACACTCGACCTCGCGACGCTCACCAGCGAGCACCATCCGGTCGTGCGCGATCCGATGTGCCCGGTCTGCGGCGATCCGGCGCTGCGCGGCGCCGAGCGCGATCCGCGGATCACGCTGCGGCCGACGGTCAAGCGCTTCACCGCCGACGGCGGCCACCGAGTGTGCCGTCCGGAGGAGACGCTGGCGCGGCTGGAGAAGCACATCAGCCCGATCACCGGCGCGGTCACGTCCGTGCGGCGCCAGACCGTGCAGGACAACGGCGTGGCCTACAGCTACTCCTCGGGTCACAACTTCGCTCTGATGCAGGACAGCCTGTACTTCCTGCGCAAGAACCTGCGCGGCCGCAGCGGCGGCAAGGGGCGCACCGATCACCAGGCCAAGGTGGGCGCGGTCTGCGAGGCGATCGAGCGCTTCGACGGCATCTACCGCGGCGACGAACCCTACGAGACCGGTTCCTACGCCCGGCTTTCCGATCGCGCGCTGCACCCCGAGGAGCTGCTGCTGTTCTCCGACGCGCAGTACGCCGACCGCGAGGCCTGGAACGCGGCCCAGACGACCAGCTACCACATCATCCCCGGGCGGCTTGATCCCGAGCGCGAGATCCAGTGGACTCCCGTCTGGTCACTGCGGGACGAGCGCGAGCGGCTGGCGCCTGCCGGCTACTGCTGGTACGGGCACCCCGATATTGCCGCACACTTCTACTGCGCCAGCGACGCGAACGGCTGCGCCGCCGGCAACACGGTCGAGGAGGCGATCCTCCAGGGCCTGATGGAGTTGGTCGAGCGCGATTCGGTCGCGGCCTGGTGGTACAACCGCGCGCCGCGGCCGACGGTCGACCTCGACGCTTTCGACGAGCCCTATGTTGAGCTCGTGCGGGAGCACTACGCCGGACTTGGCCGCAACCTGTGGGTGCTCGACATCACCACGGACCTCGGAATCCCCGCCTTCGTCGGCTGCTCTCAGCGACTCGCTGGACCCACCGAGGACCTGCTGATCGGCTTCGGCGCGCACGTCGATCCGCGTATGGCCCTGATGCGCGCGCTGACCGAGGTCAACCAGTTCCTTCCCGCCGTCAGCGAGCGCAAGCCCGATGGATCGACCTATTACTGGATGGACGATGCCGATGCGATCGAGTGGTGGACACGCGAGACGCTCGAGGGCAATCCGCACGTGGCGCCCCATCCGGAGCTAGCGCCCAGGCGCCCGTCGGACTTCGCGCAGATCGCCACCGACGACATCGCGCAGGATGTCCTCCGGTGCGTGGAGCGCATCGGCGAGGCCGGACACGATGTCCTCGTGCTGGACCAGTCGCGGCCGGCCATCGATCTGGCGGTGGTCAGGGTGATTGCCCCCGGCCTACGTCACTTCTGGCGCCGCCTGGGACCCGGGCGACTCTACGACGTGCCGGTCAAGCTGGGCTGGATCGATCCGACGATCCCCGAGGCCGAGCTCAATCCGATCAGCATCTTCTTCTGAGCATGTCCGTCGGCTCCGCGCCCCCGCAGACGCCGGTGATGACCGAGACGCTGGCGCTGCGCGCGGACGCGCACGTGGTCGTCCGCGACGGCATCACGGCCCTGGTCGAAGGCCACGTACAGGCGCCGCTGGGGCCACTCGGGCCTGCATTGGCGGGCGTGGTGAGCGCCCTGGCCGACGGGACGCAGGAATCACAGCTCGTCGCCCTGACCATCGAGGCTGAGGGAGAGGGCGCGGCGTTCAAGCTCCAGAGGCTGCTGCGTCGGCTCGAGCACGGGGGTTGGCTGAAGCGCACGCTCTCCTCGGGCAAGAGGGCGCTGGCCACACGCCACCCGATCGGGCACGTGATCCCGCCCCAGCTACCGCCGGCCGACGTGACCGGGACGCTCGTCCTCTCCCGCGTCGCGCTGCTGCGCGCCGATGGTGGGATGGTGCGGATCGAGTCGCCGCTGCACACGGTGTTCGTCGAGTTGCACGATCCCGCGCTCGCCGGGCTCGTGGCTCGGCTGGCGCAGCCAACCGACGCGGAGGAGCTCGCCGACAGCGCGCCGGGACTCGACACCAAGACGATCCGTGCGCTCCTGCGCATGCTGCGCGATTCGGCGATCATCGCCACTGCGGGCGAGCCCGAGCCGCCGGGCCTCGCCCAGTGGAGCTTCTCCGACCTGCTGTTCCATGCCCGCAGCCGTGCCGGGCGCAACCTGGGCGGGTTCGGCGGGACCTACCACCGCGAGAAGCTGGCCGAGCCACTGCCCGCGATCAAGCCGCCGGGCGAGATCACGCTCCCCCTGCCCACTCCCGACCTGGCGGCGGTTTCTGCGTCTGATCCCAGCTTCGGCGCGGTCCTCGAAAAGCGCCGATCGATCCGCGCTCACAACGACGAGCGCCCGATCACCGCCGCCCAGCTCGGCGAGCTGCTGTACCGCGCCGCCCGCGTGCGAGGAGTGATGCACGACGGCCATCAGGAGCTCTCGAGCCGGCCCTACCCTGGCGGCGGCGCCTGCTACGAGCTCGAGCTCTACCCGCTGGTCAACCTCTGCGAGGGCGTTGCGCCGGGGCTCTACCACTACGACCCGGGGGGGCACGGCCTCGAGCGAGTGGCCGAGCCGGGACCCCCGACAATCCTGCTCAGCGAGTACAGCCGGATCACCGCGGTGATGGACAGCCCCCCTCAGGTTTCGCTGTTGATCACCGCGCGCTTCGGTCGGGTCATGTGGAAGTACGAATCGATGGCCTACGCCCTGATCCTCAAGCAGGTCGGGGTCATGTACCAGACGCTCTACCTGATGGGGACGGCGATGGAGCTCGCCCCCTGCGCCCTGGGCGGCGGGAACTCCGATGCTTTCTGCGCCGCGGCCGGCTGTGACTACTACGAGGAGACGACGGTCGGCGAGTTCATCATCGGCAGTCCCGGCGGCATTTCGGGCGACGCTTCCGGTGCCGGCCGAGGTTGAAACCGAGCCGAGTACGGCCGCCGGCGCCGCGGAGGGCGTCCACGTGGGCGGCGAGAAAAGCGTGGCTGCTAGCCCTGCGAGCCGGGCGCCCGGCCTGAGACGACGAGGCCGGCGAGCAGGACGAAGGCGGCTGGATCGGCGCGGAAGCGTTCGTAGCTGTAGACCGCGCGGGCGTAGTCGATCATCGCGACAACGCCGCTCTCCACGAGGGGCAGCAGATTCGCGGGATCGAGCAGCGGTGCAAAGGCATCGAGACCGAGCTCGTCGCTGTGGTAGGCGAACAGCTGCAGCGAGAGGTCCGTGAACCCGGCGGCCGCGAAGATGCGCCACAGCCGCCGGCCGATCGTGCGGTCCCCGCCGCGCCGGCGCTGGGCCAGCCACGCCTGCTCGTGGGCCGCCTGCGCCTCGGCAAATCTTGGCTGCACGATTCCCCACAGCTCGCCGTCGACCTCGGTCGCCGCCAGCGTCCCGCCCGGGCGCAGGACGCGCAGAGCCTCCTGCGCAGCGCGCTCGGGATCGGCGACGTGCTGGAAGACGTAATGGGAGACGACGAAGTCGACGCCGGCGTCGGGGAGGGGAAGCGCCTCGGCGCTACCGCCGATCAGCGCCGCGCGCGGGACGCGCTCGGCGGCCAGCGCACGCAGGCGCTCGTCGGGCTCGACGCCGACCACCACGGCATCGGGCGCTGCCTCGGCGAGGCGCTCGAGGTGGGCCCCTGAGCCCGAGCCGATGTCGAGGAGCCGCTCGGCCGCGGGCAATCCGAGACCGGCCAGAATTCGGGCCTCCTGGGACCAGGCCAGGCGGGTCTGGACCTCCAGCCGCTCCACCTCGCCGTCGAGGCCGCCGTGCATCCGGTCGGGATCGTAGGAGCGCAGGGGTGCGTCAGCCATGCCGGGCGTCGACCGTGGCCAGCACGCCGTGGCGGGGCCGCAGCGTGACCAGTGCCTCGGGCTCGATCGGATGGCCCTGGACCAGCGTCAGCCGCACTCGCCGGCGCATCGTCGCCAGGACGAGCTGCGCCTCGAGCATCGCGAAATGCCGCCCGATGCAGTGGCGCGGACCGCCGCTGAACGGGATGTACGCGTACTCGGGACGGCCCGCCGAGCGATCGTCGCTGAAGCGGTCCGGATCGAAGCACTCCGGGTCCTCCCAGAAGCGCTCATCCCGATGAAGCACGTATGGGCTAACGCACACGAGCGTCCCGGCCGGTACGTCGAACTCGCCGAGCTCGTCGTCGTTGACCGCGCGCCGGGAGAGCAACCAGACCGGCGGAAACAGGCGCAGCGCCTCCTGGACGACATGGCGACAGAACGGCAGATCAGGCAGGTCGGCGGCGCGGGCGACCCGCTCCCCCAGAACGGCGTCGAGCTCGGCGTCGAGCCGCTCGCCCACCGCGGGATGCCCATCGAGCAGCACGATCGTCCAGGTCAGCGCCTTGGCCGTCGTCTCGTGACCGGCCATCAACATCGTCACGACCTGGTCGCGCAGCTCGCGCTGCGCTTCGGCGCTGGCGCCCTGAGCCGGCATGCCTTCGATCAGCCGGCTGAGCAGGTCATCGCGGCCCTCGGTGCCCTCCAGGCGGCGAGCCTGGACGAGCAGCCCGACCAGCCCGTTGAGAAATCCGACGGCTCTCGAGAAGGCCGCGCGAGCCTCGCGGCCCGCAGCGGAGTCCTCGAGCGGGTCATAGTGACCCATGAAGCGGTTGAGCACGTCGACCGCCTCGCCGAAGCGCTCGTTGATCCCGGTCAGGTCCGAGCCGAAGATGGCGCGGGCCACGATCGCCAGGGTCAGACCGCTGAGCTGGTGATCCAGCCTGAGCGGCTCAGAGGCGGTTGCGGGCGCCGTCCAGCGCTCCAGCAGCTCGAGCGTGGAGGAGGTGACGAGCTCGTCGAAGCCCTCGACCCGCTCGGGGGCGAAGGGCGGCTGGGAGACGCGCCGCTGGCGTTTCCACAGTTCGCCATCGCTGGTCAGTAGCCCCTTGCCCAGGAGGGGGGTGAGCATCAGGTCATCCGGTGTCCCGGCCTTGACGTAGTTGCGGCGGTTGGCAGCGAGCACGCGACGGGCGAGCTCCGGGCGGTTGACCACGTAGACGCGCTCGTCGATCACGTGAGAGCTGACATCGCCGTAGCGAGCTCGCACGTGCGTGAGGAACGCCAGCGGGTCCTGACGAATCGTCAGCAGGTCGACCGGCTCGACCGGACCGGGCGGGACTCGGACGCCCTCCTCGATCGCAGCGCTGGGGAGCTCCCTCAGACGATCGCCCACGAACGCGAGTCTAACCCCACGAAAGGGAGTCTCGCGGCAAATGTTGCTGGTCAGTCACCTTGACTTGCGAGGGGCAGCCTAGGAAGGTATGGCCGTGCGGATCGGGCTCGTCCAGATAAACATGGGGCTGACTTGGTCGACCCCGGCCGCCTCGACTGACTCGCAACCCCCCTCCTTTGATCTGTTGCCGTATTCGGTGGGGT
>PMOY01000084.1 GCA_003165655.1 Solirubrobacterales bacterium
GGCGAGCGCCGCGGCGAGCCTGCGACGCAGCCGCTCGAGCGCGAGCTCGCGATTGCGCGCCTGGCTGCGCGCATCTTGGGCGACCGCCACGACGACCGGCCCGTAGCGCGCCGTGATCCGCCGCTTTTGCTCATCGGTGAGCGTCTTCGAGTCCGCCACGCGGAACACGGCTTCCACGCGCGAGGCAGTCACATTGGCGTGCTGGCCACCGGGTCCGGACGAGCGGCTGGTGCGCAGCGTGACCTCTCGCAGGGGCAGTCGCGTGTGCCGGTCGATGGGCATCGGGTCGTCCATCGGCTGTATTTCATCTGACTCGCGGCCGCCGAGGTCCGGTGACCGAATGATCGCGCTCCACTCGCGCTCGAGCGCCGGCGAGCGCCTGCACCGGTGGGTGGGTCCTGGTCACCCAGATCGCCACGGCGCTCGTTGAGGCGACGCGGCCTTCTNNAAGTGGTTCAGCGACGAGAAGGGCTTTGGGTTCATCACGCCCGATGACGGCAACCGAGACCTCTTCGTCCATCACAGCGGCATCAACTCAGACGGCTACCGATCCCTCGCCGAGGGAACCAAGGTGTCCTACGAGGAAGAGGCAGGACCCAAAGGCCCGAAAGCCGTCAACGTCACGAAGATCTAGGAAGGCCGAAGCAGGATCTGCGCGCGGGCGGCGGCTAACCTAGAGCGCATGCGTGCCCCGGATGTCGAGTTGCTCTGGTGGGAAGGTTGTCCGTCGACCGAACGGGCTCTGGCCGACCTCCGGGAAGCCTTGCGCGATACGGGCCTCGACGCGACGTCGGTTCACATGCGCGAGATCGAGAACGACGCTGACGCGCTCGCTGCGGCGTTCGTCGGCTCACCGACGATTCTCATCGACGGTGCCGACCTCCAGCCGCCTCGGGATGACGAGCCGGTGGGGCTGACGTGCCGTATCTACCATCGGCGCGACGGCCGGATCTCGCCCATCCCGGACCCGGACGACGTCCGCGACGCGCTGATACGGGCCGCGACGCGCGCGCAGGTGAGAACCGAATGACGCTGGCGATCGGCGACAAGGTCCCCGACTTCGAGCTGGTGGATACGGACGGGGTCCCGCGGACGCTCAGCCACGGCGACGCGACATCGGCGACGGTGATCGTGTTCACGTGTAACCACTGCCCGTACGCGCTTGCCTGGCACGATCGCATCGCGCGCGCCGCCCGCGACTACGCGGACCGCGGCGTAAGGTTCCTCGCGATCAACCCGAACGACTCGGAGCGTTACCCGCGCGACTCCTACGCTGCGATGACGGCGCGCGTGGCACGTGACCGCGACGCATGGCCGATGCCCTATCTGCACGACTGCACCCAGGCGGTGGCGCGGGCCTACGACGCCAAGACGACCCCGGACGTGTTCGTCGTCGACGCCGCGGGTCGGCTTCGTTATCGCGGCGCGCCGGACGGCGACCATGACGACGAGAGCCAGGACGCCGCCTGGCTACGGGATGCGCTCGACGCCGTGCTCGACGGGCGCGACGCCGAGCGCGCGCAGACCCGCCCGGTGGGCTGCTCGATCAAGTGGAAAGCGTGATCCTGGGCAACTAGGGCTCGGCGACGAAGCCGTCCGGCGGCTCGATCGGCAGCCCGCGACCGTGCCATGCCAGGAGGCCACCGGCCATATTATGTGCGTCGAATCCCGCGGTCCGGAACGCCTCGGTGGCCATCGCCGAGCGGCCGCCACTACGGCAGTAGAACACGATGGGGACGTCGCGATCGATTTCACCCGCGCGCGCCGTGAGCTCGCCGAGCTCGATGTGGTCGCCCGCTGCGATGCGGCCCGCGGCGTGCTCGTGCGTCTCGCGAACATCGACCAGCTGGATCGTCGAGCTCGCGAGCAGCTCCGCGACCTGCTCCGGGGTGTAGTCCTGATCCACGTGCGGAGCGTACCGATCGGGAGCGCGCCCCTACCGACGGGGAGGTCCCTGTTCCTGCACGGCGAATCATCTGTAACAGAACGAAACCGCATTACTGCGCCGGAACCGATAGTGTGCCGGTCCGGAAACTGCATACCCAGCCGAATCCCCGATTGCCTTAGCGGCCGGGGAGCGGGGGACCCAATGGAGCCCACCAGGGCTCTGAGGGGCGAATCGCCGCCACCGCGGCGTAGCGCAAGCTCTTTCAGCGCGAGCCCGACAGCTAACCCCGTAGGCACCCGAAAGAGAAGGGTCGTCTCCGTTGTCCACAAGCCTCCGCTCGATGCGTTCCGGGATGCGCCGTATGCATCTCGCTGTGGCGTTCATCGCGGTCATGGCGCTGGGGATCCCCGCCACCGCACTCGCCGCGCGTTCGTTCGGGAGCCGCGTCCTCCACGAGGGCATGAGCGGTAACGACGTCAGCACGCTCCAGAGGTGGCTCACGATCGCCGGCTTCAAGACCCCGATCGTCGGCGTGTACGGGCCGATCACGGCGGGCAACGTGCGCCGCTTCGAACGCAGATTCCACCTCAGCGTCACCGGCATCGTCACCGGGCCGGTCGCCAAAGAGCTGTCGCTGGTGGTTACCGAGAAGACCCAGGGGCAGACCGCCTCGGGTGGCGGTGGTGCCTCTGTCAGCACATCGCCGCAGACGGCGACGACCCCGACGACAACGACGAGCCCGACGACGACGACGACCCCCCCGCTCACGGGCCTGTTTGGCGCACGTGTGCTCAAGCTCGGGATGCGCGGCCCGTCGATCAGGGAGATGCAGGAGTACCTCTCGGCCGCCGGCTTCCCGGTCACCGATGACGGCAATTTCGGGACCACGACGAAGACTGCGGTGATCGCCTTCGAGGCGTCGAAGGCTCTCAAGGAGGACGGGATCGTGGCCCTGACGGTGGCCAACGCCCTCCGCGCGACCGTCGCCGCGATCGACGCTGACAACACCGGCCAGAAAGCGGTTCTGGCCCCAGACGGGCTGGCGATCGCCCCCGTCGACGCCCCCCCGGTGGTCAAGGAGGTGATCGCGGCGGCGAACAAGATCGCGATGATGCCCTACCGCTACGGCGGTGGCCATGCAAGCTGGACGGACACCGGCTACGACTGCTCGGGCTCGACCAGCTTCGCGCTCCACGGCGCCGGACTGATCGCCGCCCCCGAGGACTCGGGCGAGCTCGAGTCCTACGGTCAGGCGGGCCATGGCATCTGGATCACGCTATGGGCCAACGCCGGCCACGTGTACATGAACATCGCGGGGCTCTGGTTCGACACGGCGGCGCAGAGCTCGGCCAACGGCGACGATCGCTGGTCCGCGACGCGGATCTCCTCGCCTGCGGGATTCATCGTCCGCCACCCCGGCGGGCTGTAGGTCTTCGCGCTCGTCCTGCTCAGGTCCAGGGATCGTCGGTGGCGGGAACGCCGCCCGAGTAGCATCCGGCGCGCATGACCGCGCTGGCAGAGATCTACACGATCCCCCAGGAGCATCTCGACTTCAGCGAGACGATCCGCCAGATCGCGCGCGAGCGGATCGCCCCGCGCGCGGCCGAAATCGACGAGCGGGCAGAGTATCCGCACGACCTGCGGGCGCTCCTGTCCGAGCAGGACATCCTCGCCCTTCCCTTCGAGACCGAGCACGGCGGCACCGGTACGGGCACGCTGATGCTGAACATGGCGGTCGAGGAGATCGCCAAGGCCTGCGCATCGACAGCGCTGATCCTGATGATTCAGGAGCTGGGAACGCTCCCGATCAAGCTGTTCGGAACGCCGGCGCTGCAGCAGCGGTTCCTGCCGCGGTGCGCAACCGGGGAGTGGTCCCCCGCCTTCGCGCTGTCCGAGCCCGATGCCGGCTCGGATCCCGGAGGGATGCTCACGCGGGCGGTACGCGAGGGCGAGGAGTGGGTGATCAATGGAGCCAAGAACTGGATTACCAACCTCGGCGTCGCCGACTTCTACATCGTCTTCGCGGTGACCAATCGGGAGGCCGGGCACTCACGCGGGATCACCGCTTTCGTGGTGGAGGCTGATCGACCCGGGTTCAGCGTCGGCAAGCTCGAGCACAAGCTTGGGATTCGTGGCTCCCCGACCGGTCAGCCGATCTTCGAGGACGTCCGGGTGCCGGCTGAGAACGTGATCGGCGAGGTCAATGCGGGCTTCAAGGTCGCGATGGCGACGCTCGATCGCTCTCGCCTGGGCGTCGCCGCCCAGGCGCTGGGGATTGCCCAGGGAGCGACGGACTATGCGTCCGCCTACGCCCGCGAGCGCCGGCAGTTCGGCCAGCCGATCAACGCCTTCCAGGCGATCCAGTTCAAGCTCGCGGACATGGAGACCCAGTGTGCGGCCGGCCGCGAGCTGCTCTACCAGGCGTGCGCCAAGGTCGACCGCGGGGACCCCGACCTCGGCAAGTACTCGGCGATGGCGAAGCTGTTCTGCTCGGACGTTGCGATGCGGACAACGGTCGAGGCGGTGCAAGTCCTCGGCGGCTACGGTTACGTCAAGGACTACCCGGTCGAGCGGATGCTTCGTGACGCCAAGATCACCCAGATATACGAGGGCACGAACGAGATCCAGCGCCTCGTGATCGCTCGCACAATGAGCTAGACAGTGTCTGGCCCACCGACGACTCTCCGGCGGATTCTCTTCTCGGCGCTCGCGGCGCTCGTGGTCGGGCTAGGCGCGGTCAGCCTGATCTCCGGCTTCAGCACCTCATTTCCGGTTCGCGTCCTGCAGGGGCTCGCGCTGTTCGGCGCCGGCGTGGCGATCGTCGGCGGCGCGGCCGTGCTGGTGATGGTCCGGCTCGCCGGCTGGCGCGATCCCGTATCCGAGGAGGAGTTCGACGCGATCGTCGAGCGGGCCGAGCGGCTGGCCGCCGAGGGCTCCTGGGGAGCGGCAGACGGATGGGCGGCAGGGACTGATGACGAGCTGCCAGCCCCGCACGAAGAGGAAGAGGAGCTGTTCGACCCCCACGATGAGGACGACTTCAAGGTTCTCGTCCGGGCCGCGGTCGATGACCTCCCGCTCGAGTTCCACCGCGCGCTCGAGCACGTCGCGGTGGTGGTGTCCGACGGCGGCCGTGAGCGTCGCGCGTATGGGCTCTACGAGGGCGACACGGTGGCCCGCGACTTCTTCCACGACCGGATCGTGATCTTCCGCGACACCCTGCTCCGCGATTTCGGTCACGATCCCACGCTGTTGCGGGCGCAGGTGACGCGAACGGTCCGCCACGAGCTCGCGCACCACCTCGGCTGGGACGAGAACGGCGTTCGGGGGCTCGGGCTCTGAGATTGACCGGTCTCCTCGGGGGGCGTGGGTTAGCACTCGTGATCACCCGTCGGCGCGATGACAGGCTGCGCGCTCGGCCGTGATGATCGTGATGACACCTCAGGCGACCGACGCCGACGTCGATGCCGTGAAGGCACGCCTGGAGTCGATCGGCCATCCCGCGCTCACCGGTAAGCAGCTGGGTGAGCTACGGAGCGAAGACCCGCCTGGCCAGCGACAGCGCGAAGAGCTGGTGCTCGTCGGTGAACCAACGGTCCAGGGCGAGCCCGGCAGCGGCGTAGTCCGCCTCGATCCGGGCGCGGGTGAACTTAGCGCTGATCTCGGTGCGCATCTCCTCGCCCGCGGCGAACTCGACTCGGAGGCCCAGGTCTCCGATCAGGACGCTGCAGGGTCGCTGCGAGCGCAAGCGCATCTCGATCCACTCGTGTCGGCGATCGAAGAACGCGACGTGGTCGAATTGCTCGGGCGTGAAGTCAGCGTGTAGCTCGCGGTTGATCACATGCAGCAGGTTGCGGTTGAACTCGGCGGTGATGCCCTCGGCGTCGTCGTAGGCCGCCTCGATCACTGCCGGGTCTTTGACCAGGTCCGTCCCGAGCAGCAGGCGATCCTCCGGGCCGAGCAGGGCGCCGACCGCGCGCAGCAGCCGTCGCCGGGTCCCGGGCGGGAAGTTGCCGACCGTGCCTCCGAGCACCGCGACGATCCTCGGCACGCCCTCGATCGGTGCGGGAACGCGATCGAGGTGCCGCTCGAAGTCTCCAATCACGCCATGGACACGGAGCTCGGGGTGCTCCTCCACAAGCTGCGCCGCAGCATCGCGCACGACCACCTCGGACACGTCCAGAGGGACGTAGCGTTGGAGCATTCCGGCGGCCGACATCGCGTCGAGCAGGATCCGCGCCTTGTCCGCGGCGCCCGAGCCGAGCTCGACCAGCTCGCCGGCGCCGGTCGCCTCCACGATCTCCGCCGCGCGCGACTCGAGAATCGAGCGCTCGCTGCGGGTCGGGTAGTACTCGGGTTGCTCGCAGATCCGCTCGAACAGCTCCGACCCCCGCGTGTCATAAAAGTGCTTGGGCGGAAGCTCCTTGAACGGGCGGGTGAGGCCGTCGAGCACGTCGTTGGCGAGGCTGCGGTCCTCCGCCTCGGAGAGCCACGACTCGATGAGGATTGCGTCGGTGTCGAGCATTGACTTCATAGGTCCCTCGCGATCCGTAGTCCGGCGAAGATTTGGCGTCGCTCTGGCAAGTCCCAATTGCGGAAGGTCGGCGTGCTGATCCGTATGCGCGTCGACCACGACCCTCCGCGCAGAACCCTGTACCCGTGGTCGAAGAAGACCTCCGAGTACTCGCGGTAGGGGTAAGCGGAGAATCCCGGGTAGCCCCCGAAGGCGCTCGACGTCCACTCCCAGACGTCGCCGATCATGCCCAGGCAGCCGTAGGGGGACGCGCCCGCCGGGTGGCCGCCGACCGGCGCCGGGCCGGCGCCGAGCAGGTCGAGATTTCCGTGTACTCCGGGCTCGGGTGGATCCTCGCCCCACGGAAACGGTCTCGCCGACTGTGTCTCCTGGTCCCAGGTCGCTGCCTTCTCCCACTCGATCTCGGTGGGGAGGCGGGCGCCGTGGGCTCGGGCGAAGGCGTCGGCCTCGAACCAGGAGAGGTGGACGACGGGGCGATACGGGTCGAGCGGCTCGAGCGTTCCCAGGCGCCACTCGGCGGCGTGATCCGCCGTCCAGCCGCCCGGATGCGTGATGTCGTACTCCTCCTTCCACGACCAGCCCTCGTCGGACCACCACTCGCGCCGCTCGTACCCGCCCCCTTCGACGAAGTTCAGGTAGGTGGCGTTGACGATCGGCGAGCGGCCGATCAGGAAGCCACGCACGTCGGTGCGATGCCTGGGGCGCTCGTTGTCGTATGCGAAGCCGTCATCGGAGGCGCCGATTGTGCATGGACCGTCGGGGACCTCGATCAGCTCGAGCCCGGTAGCGGTGGCGTACACGGCGGCGTCGCCCGGTTGACGGAGGGGTGGCTCGTAGCCGCTCAGTCGCGCGAGCTGGAGCGTCTGCAGCATCGTCTCGTTGTGCTGATGCTCGTGGCGGATGACAAGCTCGTGCAGCAGGCCGTCGCCGATGTCGCCGGTCGCGATCGCCTCGAGCGTCTGCGCGCGGACCTCGTCGAGATACTCGCGTGCGCCGGCCGTTCGCAGGAATGGGAGCTCACCGCGCCCGGCCCGTGGAGTCTCGAACGCGTCGTAGACGTCGAGCAGCTCGCCGTGCAGCAACGGCTGTCCGCCGAAACGGTGCCCGAGCCAGAGGTCCTCGAACGCCGCGATATGGCCGAGGTCCCATACCAGGGGGCTCATCAGCGGCGAGTGCACGCGCTCGAGATCCTCGTCGGAAACCGACGCGACCAGTGCGAGCGTTCGTTCGCGCGCCTCCGTCAACGCGTCAACCGCCGCCGCGGCCGACAGGGTCGTTGGCGCTGTGGTGGGGCTGCCCATCAGAAGCATTCTTCCATTTCAAAGGTGTCGGCAAACGAAACTGTTACGCACGCGGGCGCCGGGCGGTTCACACGCCGCGTTGCCGGGGGCGATCCGCCGAGCGGTCTGAGCCGACGTGGCGCGCGGCTATCCCAGGCCGTAGCGCAGGAACAGAGAGCCGGCGCGCTCGAGGATCCACGCGAGAGAGAGCTCCGCCGGCTTGGCGAGCTCGGAGCCGACCGTGATCGCCGGGCCCGTGCCTCCCCCGGTGAGCTTCGGGGTGAGCGAGAGGAAGAGCTCGTCGACGACGGACGCGTGCACGAGCGCACCGAACAGCGTCGGGCCTCCCTCGCACAGGACACTGCGGACGTCATGTTCGGCGCGCAGGCGCCGCAGCACCATCAGCGGCGTGAGCTCCGCTGGATCCACATGTGTGACCGCGACAGTGGCCACGGCGTCGCCGAGTTCGACCGGCGCGCCCGTGTAGACCTGAACCGTCGATTCGGGGTCGGCCAGCAGCGGGATGTCCGTCGGAAGGGCGCCGCTGCGGGTGATGATGCACAGCAGCGGCGTTGCGGCGAGACCTCTGGCGAGGCGGCGCTGTACGCGCTCCGGGGCCTTCACAAGGCGGCCGTAGTGTTCGACCCGGAGCGTGCCCGTCCCGGCGAGGACTGCGTCCACCTGCTCGCGCAGGCCGTGGAAGATGGCGTTGTCCCCATCGTCTCCGAGCGGCCCGGACTGGCCCCGGAACGTCGCCCGGCCGTCGAGGCTCGAGACGAAGTTGGCGATCACGTACGGGCGATCGTCGGGCGCTCGCTCGGCGAGACGGAGGTCGGCCAGCAGCTCGAGCAGCTCCATCGTCGCCGGCTCCGGGTACAGCCGCCTGAACTGCACTACCAGACGGCCGGTGACCGTTGCCCGGGCGTGCCCACGGTGCGAAGCTACCAGTAAAGCCAGGCCAGGACACGGCCGATCGCGCTTTCCGAGCGCTCACCGTGCGCCGGCTTGGTGAGCTGGCTCGGCGGCGCCGAATCGGCTACGGTTTGTCGGTAACGATGCGCGGCGGTTTCCACATCCTCGGCGATGCCCGCTCGCTCGGCGATGCCCGCTCGCGCGCGCAAGAACACAGTGGCAGCGGTCGGCGCCAGCAGGCGGTCCTTTGAGCGCCACCGGCGGGTCGGCGAAGCCTGACCGCAACCTCGCGCTCGAGCT
>PMOY01000241.1 GCA_003165655.1 Solirubrobacterales bacterium
CCGATCCAGCTCAAGCTGCGCGACGACCTCGAGGAGGCGGTCGCCGCCTACAAGCACTACGACGTCCTGATCGTCAACGCGATGTTCGACGGGATGAACCTGGTCGCCAAGGAAGGACCACTGGTCAACGAGCGCGCCGGCGTGTCGATCCTGTCGGAGAACACCGGCGCGCACGAGGAGCTCGGCGAGTATGCGCTGTCGGTCAACCCGTTTGACATCCAGGAGCTGGCGGATTCGATCCATGCCGCGCTGACGATGTCCGTCGAGGAGCGCGAGCGGCGCCACGAGGGGCTAAAGGCGATCGTCACCGCACGCAATCCGGGCGACTGGATCGACGATCAGCTCGCCGACATCCGCAAGAAGGCAGCAGCGGATCAGGGGTAGAGCTTCTCTCCCTGCGCCAGCATCTCGACGAAGCGACGGATCCGTCGAGCTCGGGTCTCGGGCCGCTTGGCCTCGGCGACCCGGTAGAGGATGGCATAGCGATTGACGCTGTTCAGGGTGGCGAAGAACACCGCCGCGGCGGGATTGCGCTCCAGCTCCGCCCTCAGGTCGTCGGGCACGGTCGCGGCGCTCTGGGGCTCGTAGGCGGCGTCCCAGCGGCCGTCGGTGCGCGCGAGCTCGATCTGCTCCAGTCCGGCCTGGCGCACCCTGCCCTCGGCGATCAGCTTCGTGGCCTTCTCGCGATTGATCCTCGACCACCTGCTCCGGGGCCCGCGGCCGGTGAATCGCTGCAGCCACGCGTCGGAGTCGTGCGCCGCCTTCTGTCCGTCGATCCAACCGAAGCAGATTGCGATCTCGAGCGCCTCGGCGTACGTGGGCCCGGGCATGGGCGAGCCCTTCTTGGGGATCTTCAGCCACACGCCGAACGACGTCCGATGGTGCTCCTCGAGCCACCGCTCCCACTCGAGGGCGGAGGCGGGGGTGACGATCGGGAGGTCGTTGCGTCGGGCGGGCACGGCGACGAGTATCGCGCGCCGACCCGAGACTGCGTAGCGGACTCCGGTCGACCGCTGGGGGACTCGGGTCGACCTGCGGGGAGCTCACCTCGACCTCGGAGGGCACTCCTGGACCTCTGGGGACGGGCGGGCCCGTCCTCGCTCTATACTCGGCCGCCGCCCAAGGGCGAGCTCCATGGCCGAAACCGTACCCATCATCTACGACCTCATGCTCCTGCTCTCGTCCAGCGCGGACGAGGAGCGGCGCGCGAAGATCCTCGCCGACGTCGAGGCGACGATCGCGGGCGGGGACGGGCGGCTCGAGCGCAACGACGACTGGGGCCTGCGCAGCCTTGCGTACGAGATCGATCACCAGGGGGACGCGGAGTATCACCTGCTCCAGTTCGCGGGACCGAGCGCGCTGCTCGAGACGCTCTCGCACAATCTCGGGATCACCGACGGCGTGCTGCGCTTCCGGATCATCAAGTCGCTTCCGGGGACACCGCCGCCCCCCGAGCCGCGCGCGGTCGCGGCCGCCGCGGTGGCCGCGCCCGTCGTTGACGAGCCCTAGTCGGGTTGGCGAGACGTCTGCGCTGCCCGGCGGCGATCCGTCACGCGACTGCAACGATCGCCTCGCGGCTGCGCCGACATCAGTAATTCTCTGCCACTTTCCGCAGAGCGGAGCTCTTTTGCCGACCGCGGCGGGCCTAGACTCGCTCATACGAACTTCGACGATCTCCGGAAAGGAGCCCGCGCATGGCAGGAACAAACATCAACCGAGTCGTCATGACCGGCAATCTGACGCGTGATCCTGAGCTGCGCTCGACTCCAGGCGGGTCATCCGTGTGCAAGCTGCGGATCGCCTGCAACACTCGCCGCAAGAACAACTCGACCGGCGAGTGGGAGGAGAAGCCCAACTTCTTCGACGTCACCGTGTGGGGCGCGCAGGGCGAGAATTGCGCGCGTTATCTCGCGAAGGGGCGTCCGGTGGCGCTCGACGGTCGACTCGAATGGCGTGAGTGGGATAGCCCCGAAGGCCAAAAGCGTCAGGCAGTCGATATCATCGCTGATTCCGTGCAGTTCCTCGGTGGGCGCGATGACGCCGGCGGCGCGAGCGGGAACGGGTTCTCCGTCAGCCGCGCGGCGAGCGAGAGCGACGTTCCGGTCGACACCCGCGACTTCGAGACCGCCCCCGTGGCAGCCGGAGCCCCCGACGACGACATCCCCTTCTAAGAGGTCTTTCCATTGGCAAAGCAACGACGACGGCCGGTACGCCGGCGCGATAGGAAGGGCGGACCGACTTCGGGTCGGCGTAAGCCGTGCCCCTACTGTCGCGACAAGATTGACCGGGTCGACTACAAGGACGTGGGCGCACTACGCAGGTTCATCTCCGAACGGGGCAAGATCCGCTCCCGCCGGATCACCGGTGCCTGCCGCCGTCATCAGAGTCAGGTCGCGCTCGCCGTGAAGCGTGCACGCGAGCTCGCGTTGCTTCCCTACGTCTCCGAGACTCCCGGCGGCGACAGGGGCGAGCGCGGGTTTCGCGACCGTGACCGCGACCGCTAGCTGAAGCGACGTCAATCGTGCCTCAAGCCATCCTCCTCCAAGATGTCGAGCAGCTCGGCGAGCGCGGCAAGGTCGTCGAGGTCTCACCCGGATACCTGCGCAACTACTTGTTGCCGCGCAAGCTCGCCGAGCCCGCCACCAAGGGGTCGGTCGAGGCCGCCAAGCGGCGCCAGGACGCAGCCGAGCGCGCCAAGCGCGAAGCAGTCCGGCGCTTCCAGGAGAGCGCCGCGCTCCTCGGCCGCACGGTGCTCACGATCCCCCAGCAGGCAGGCGACGACGGACGCCTGTTCGGTTCGGTCACAACCCAGGACATCGCCGACGCGATCCGCGACGCACGTGGGATCAAGATCGACCGCAGGAAGATCCACCTCGACGAGCCGATCCGCAACATCGGGACGTATATGGTGGTGGTCGAGATCGCCGACGACGTGACGGCGGCGGTCAAGACGATGGTCGTCGAGCAGCGCTAGTAGGGGCATCGGTAAGCCGGCGACGCCCGCGCTGTTCGCATGCCTTCGGGCCCACCGGCGGAACTCCTCGCTCGGTGCGGGAACTGACCGGCCGAGGCGACCTGGCCTCGATCTAGACTCGGATCGCCCTGATGAGCACCACCGCACAGCCTGCCGTGCCGCCGCACAATCTCGAGGCCGAGAAGTCGGTTCTCGGTGCTGTGCTGCTCGAGGAGCGCCATCTCTACGGCCTGATGGTGGAGGAGGGTCTGCGGCCCGAGCACTTCTATCGCGACCAACACGGCGCGGTGTTCGCTGCGATGCTCGAGCTCCATAACGCCAGCCGGAGGATCGACCATCTGACAGTGTCCGAGATGCTTCGGCAGTCCGGCAAGCTGGGGGAGATCGGGGGCCCCGAATCGATCGACGAGCTCGCCGGCTGGGTTCCGGCCGCCGGCCACGCCCGGGAGTACGGGCGGATCGTGCGTGACAACGCCCAGCTGCGCGCGCTCCTGTCCACCACTTACGAGATCCAGGCCAGCGTCGTCGGACGGGAGGCGCCGGCGCGTGATCTCGTCGAGCGCGCCGAGCAGGCCGTGCTCGAGGTCGCCCACGACGACCGCCAGAAGAAGTTCCGCTCGATCGCGGACATCCTCGAGACGGAGACCGACAAGCTCCACCGNNTCGGTGGCGAAGACGCCGCTGACCGGGACGCCGTCCGGATTTAAGGACCTCGACGAGCTGACCGGGGGATTCCAGCCAGGCAACCTCGTGATCATCGCCGCCCGTCCATCGATGGGGAAGTCGGCGCTCGTGACCAACATTGCCGAGAACGCCGTGCTCGACGGACACCCGGTGGCGCTGTTCTCGCTCGAGATGTCCGAATCCGAGCTGGCCCAGCGGTTCGTCGCCTCGCAGGCGCGGATCAGGGGCGAGGAGCTGCGCAAGGGCCGCGTCGCCGAGGAGCGATGGGGGAAGATCCTCAGTGCCTGCCAGCGGCTCGCCGACGCGCCGCTACACGTCGACGATTCGAGCGACATCGGTGTGCTCGAGGTTCGCGCAAAGTCGCGGCGCCTCCATCACCAGATCGAGGGCGGCCTCGGCATGGTGATCGTCGACTACCTGCAGCTGATGCGCCACGAGGGCCGCGTCGAGAACCGCGTCGAGCAGGTGGGCCAGATCAGCCGGGGGCTGAAGGGGCTCGCACGCGAGCTCAAGGTCCCGGTGATCGCTCTCTCCCAGCTCAGTCGCGCCGTCGAGCAGCGCAGCGGCGAGAAGCGGCCGATCCTCTCCGACCTCAGGGAAAGCGGGAACTTGGAGCAGGACGCCGACCTCGTCATGTTCATCTACCGCAAGGAGTACTACGACAAGGACTCCGAGCGGCCGGGCGAGGCCGACATCATCATCGCCAAGCACCGCAACGGCCCGATCGGCGACGTCGTGCTGACCTTCCAGAAGGAATACCCGAAGTTCATGAACTACGCGGGCGACCGCTTCGCCGCAGCCTGATGGCGCAGGCACGCAGCAGCGAGCGCTGCGCCGTCGGCGTGTGCGACGGCAGCGGCTTCGTCTACGACGAGGAGACCAACACGGCGTTTCCCTGCCGGTGCCGCCCGCAGATCGTCGCCCGCGCGAAGGCCCGCAGCCTGTCGGCGGTGATTCCGAGGCTCTACCGGGACGTGGCGTTCGAGCGACCACCGGTGACGGACATCGAACCTGGCGTCGTCACCGCGGTGAAGCGCTTCGCCGACTCGATCGACGAACGACTCGACGCCGGTCGCGGCCTCTGGTTCATGGGGCCGGTCGGGACCGGCAAGACGACGCTCGCGATGCTCGTCTCCAAGGCCGCGATCAGCGCCGGGCGCTCGGTCGCGATCTACTCGCTCCCGCGGCTCCTGAACGAGATTCGCGAGACCCACCGGTTCGAGCGCTCTCATGTCGACCTACTCGACCGGCTGGCGGCGGTCGACCTGCTGCACGTCGACGACGTCGGTGCGGAGCGGACGACCGACTGGGTGCTCGAGGAGCTCTATTCGATCATCAACGCCCGCTATCAGGACGGTCGCTCGATCATCATCACGACCAACATCCTCGACCGTGCCGCGCTGTGCGAGCAGATCACCGAGCGCACGGTTTCGCGCCTGACCGAGATGTGCGACGAGCTCCCACTGCTCGGCCACGACCACCGGATGGATCTGCGCTCCGCCTGACAGCGCTCGAGCCGCGTCGGGGGCCCAGCGCGCGTCGGGGGCGCAAGCGNNGGGCGCAAGCGCGCGTCGGGGGCCCAAGCGCGAGTGGGGGGCTCGAGCGCGAGTGGGGGCTCGCCACCCGGCGCAGAACCAGCGCGACGCTCTGGGCCAGGGGATCTCCCGTGCGACCGAGATCACCGGCGCGGGCCCTCAAGGACTACATGCCACACAGTGCGTGAATTGCCGGTGAACCGCCCTGGGCCGAGCCCGGCCACGAGCGTCAACGCTCGTGTCGGTGCCCGCGCAGCCTCGGCGGGCGCAAAGGCTCGAGACGACGGCGGGATGGCGGCGACAGGCGGGAACGATCCCGATCCTCGCGATCGCGATCCTCGCTCAAGCCGATCTCCAAGAACACCAGGCCGGTCAGGATGACGAGGCCCGAGCCGATCAGCGCCATCGTCAGCACCTGTCCGACGACCCCGGAGACAACCACCGCGCACACGGTCCCCCCCAAGACCAAGCCAACTGCAGATCCGTAGGTAGCGATGCGTGCGCGCTTGCTCATAACTGAAGGGTAGACGCCCCCGCCACCCGGGTCGGGCCGAGCAGCCCCACCGCATAGAGTTCGGCCTCATGCGCGCGATCCAGATCGTCGAGCTCGGGGGGCCGGAGAGCGCGCTCGCGCTGGTCGAGCTGCCAGAGCCCGAGCCGTCTCACACGATGACGCCCGGGTCGGGAGTCCTGATCGACGTCGCGGTCGCCGGCGTCTCCTTTCCTGAGCTCCTCCAAACCCGCGGGGAGTATCAGCTCAAGCCGCCGCTGCCGTTCGTTCCCGGGGCGGAGGTCGCCGGCATCGTGCGCAGCGCACCGGACGACGCGCCGGTGAAGGCCGGCGATCGCGTCGCTGCTTTCTGCATGCTCGGCGGTTTCGCCGAGGTGGCGGTGGCGCCGGAGTTCCTCACCTTCGCCCTGCCCGGCACGCTCGACTTCGCTCAGGGCGCCGGATTGATCCTGAACTACCACACTGCATACTTCGCGCTCGCGCTGCGCGGCCGGCTGAAGGACGGCGAGACAGCGCTGATCCATGGCGCCGCCGGAGGCCTCGGGACTGCCGCGTTGCAGGTTGCCAAAGGACTCGGCGCGAGGACACTGGCGGTCGTCTCCAGCGACGAGAAGGAGGCCGTCGCGCGCAACGCCGGGGCCAACGAGGTCCTCCGCTCCGACGGGCCGTGGAAGGATCAAGCGAAGGAGCTGACGGGAGGCGGGGTCGATGTCGTTTTCGACCCGGTTGGCGGCGACCGGTTCACCGATAGCCTCAGATCCTTGCGGGAGGAGGGCAGGCTGGTCGTGGTCGGGTTCACCGCCGGCGCGATCCCGGAGGTGAAGGTCAACCGACTGTTACTGAACAACGTCGAGGTGGTCGGCGCTGGATGGGGCGCATATGTGATCGGCGACCCGGAGCGCAATCGTCTGATCGGCCACGCGGTCAGCGGGCTGATCGAGAGCGGCTACGTGCGCCCGATCGTCGGCGGGCGCTATGCGCTCGCGCAGGCCTCGGAGGCGTTGCGGGTGATCGACGAGCGACGCGCCACGGGAAAGATCGTGCTCGACATACGCTGAACCGGATCGGCGTTCGCGCCGCCCCCTACACTGGACGCCCTCGTGCCTGGAATCGTCATCGTCGGCGCCCAATGGGGCGACGAAGGAAAAGGGAAGATCACCGATCTCCTCGCCGAGCGAGCGGACGCGGTCGTGCGCTTCCAGGGCGGGAACAACGCCGGCCACACGATCGTCCGCGACGGCCAGACATACAAGCTTCACCTGATGCCCTCAGGCATTCTCCATCCGGGCAAGCTGTGCGTGATCGGTAACGGCGTGGTGATCGACCCGAAGGTGCTCACCGACGAGCTCGACGAGCTCCGCCGGCGGCACATCGACACTCGGGCGCTTCGTATCTCGGCGAACGCGCACATGATCATGCCCTACCACCTGATGCTCGATCACGCGGGCGAGGCGCGGCTCGGCAAGCTCCAGATCGGCACCACACGGCGCGGCATCGGACCCTGCTACGAGGACAAGGCGGCGCGACTCGGCATCCGCGTCCAGGACCTGCTCGACGAGAA
>PMOY01000398.1 GCA_003165655.1 Solirubrobacterales bacterium
ACGTTTCCGGGCGTCGCCTAGCCCGATATTCCCGGAACGTCGGCCTCGCCGATCAGTCGTCGCTCGCCGCCGCCTCCGCCGTGGCCGCGCGTGCGCGAAATGTCCCCGGCGCCAGTTCGCCCTCGGCCCGGGCTCGGCCGAGGGCGTTCGCGAACCAGGCGAGGTCGTCGAGCGTGATGCCGAGGGCAATTCCGGTCGCGGGGTCGTTCGGTTCGCCGGCCTCGTCGAATGCCTCGCCCACGAACGGGATCAAGACCGTGTTCCGCAACGGCACCGCCTCGCCCTCGATCGCGATCAACGCCAGATGCTCGACCGCTCGTGAGCCGGCAGCCACCCCGATGCTGTAGCCGACGAAGCCGATCGGCTTGTTACGGAAGCCGAAACTGACAAAGACGCTGTCGATCGCGTTCTTGAGCTCGCCGGGAACGCTGTGGTTGTACTCCGCGGTGAGGATCAGGTAGGCGTCACCCTCGGCGACCTTGTGGTTCCAGCTGCGCACGATCGGCTCCGAATACGTCGGGTCGGCGAAATCACCGATCGAGCCCATGTGCTCCTGGAAGAACGGCAGCCGCCAATCACGCAGGTCGAGCACCTCGACCTCGAATGCTCCGTGGCGCTCGGCCTGGGCGAGGACCCAGGGCAGAACTTTGTCAGCCGAGCGGGTCGGACGCGTACTACCTACGATGACTTTCAGCTTGGGCATCGGCGGCCTCTCATCGGAGTCTGTTGAGAAATCAAGGACCACTATAATAATTACCTTGAGCGATCAAGGAGTGAAGCGATGATCTCGGCGACCCTGTACAGCGACCCAGCCTGCCCTTGGGCCTATTCGGAGAGCCCCGCGCTGCGGGTGCTCGAATGGCGCTACGGCGATCAACTCGACTGGCGCCTGGTGCTGATCGGGCTCTCAGAAGATGCGTCTCGCTATCAATCGCACGGCTACACGCCACTTCGTGGCGCGCTCGGGCACCTCAAGTTCCGCCGCTATGGGATGCCGTTCTCGCCGTCGCCGAAAGAACGTATGAGCGCGACCGCCCGCGCCTGCCGTGCCGTCGTGGCCGCGAGGCTCGCGGAGCCCGGGAGCGAATGGCGCGTGTTCCGTGCCCTCCAGCTCGCCAACTTCACGACGCCGCTGCTGCTCGACGATGACGCACAGCTCGCCGACGTGCTGCGCGGCGGCTCGGTCCTGGATGCCGATGCGATCATCGCGAGCCTCGACGATCCCGAGGTGACCGTGGCCTACCAACGCGACCGTGCCGAGGCGCGCAGGGCGGCCGGTTCTCCGTCTGAGCTCCAGGGCAAGACCGCGTCGTCCGATGGCCCCGTGCGCTATACGGCGCCGTCGGTCGTGTTCGAGCTCGCCGGCCGGCGGCTCGAGGCCGGGGGTTTCCAGCCCGTCGAGGCGTATGACGTACTGGTGGCGAATCTCGACCCGCACCTGGAGCGCAAGCCCGTGCCCGACTCGCCCGCGCCGCTGCTCGAGCATTTTTCCGACGGCGTCACGACGCAAGAGGTCGCCGCGCTCCTCGCGGACGGGAACGACGCCCCCGACCGCGATCAGGCCGAGGCGGCGCTCCTGGCGCTCGTGGCGGCGGGCGACGCCGTGCGGACGCCACTCGGGGACGACGCGTTGTGGCTTCGGGGCCACGCCCCCGCGGACGGGGCCGTTCGGTCGAGCGATCGCCGTCGAACCCTGTCTGTCGTCGAGTAGTGCCCTCGGACCACCGCTGCGTCAGGACGACGTGGTCGCTCGCTCGGCCCGATCACGGCTGCTTCAACACGGCGTGGTCGCGCGCTCGGGCGCGCTGCCGCGCCGCCGGCGCCGGCGAATCACCTCTGCGCCGAGCAGGGCGGCCAGCACCAAGCCACTCAGAGCGAACAGCGGGGGGTAGTCGGCATACCCCCGATACCGGAACACGATTCGGCTCGTGCCGGCCGGTACTCGGGCGCCGACCAGCGCGGGTGCCACCATTTCGGTCGGATCTGCCCGACCGTTTACGGTCGCTGTCCATCCGGGGTCAAAGGAGGAGCTCAGCACGACCACACCCGGCCGCCGCATCACCACCGTGACGGCCACCTCGCCCTGATCGAGGTCATCGCGTTCTGCGCGCACGCTGCCGGTCGGGACCTCACGCGAAACCGGAGGCAGCGGCTGGAGGGCAGCGCCCGTGTGGCCAAAGGCCACGCGCAGGTACGCCCCCTCCTGCGCCAGCCGGGAACGGAGGATGGGGATGCTCAGCTCGCCCACGTTGGTCCGGTTCGCGGCGAGCACGCCGACGATCCTCCCGACGTGCACGTAACCCACCGTCCCGATCGTCCAGAGCGAGTACATGCCCGCTCGCATCACCTCGCGCGCGGGAATCGGGGGAGGCTGTCCGGACGGAAGGATCAGATAGTGGATTCCGAACAGTGAGTAATCACCGAGATCGCTTTCGTCGAAGTGGTACTCGGGATCGGTCATCAGAGACGCCGTCCGGAGCGTGTATCCGACTTCGTCCACATCCCGGCTCTCCAGGTACTTGAAGACCGGAACGGCTCCCACCGTGAAGTCTGCTCCCCAGTTCCCCGGCATCCCCGCGTAGACACGACCGCCGCCGCCCCGCTTGACGGCGGCGATCAGACGGTCGAGCTGGGGCGCCTCGGACGCTTCTGCCTGCCGTTGGGAGGCGATGTGCGTGCTGTTGTGAGCGTCATAGGCGTCCAGCTGGATCCAGGCCGGCGCGAGCACCAGCACCGCAGCCGCACAGATGATGCCGTTGCGCGCCAGTCCGTTCCTTGACATCGCCCTTGGCCAGGCGAGACCGCGGGCGGCGCTCCAGCGCTCGAGCGCCGTCGAGATCGCGCGCACGCACCACGCGGCCCCGATGCCCGCGAGCAATACAGCAGCGAGCTGGATGCCCATCATGAATCGGCGAAAGAACAGATCGCTGCCGCCGGGGATGACGTCGACCAGCGGGCCAAACGTCGTCCTGCCGAAGGACAGCAGCACGCACCCCACGAGCACGACCACCAGCCCCCGCCCGGCGTCATCCCTTCTCCACCGAATGCACGCCAGCAGCACGCCGAGCGCCGCGAACAGCGTCACCACGGGGATCCGACCGGAGTCGAGCAGCCGGCCGCCGACGAGCCAGCCGAGCACGCGTCCGGCGCCATACCCGTTGACGAGCGGAGTGTCGTGGAGGATCTGGTTAGTCGCGGCCCACGTACGCTGCTCGATCAGCGGGACGATGACCCACGCCGAGACGAGCAGCGAGCCGCTGAGGAGAACGCCGGCGCGACGCAGCCGCTCCACGATCGGCGCGCCGGACACGAAGGGCCAAAGCAGCAGAGGCAGGATCGCCAGGTAGCCGGTCTCGAAATGCAAGACGACGGTGAGCGACACGAGCGCGACCGCGGCGAAGTAGCCGCGGCCCTCGCGTATCGCTCGCCAGGAGAAGCCCCACGCGAGCGGAAGGGTCACCGACGCCCACAGCTGCGTCCACACGCCGTAGCCGACCCAGACATACGCCTTCTGCTCGTAGCCGATACCGATCACGCTGACCAGGAACGGCGACATCGCCGCGGCGGCACCGGCCGCCCAGCGATCGGCGCCGAACAACCGGGCGGAGATGTAGATGCTGACCGGCCAGACCGAGAGAAGGATGTACAGCGTCCAGCGATACGCCCCATCGGGTCCGACGGCGAGCCCCATCAAGCCGGTCAGCATCGCCGGCAGGCTCTGGTAGTGGAGGAACTGCGGCGATCCCAGCCCCAGATAGGGAAACCAGCTGGTGAGCGGCAGATGACCGCTTCGGAATTGCAGCGCCGCGAACCGGACCATCTGCTCGTGGACCGAGCTGTCGTCGAGGTAGGAGACCCCCAGTGTCTCCGCTCGGAGGTTCAGCAGGTTCCAGGCGACCGCAGCGGCGACGAGGACCCACGGGCCGCGTGGGGGGCGCTCGCCCGCGGGCATCCGCGGCTCAGCTGTTGCCGGTATTCCCGCTGCCGCTGTTGCCGGTGTTTCCGCTGTTGCCGGTGTTGCCGGTGTCGACTTGGGCGCAGGTCGTAAGCCCGATCTGGGAGGCATCAGTCTCGAAGCTGTCGGACTCCTGATTACCCTGAGCAAGGTCCGCCGAGTTCGACTGCGAGACGGCATTTTGGTAATCCGCCAGCTCCTGGCTGGCGTCGGCGTAGAGCTGCTTGATCAGCCCCGAGTCCTTCGATGGCTGCGCGAGTCCCTTGATCTTCCCGAGCTCCTCGTGGCCGAGCGCGAGCAGGGTCGCGACGCCAGACTGCTCGGCGGAGACGTTGTCCGCGCTCTTGGCCGTCGCGATGTTCCGGTCCGCGGCGGCGATCTGGGGATTGATGTTCGCGCAGACCGCGTCGGCCTTCGTGATGTAAGAACTGAGCGAGGTGCTGGAGCCTCCGCCGCCCGCCACGACGACCACCACCACCACGATCACCACGACCACCGCGGCTCCCGCCCCGATCAGCTTCCACGGCGTCGACTTGGGGGGTGGCCCCAGATCATCGAGATCGTCAAAACCCCCGGGGGGACTCACGTTGCGTCCTCCATCCTCATATTCGCCCGCCCCTCTCCATCCCGGCACCCCGTTCGTTGCCTGCCCATCGGAAGTGTATCGGCATCGTCGCCGCCACGAGGTCTCACGGGCGCCGGTTTCATGCGTCGGAGCACGCCGTCTTGCAGGCCAGTGGCGGGGCTACACTACGCGGCTCGATGCCTGCGAGTGAGCTGATCGAGAGGGTTGCGCAGCTCATCGAGGAGAACGCCGCTCGCGTGCCCG
The DNA here is from genome assembly GCA_003165655.1 of Solirubrobacterales bacterium. Taxonomy (GTDB): domain Bacteria; phylum Actinomycetota; class Thermoleophilia; order Solirubrobacterales; family Solirubrobacteraceae; genus Palsa-465. The sequence continues at coordinate 4,785 of PMOY01000398.1, forward strand.
AGCCGACGCGATCGGAGATCATCGCGCTCGAGCGGCGCCTGCGCGAGCCGCTCCGAGTCGCCGTTACCGGACGGGTGAAGGCGGGGAAGTCGACGCTCGTCAACGCCTTGCTTGGTCAGCGTGTCGCCCCGACCGACATCAGCGAGTGCACGCGAGTGGTGACCTGGTTCAAATATGGTCATCCGGAGCGGCTCGTGATCAACCTGCGCGGCGGCGGCGAACACGTGTCACAGCTGGCCAGCGGCGGGGTTCTGCCGCGCGAGCTCGACGTTCCCGTCGAGCAGGTCGCCTCGGTCCACGCGTACCTCGCCAACACCACGCTCCGTTCGATGACCTTGATCGACACGCCCGGGCTCGGGTCGGTGCACGACGAGTACAGCCGCGCCACACGCGAGCTGATCGCCACCGACAGCACCGGCGCTGCGGCGACGGCCGACGCGATCGTGTTCCTCATGGGCGGCGCGATGATGGCCGACGAGCTCGAGACGCTGCAGCTCTTCAAGGGTGGTGATGGGGACGGCGAGAGCTCGGCCGCGAACGCGGTCGGCGTGCTCAGCCGGGCCGATCAGCTCGGTGACGGCACCCGCGACTCGTGGGAGGTCGCCGTCGAGCTTGCCGGACGCTACGCGGGCACGTTCCGCAACGAGGTGGCGACCGTGGTGCCGGTCGCCGGACTGGTGGCCGAGGCGGCCGAGGCGGCGCTGCTCACCGAGCGCGACGTGCGCGAGCTATCCCGGCTCGCCAAGCTGGAGCCCAAGGTACTGAGCCGGATGCTGTGGTCGGCGGACCGCTTCAGCTCCACCGACGCTCCGGTGCCACCGGAGACCCGCGAGCGCCTGCTCGAGCTGCTCGACCTCTACGGCATCGGCGCGGCCACCCGCGCGCTGAGCGACGGCGTGTCCGGCGCGGTCTCGCTACGCCAGGCGCTCGCCTCGACGTCCGGGATCGCCGAGGTCAAGCAGACGATCGCGTCCCACTTCCACGAGCAGGATCACGTGCTCAAGGTCCGATCAGCGCTCGACATCCTGCGGCGCATCAGTTATCGCGGTGTCGGCGACGGTGCGCGAGATCCTGGCCTCGAACGGCTTCGAGGAGAGGTCGAGAAGCTGGCGGACGACCCGGTGATGCACCCGATCGCCGAGCTCGAGATCGCCCACGACTGCAATGTCGGCCGCCTCGAGCTTCCCGATCAGATGCTCGAGGAGATGCGGCGACTGTTCGCGCCCGGCAGTCCCCGCGCTCGCCTCGGCGCCGCGAGCAACGACGCGCAGGTCCTGCGCGCCGCTGCGATCGACGGGATGAAGCGCTGGCGCGTGTTCAAGGTCACCGGCGCCACACCCCCCCAGGCTCGCGCCTGCGACGTCGTGATGCGCTCGTTCCAGCTCCTGCTGCCGGCGGCCTCGTGAACTGTTGGGTGGCCGGGATATGAAAGGTTGGTCGCTCGGGATCGACTTCGGCACGAGCTACACGGTCGCCGCCAGCGCGAGCGATGCGGGCGTGCTGACCGTCGACGTCGAGGGCAACGGACGCGACCGGCTGCCGTCCGCGGTCTTCCTCAACGAGAATGGGGAGCTGCTCGTCGGCACCGCCGCGGAGCGCCAAGCCAAGTTCGCCCCCGAGCGCTTCGAGCCCACGCCGAAGCGCTCGCTCGGCGAGGGCGAGCTGTTCCTCGGCGATCGCCTCGTGCCGGTCAGCGAGCTCGTCGCCGCCGTGCTTGCGCGGGTGTTCCGCGAAGCCTGCCAGTGCCAGGGCGAGCGACTGCCCGATGTCGTGCGGGTCACCCATCCGGCGGACTGGGGCGACACGCGCAAGGCGGTTCTCCTCGAGGCGTGTGCAAAGGCCCAGATCTCGGACCCGGAGCTCGTGCCCGAACCTGTCGCGGCGGCGGTCCGGATTGCCCTCCAGGTCACGCCCCCCGGGCGTCACATCGCGGTCTACGACTTCGGCGGTGGGACGTTCGATGCCGCCGTGCTGCTGCGAACCGACGACGGCTTCGAGGTTGCCGGTCCCCCCGTCGGCCGGGACCCCCTGGGCGGTGAGGACATCGATCAGCGGATCATTGATCATCTCGGCGAGCTGCTCGCCGAGGACCACCCAGATGAGTGGCGGCAACTGCTCGCACCCCAGGACCTCGAGTGGCGTGGCGCGGCCGCCGAGTTGCGAGGAGAGGTGCGTCAGGCGAAGGAGACGCTCAGCGAGTCGAGCTCATGCCAGCTGTGGGTGCCAGGGATTAAGCGTGGGGTGCAGCTCACGCGCCTCGAGCTCGAGGAGCTGATCAAGGACGACATCAACGCGACCGTCGACGCGCTCGAGTCCGCGCTCGCCGACGCAAACGTCACTGCCAGCCAGCTCGCGGGCCTGTATCTGGTCGGGGGCTCCAGCCGGATCCCGCTGGTCGAGCACACGCTGTGGGATCGGGTCGGCGTCAACCCGGCGGTCCAGGACAACCCGAAGTCCGTGGTCGCGAGCGGAGCCGCGGGGTGGACGCGATCCGTCAAGCCGCCGCCCGTCGAACCCGAGACACCGTCGGCGGAGTCGCGGCAGACCGGGCGGGTCGATGACCAGGTGAAGCTGAAGTCCGAACCGCCGCGCACCGAGGAGGCGCCCACCGTCGAGGCACCCTCCGCCGGATCGCTCACCGGCGAGCGCTTCCATTCGAGGCTCGCCGTGAGGCTCGACCGAGCGGCCGGGGCGGGCAGCGATCGCGCGATCGTGCAGCTGCTGACCCGCCGGGAGGGTGACGGGATGACCGTCCAGGTTCGCGACAGCCCCGCGAAGGGCGATACCGCGACGATCGCGGCGGCCGCGGTGGCGAACTGGAAGAAGCGGGCGCGAGGCTTCGAGGAGCTTTCGTGCGTGAGCGCGCCGGTCGCCGGGGTGCGGGGAGGGACCGAACGCCGATTCGTGCTCACCAGTCGGACCAACTCGCAGACAACGATGGTCGAGCGCTACCTCGTCATCGACGGACGCGCGCTCGTGATCACCGGTCCGGACGACGCCAACGAGATCGCGTCGTCGATCGTGCTCGGGGATGCCCCACCTGCCGACGGGAGCGCCTTCCATGCTCGACTCGAGCTCCCATCGGTACCCGGCTGGTTTCCCGCCGAGCGACTCAGCGTGTGGCCGCCGGGAGCTCCGCAGCCGCTGATCGCCGAGCGCGAGGTGCTCGCGCCCGACACCGACGCGGTCGGCTGGATTGAGGAACAGGTGCGCCAGCTGATGACGGAATCGGGTGCCGTGCTCGTTTCGCGCTCACCGATCCGGCTCTTCCGAGAGCTCGATGGCGAGCTGATCACCGTGACGTGGCGCGACGGACGCAGGCCGATGGTCACGCGGCTCGGAGCGGCGAGCGACGACTCGGGAACGTTCACCTTGCGGATTGCGGCTCCGCTCAAGGAGCCGCGGCTCTTTACCTTGGCTGACCGATTCTTCCTGCGCGCCGCGGTGCCATCGGCGGCCGGCTGAGCGTGCTCCGGGGGGCGCGGAGGCCGGAGGAGGCTTCGCTTGCCCGGAGCCGTCCACGTCGCTTCCCCGGGACCGTCCACGTCGCTTGCCAACCTGCCTGCGGGCAGGTAGCCTGCGCGCTCGGAACTCAGTCCAACTACGGGATCGAGGTCGAGACAATGAAAGGGCCAAAGCGGCCGTGGGGGCTGGTCAGGATCGCGGAGTCCGCGACCGCTCTGCGTCGTTCGATGACCACGATGCCGGGGGTGACTGTTCGTGGATGAGGTAGCCGCTCCCCCGCCGGAACCGGACACTCCACCGGAGCCTGAAACACCGCCAGAGCAGCCGCCGGAGGCTCCACCGGAGCCTGACACACCACCGACGCCGGACGCCCCACCGGTGCCGGACTCACCACCGACGCCCGACTCACCACCGACGCCCGACTCTCCCAGTCAGGACTCCGGCGACGATCCGGCGTTCTCACCCGATTCAAACGTGCAGGCGATTGATCCGATCCAGCCGGTGGATCCGGTCGAAGCCGTGCCGGCCGGCCCACCGAGTCCTCCGCCCCAACCGACGCCGGGCCCCGAGGATGAGACGGCGGACGTTGACGACACTCAGCCGGATGAAGGAGACACGTTCGAGCCGTCCCCTGAGCTGGAGGAGGAAGGGGACGAGGAAGGGGACGACGGCGGAGGGAACCCACCGGCTACCGACGCTCCCACCGCGACAGACGCTCCTCCTCCGGCGACGGACGCTCCTCCCCCCGCCGAGGCTCCTCCGCCGGCGACCGAGGCTCCACCGCCGGCGACCGAGGCTCCACCGCCCGCCACGGAGGGTCCCACCACGGAAGAGACGCAGACCACGCCATCAGAGTTTCCCCAGGGCGGCCCCGGTGGCGCGAACCCCGAGGACGATGACGAGGAGGAGCAAATCGACACCATGGGCTGACCACGTTCGTGGTCGCCGTGGGCGTCGGGAGCCCGTCAGTCGGACCGGATGAGGTCGCTACTCATCGTGATGGGCAAGAGGACCGGCCCGGGGATCGACCCAGCTTCATCGACTGCGCTCCCCGATGGACTCCCCGTCGATGGCGTCGACGGCGTCGACGGCGTCGACGTGGTGGTTGGGCTGCTCGGTTCGGCAGGCGAGCCCGACGTGCTGGTCACGATCATCACGTTGTCGCTCGTGGACCAGGCCGACTCGAACTCCGACAGGGGGAGCGATTCCTCCTTGCCGTCTGGAGCCCCGGGGTCGTTGATGAACACCGTATCGGTGGAGGGATCGAAGCCAGTCACGACGACGTAGTGGTTGGCCTCATCGGTGTCCTTCACACCGGCTTGGTGCCAGATCCGCTGGTCGTCGAGTTCGATCATCACTTCGCGACCACCCTTGAGGTAGCCCTCGAGGTCGCTCATGTTGCCTTCCTCGATCTTCGCCGAGATACCGTACTCACCGCCCATTTCGTTGATCGTCGCTACCGCCTGCTCAGGCAGCATCCCGTAATGAATGCTCGGCACGCCCGCGGGCGAGTCTTCCGCGGGTGTCAAGTGCGTCATCTCGTCGTGGTCGATCGCCCAGCCGGCGATCTGCTGCTCGGTCAGGTGGTGCCCGGTCGCCGCCTCGACGAGCATCGAGATCGAATTGGGGCCGCAGTATCCGTTCGCTCCCTGGAACGACCACTGCGACGCGTCGGCGTTCGGGTCGCCGATCACATCGCTTGTCGGCGCGGTGCCCCGCTCGGGGTCGCCGGAGCCGTCGTAACTCATGTCCGTGGGCGCCGGAGTCGAAGTCTCCGCGCTCGTCTCGTGCGCCGTGGGCTCGGGCTGCGTCGTCGGTGTCGCCGGCTCGATCCCGTATTCGGATTCGATCTCCTGCTCGACGGCCATCATCTCCTGCTCGATCTCGGCCTCCTCGGCGGTCATCTCCGCCTGCGGCGATCCGATGTCGGCAGGCGAGCCCGGCTCGGGCGGGACGCTCGCTGCCTCGGGCGGAGCGCTGCCGGCCTCGGCGATCGAGCCTCCGCCTAGGGGGTCGCCGGAATCGGCCGGAAAGCCCTCGTCTGCGTATTCGTCATCCATCAGCGTCCCTCGACCTAATCGTCCGCGTTCAGCGTAGCGTCGAAGTCCGCGTCCTCGGTGTCATCGGCACGCATCTCGTTGTTCGCCTCCGATTCCTCGGCCTGAACCTCGTACTGCTCGGCGGCCTCCTCGGTCTCCGCCGCCTGCGTCTGGGCCTCCTGCATCGAGGCCTGCTCTTTGGCCTCCTCCTCGACGGCCTGCGGGCTCGAGGAGGTCGATGTCGTTGCGGTGGTCGTCGTCGTCGGGGTGGTGGTCGCGGTCGTGGGGGTGGTGGTCGCCGTCGTCGGGGTGGTCGTCGCTGTGGTCGCGGTTGTCGGGGTGGTGGTGGCGGTTGTGGCGCTCTCCCCGATCAGCTCCTGCGCGAGCTGCGGATCGGCCTCCTCTAGCTGTTGCTCCGCCTCCTCACGGATCTCCGCGGCCTGCTGAGGGTCGGAGCTGGCGTACTCCTCGTACTCCTCCTCCTCCGCCACGAGCTCCTGCGCGAGCTGTGGGTCGGCCTCCGCGAGCTGCTCCTCCTGCTCCTCGATCTCAGTCGCCGACGTCGCGGACGGGTCCTCTGTCGGCTCCGAAGCCGCGGTCTCGTATGACGGAGCTTCGGCCTCCGTTGGCTGTGGGGGCTCCTCCTCCGTGGGCTGTGCGTACTCCTCAGGCTCGGAGACGGGCGCGGCTGTTTCTGACACTGTCGTTGCTCCCTGGCGTCGTGGTTTGCCCTCTGGCGTGCTGCAGTTGCCTCGGTCCTGGCGTGGTTGACCTCAGGTGTGGCGTGGTTGACCTCAGGTCTGCGCGGAGGTGGACGAAGTCGTCGGTTCCTCGGTCGTCGACGTGCTCGTGGTCGGCGGCGACGGAGGGGTAGGGGGCTCGTCGGGGCCGCCCGTAGTGCTCGAGCTCTCGCTGCTGGACTGCGCGGCCTCGACCATCAGTTCGGTCGCGAGCTGCGGGTCGTCCTCCATCAGCTGGACTTCCTCCTCCTCAGTGATCTCCTGCGAGAGCTGCGGATCACTCGACGAGTACTGCTGGGCGACCTGTTCCTCAGACTCGAGCTCCTGGACGAGTTGCGGATCCTGCTGCTCGAGCTGCTGCTCGTCGGACTGGATCTCGGAGGTGCTCGGCGTGGCTGGGGTCGTTGGCTCGGCAGTCGTGCTGCTGTCGTGCTCGGACGTTGTGGAGTCGCTCGTCGGGTCCTCCGTGTGCGGCTCAGCGACAGGCGCGGCATCTTGCGACATAGGGCCCCCTAGTTGGGTGATGGTCGGTGGCATAGCCTAGAACTTTGGCCAACCGAGAACAAGAGCTTTGACGGCTAATCGTGCGTATCCGGCGCCGAATCAGCCGGTTAGTATGTCCATGCCGAACTCGTCGAAGAACCAGTCGTCGTCTCTCAGTCTGATCGAGCGGTAGTGCTGACGCAGGCGCCACGCGTCGCCTGCCAGCAGGTGCGACATCCCAGCGACGAACCCCGCTCTGCTTGCGTGACGCTGGAAAAGGCGTGAGACACGCTCCTCGTTCATGTGCAGGACCGCCATCCGCATCTGGTTGTGCAGGACCGCCTTCCAGTCGATCTCGTATGGATGCTTGGCGCGGAACAGATGCGGAACGACTACGCCCGGAACGATGATGCACTCGTAGCCGAGCAACCACAGACGCAGGCACAGCTCGTCTCCGATGCTCCCCCAGATGAGGATGCCGGGATCAAACCCGCCCACTCGTCGGAACAGGTCACGTCGCATCGCGACGAAGCCGGCGCCGACGAACGGAACGCAGTAGGGCTCCTCGCTTCGCTTGCGCTGCCACTGCCAGCGCAGTTCGCCGTCCCATTTGTGTCCGAAGCCGGTCAGCGACTGGTCGGAGAGGGAGCTCAGACCCGGCGCGACCACTCCTGCTGTTTCGCTGTCGAGGGCAGCTCGGAGCGGCGGGAGCCAGTCCTCCGGCAGCTCGACATGGGCGTCACTGAAGACGACGACCTCGCCGCGGGTTCGGCCGACGCCGTGATTGCGCGCGGCGGAAGCGCCCCGGGAGCGGCGCGGGGCCAGCAACGTCACCCCGTGGTAGCCGTCGCGCAGGAACTCCGCACTGGCGTCGTTCGAGCAGTCGTCGACGACCACGATCTCGGAGCGCTCCGGGAGCGTCTCGAGGAACGAGTCGACGGTGCGACGGAGCAGCTCTCCCTCGTTCCGACTCGCGATCACGACGCTGACCTTGGGGTCGCTTTGGGATGCCCTAGTGAGGGTCAAACGGATCCTCGTCCTCGGGCGGCGTACCCCGGAGGTCGGGAGGTCGACTTCGCGCGTCCGGAGTGCCACCGACCGGATCCTTGGGAGCGTCCCGGCCAACCTTCCCTCCCGTGGGCTTGGGCGCCCACACGTCGCCTCCCTGGACGCGAACGAAGCTGCGGCGTCCGTCGAGACCGAGGTACGGGCAGCCGTCGATCTCGTCGCGCAAGCGAAGCTCGCGATCGCCCGGAGCGATCCACGCGACCTTCCCCGTGGAGATCCACGACCCAACGTCGAAGTCGAGCCGCTCGACGTCCTCGATCATGCTTGACCAGCCGTCAACGGTCTCGTAGTGGTCGGTCCCCCAGTCGTTGAACCTCGTGAGCGCCTCAGCGATCGGATCGGCGAAGTAGGCGATCGCAAAGCCCTGATGCGATCCGATCTCGACCTGCGAGACCACAGCGCGCATCGACTGGGCCTGGAGCAGGCGCGGGACTACGAAAGGCACCTCGGGCCCCGGCTTGCAGAGGAACGGGAATCGTTCGACCTCGCGAGCGAGCTTGACCGCGCCTGTGAGTGCGAAGAGCGTCGGCAGCGGTTCCTCGAGCGGGCGAACAGGATTGTCATAACGCCACCAAAGGCCGTCAAGGCCTCGCGTCTCCAACGAGTGGATGAGCTCGGCACCGGTGAACGGACACCGCGCGAGTGCCAGGCGAGGGACCGACTCCAGGTAAGCCTCCTCGAGCGAGGTCACGGCGCGAGTCGCCTCGGCGTCCCCGGTTTCCCGCATCCGAGCGAGCGCCTCGTAGTAGGGCTCCGCCGTCCACCGCCGGCTCATCGCGTCGGGCTCAGAGGGGCTTGCCATACCACGTCCTCTGGGAGTACCACTGTGTTGGGGTGGGCGCGCCTGCCTGGAACCGGATCCCGGGCTGTCCAGGGTTGGTCGCGTTCCAGAGGTGCGAGTCGACGATCTTATTTGCGATCCCGTCGTAGACCGGGTTGCCCTTGGTGTCCCAGCTCATCAGATCAGCGTGCATGTTGTGAAGGGATGGGTCGCTACGCAGCGCTCGCAGAAGAGAGGCTTTGGTCGCGAGTTCATCGCGATACTGACTCCACTGCTCGTCGGGGATCTGGTCCCTCGTCAGGAACTGACCGTCGCTCCCTCGCGGGCGGGCCCCGAGCATTGTTCCGTCTGACTTGCGGATCGCGAACAGGTCCTTATCCCCGGCGAACGCCTGTGGCAGCACGGACCGCACGTTTCCAGATTGGTCTTTGACCTCGAGTATCCGCTCGACACCGTTCGAATCGGTGAACGTGCGCACACGGACGCGCTCCCCGTCGATCATCTGCCAGTCGTGCTCCGTGCCGGTGCGCTCGTCGAACGGTTGGTGCAGCACGTCGCGCTGATGCTGTTGGTCGCTGTATTCCTGCACTCGCTGGTCATAGCGACCCCAAAGGTCGTTCGCGTCCGGGTTGTCGCGGGTCAGAGTGGGGTCATCTTTGTCCGGCGGGAAGAGGTGGACGTCGGGCTCCGGCGCCCACACCTTGCCGAAGTCTTCGGGACGAGCTCCGAGCGACAGATCCGCATTGTTCGTCGTCTTCCACTTGAGCAGCTCCGATTTCGGCAGCGCCGGCACGACCGTACCAGGCTCGATCGGGGTTCCGTCGGGGCCGGTGAGATTCTGCGACTCATCGATCCGCTCGCCCTCCAACAGGAGCCGATTGGCGACCGGATCCGTGGGCCTGACGTCGATGATGACCCCCAGGTTCGTAAACCGGGGATCGCTGTTGAGGATCGACTGCAGCCTTGTCGTCTGATCCTCGTTGAATCCGTACGACATCGGGTCGGTGATCGGTTCGTTAGGCGCTTGCTCTGGAACCGGAGGCTCCGGGTCATCCATCGCGTGGACGGGCGCGGGCGCATCATCCTCCGTCACCGGGGCGAGCGGAGGCTCCGGGTGCGGCACGAGGCCAGGCTCCTCCGGAGGCGTCGGCGTCTGTTGCCCTTCCTCGAGCGGCGGTGTGGGTATCCCCGGTTGCTGGTCCTCGATCGGCCCCGGGGGTCCATCCTCGTTCGGCGGCGGCGCAGACGTTCCCGGCACCGGCATCGGCTGCGGCCCCTGTTGCTGCGCGTTTTGAGGTAGCACGTAAGACGGCAGCGGCTGGATCTCCTCAATCGGTTCGATCGGCGGCTTGTTGGAGAGGAGGCTGGGGCCGGAGGTACTTTCGGGGGTGGGTTGGGGTGCGGGTTGTTGGGTGGGTTCGATGCTGGGGGTAGGCTGCGTGCTCGGTTGGTTG
>PMOY01000289.1 GCA_003165655.1 Solirubrobacterales bacterium
AAGCTGAGCTTGAGGGTCAGATCACTGACCGCCGGAGGATCTTCGTGGTGACTCGGGCGGACCTAACGTCTCAGGATCGACCCGCCTAAGCGCGTTTCGGCGATGCCACGCCGAACGTACAGCACCGTGGCCCACAGCGCCAGCGTGATCCCCAGGTACAGCATCACGAGCGCGACGACGTGCACTCCGGCCATGGCGAAGAACGGCGCTCCCATCGTCGGCGCAACGCCGACCCTCCCGGGCCAATTGATCTGCAACTCGACGCCGCGCTTGAGCCCGTACCTGCTCAGGCCGAGCATGAACAGCTCGCGCGCGATCACGACCACGATCGCCCACCGCGGCAAGAGCGTGAAGCGCCACGCGACGGCCATTCCCGAGATCACCAGCAGTCGGTCGACGATTGGATCGAGGATTGCTCCGAGGCGGCTGTACTGACCGGTCAGCCGCGCGGCAAAGCCATCGAGGTAGTCGGCGCAGCCGATCGCGAAGAACACGATCACCGCGAGCGCGTCCTTGCCGTCGCGGCTCGAGAACGCGATCACGAGAAACACTGGGATTCCCAACAGCCGCGTGAACCCGATGGCATTGGGCAGCGTCCACGGGTTGAGCGCCTGATCCGAGAGGGTCGCCGGCGGGGGCGGGCCGGAGCGGTCGAGGCCTAGCAGTCGCCGGTTGGTGATCCGCGCGGGCATGGCGCCCGATCAGGGCAGCTCCCGCCAGCGCTCGGCGACGGCGGCCGCCGCGCGCTCGACCGGCACCATCGTGGAGACTCGCCCGCGGCGCGCCTGCGCCTCGATCTCCCCACCCGCCAGCGACCGTTTGCCGACGGTCAACCTGAGCGGACAGCCGAGCAACTCGGCATCGGCGAACTTCTCGCCCGGTCCCGCGTCGCGGTCGTCGTAGAGCACGGACAGTCCCTGGTCCTGCAGCTCGCGGTAGAGGCGGTCGGCGAAGCTGCGCTCCTCGCTCGCCTCCCGTCCCAGCACGACGATCTCGACGTCGAATGGAGCGATTGCACGGGGCCAGGAGATTCCCTGCTCGTCGGCATACTGCTCGACCGCCGCCGCGGCGATTCGCGCCGGTCCGATTCCGTAGGACCCCATCCAGATCGGCTGCGATCGGCCGTGCTCGTCGAGGTAGGCCGCTCCGAGGGGCTCCGAGTAACGTGTCCCGAGCTTGAAGATATTGCCGACCTCGATCGCCCGCTCGACCCGGATCGCGTGGCCACCCACGGTGTCGCCGGCGACGACGCTGCGCACGGCAGCGGGCACAAAGGCGAAGTCCCGTCCCGGCTCGACGCCGCGCAGATGCGCGTCGGGACGGTTGGCGCCGGTGACATAGGAGCCGCCGGGCAGCACCGCGTCGTCGAGCAGGATCGGCACGTCGGCGCCGACCGGCCCGATGAATCCAACCGGGCCCACGAGCTCGAGCACCTCGTCTGGACGCGCCTGCCGGTAGTCGGCGCCCAGCGCGCCGCGGAGCTTGATCTCGTTGACACGGTGGTCGCCGCGCATGACCACCAGCTCGAGACCGCGACCCTCGACCACGACGGCATAGGACTTCAGGAGCGCGCCGAATGGGACGCCGAGTGCGCCGGCGACCGCGTCGACGGTCGTCAGTCCCGGGGTCGCGACCTCCTCGGGAGCGTCACCGCCGGGCGGCAACGCGACCGGCTGCGCCCTGGCGCACGCGACCTCGACGTTGGCCGCATAACCCGGGGCGAGCGCAATCTCGTTCTCGCCCGACGCGCACGGGGCCATGTACTCGTGGGCGCCCAGCCCGCCCATCATCCCGACGTCGGACTCGACGCGGTACCAGCGCAGACCGCTGCGGTCGAAGATCTTGTCGTAGGCGGTCACGTGCTTGTCGTAGGCGACCGCGAGACCCTCAGCGTCGCGATCGAAGGTGTAGGAGTCCTTCATAATGAACTCGCGCGTGCGCAGGATCCCGGCGCGCGGGCGCGGCTCGTCGCGCTCCTTGGTCTGAAAGTGATACAGGATCAGCGGCAGGTCGCGGTAGGAGCGCACGACCTGGGCCGCGTGGCCGGTGACGATCTCCTCGTGGGACAGCGCGAGGACCATGTCGGCGCCGCGCCGATCCTTGAGCTTGAACAGCTCGTCGATCGCGTACCGGCCGCTGCGCCGCCATGGCTCGGCCGGGTTCAGTACCGGCATCAGCATCTCCTGCCCGCCGATCGCGTCGATCTCCTCGCGGACGATCTGGACGATGCGTTGCTGCACGCGCCAGCCCGCCGGCAGCCACGACCACAGGCCGGCGCCGACCTGCCGGATCAGGCCGGCACGAACCATCAACTTATGCGATATCGCCTCGGCGTCGGCGGGGGGTTCGCGCTCGGTCGGGAGCAAATAGCCAGAGAGGAGGGTCATCGGAAGTGATCGGGTAGAGAGGTCGCACAGCGCACGTGGCGACCGAAGAGTTAAGCCTAGCCGCGCGAGCCGGTGGCGCGCTTCTGATACAACGCCGATCGGACCCCGACACGAAGGAGCATCCATGGCCTACGAAGTCCCGCCCCTCCCCTACGATTACCCCGCGCTCGAGCCGTACATCGACGAAGAGACGATGCACCTGCATCACGACAAGCACCATCAGGCGTACGTCACCGCTGCGAACAAGGCGCTCGAGGGTACCGAGTGGGCCGACAAGCCCGTCGAGGAGGTCCTCCAGAACCTCCAGTCGATCCCCGACGATAAACGCAACGTCGTGCGCAACAACGCCGGCGGCCACTACAACCATTCGCTGTTCTGGGAGTGGATGTCACCGGCCGGTGGCGGTGAGCCCGACGGCGCGTTGCGCGAGGCGCTTGACGCAGCGTTCGGCTCCGTCGAGGACTTCAAGGCCAAGGTCAAGGCCGCGGGCGTCGGCCAGTTCGGCTCCGGCTGGTCGTGGCTCGTGCACGACGGATCCGGACTCGCAGTCGTCTCGACGCCGAACCAGGACAGCCCGATCAGCGACGGTAAGACGCCGCTCTTGGGCGTCGACGTCTGGGAGCACGCCTACTACCTCAAATACCACAACGTCCGACCCGACTACATCGACGCCTGGTGGAACGTCGTCAACTGGCCGAAGGTCTCCGAGCGCTTCGAAGCCGCCGGCAGCTAGTCCTTTCGAGAACGATGCACTAGGCGCGCTGCGCGCGAACGGAGTGCCCTCCCGCTCCGTTCGCGCCACCCGAGCGGCGATCCCGGCGCCGGCCAGGCGCGGATGAAGCGCGCCCGGGCTCAGGCGACCCGGGCTCAGGCGACCCCGTCCTCAGGCGACCCGGGCTCAGGCGCGGATGAAGCGACGCCCGGCGACCGGTGAGATCGCCTCGTCCAACCGCTTCGGCGCCGGCCCGATCACGTTCAGCAGGGCGGCGTCAGCCTCGGCGTCGTCCAGAGCGGCGGCCTCCATCGCGGCCATCCGCTCGGGTGTCAGCTCGCCGGCGTTCTCGGCCTCGATCTGCTCGAGCCACCGGGCGCCATCGGCCGCTTCGGCGCGGTCGACGTCGACGCGCTTGGAGCTCGTGTACTTGTCAATCTCCGCGAACAGGGTGTCGACGAGCTGGTCCTGGGGCACCTTGCGCAGCGGGATCCCGCGGCTGAACACCAGCCCCTCGTTCTTCGCGCCGGTAATCCCGAAGTCGGCGTGGGCGGCTTCGCCGAGGCCGTTCACGGCGCACCCGAGCACGGCCACCTCGATCGGCTCGTCGTAGGCCTCGAGGCGACGCTCGATGTCGGTGACCACCGTGTCCATGTCGAACTGCAGGCGCCCGCAGGTCGGGCACGCGATCAGGACCGGCCCACGCTCGCGCAGGCCGAGCGCCTTGAGGATCTCCCACGCGACCTTGACCTCCTCCTCGGCGTGAAA
>PMOY01000049.1 GCA_003165655.1 Solirubrobacterales bacterium
AGAAACGCCGGACATGGCCTTTCTTGGTGTCGTAGTCGTTCTGCGCGATCTTCGGGCGAAACTTGATCTCACGGATGTTGATCTGCTGCTGGTGCTTGCGCGCGGCCTTTTGCTTCTGCTCCTGCTCGTACTTGTACTTCGAGTAGTCGAGCACGCGGCACACGGGCGGGCGGGCGTCGGGCGCCACCTCGACGAGATCGAGATCGCGCTCCTGCGCATAGCTGAGCGCGTCAGCGGTCTTGACGACGCCGATCTGTTTTCCGTCCTCGCCGACGAGTCTGACCTCGGGCACGCGAATACGGTCGTTGATGCGAGTCGTATCCCTGTCCGGCGGACGCCGGTCGAACCTACGAGGGACCGGCACTAGCTGCGATGTCGACGCTGCGTCAAGCGACGCCAGGCCGTGTGTGGTTAAGCACTTGGATCAACATAACCGAGTATAGCGGCGCCTCATCGCGCTGAGCGATTTGTCGTGTGCGCGCGAAGGCGCTCGATCAACGCCTCGACCGTCAGCGATCCCGAATCGCCGTGCCGGTGCTCCCGAAGGGCGACCTCGCCGGCCTCGCGCTCGCGGTCGCCGACGACGAGCATGTAAGGAATCTTGCGGAGCTCGGCATCGCGGATCTTGCGGCCGACCGACTCAACCCGCTCGTCGAGCTCGGCCCTCACGCCGCCGTCATGCAGGCGCGCGAGGACGTCGATGCCGTAGTCATTGTGGCGATCGGCGATCGGCAGCACGATCGCCTGGACCGGGGCGAGCCAGACGGGCAGCTCGCCCTCGAGGTGCTCGAGCAGGATCCCGATGAAGCGCTCGTAAGAGCCCATGATCGCGCGATGGATCATCACCGGGCGGTGCTCGGAGTTGTCCGCACCGGTGAACGTCAGGTGGAAGCGCTCGGGGAAGTTGTAGTCGAGCTGGACCGTGCCGAGCTGCCACGAGCGTCCGAGCGAATCCGTCATGTGCAGGTCGATCTTCGGGCCATAGAAGGCGCCCTCGCTGGGCTGCAGTTCGTATGGGAGACCGCGGCTGTCGAGCGCCTGTTGGAGCGCCGCCTCGGATCGGTCCCACAGCGCGTCGTCCCCGATGCGCACCGCCGGACGGGTCGACAGCTCGATTCGCACATCGAGACCGAAGATCTCGTACGTGGAGAAGGCGAACTCGAGGCAGGCCGCGACCTCCTGCTGGATCTGTTCCTCGGTGCAGAAGATGTGCGCGTCGTCCTGGGCGAAGTGACGCACGCGGAGCAGGCCGTGCAGGGTGCCGCTTGGTTCGTTGCGGTGCAGCAGGCCCGGCTCCGAGTAGCGGACCGGGAGGTCGCGGTAGGAGTGGCGAGTTAGCGAGTAGAGCTGGCAGTGGCCGGGGCAGTTCATCGGCTTGATCGCCATCGTCCGGCCTTCCGACTCCGTGACGAACATGTGCTCGCGGTATTTGTCCCAGTGCCCGGACGTGACCCACAACGAGCTGTCGTACAGCTGCGGCGTCTTGACCTCCGTGTAGCCGCGCGCGAGCCCCATCTCACGGCTCAGCGCAACGAGCTCGTTGTAGACGCGCGTGCCGGCCGGCAGCCAGAATGCCGCGCCGGGCGAGACCTCAGAGAACGTGAACAGCCCGAGCTGGGGTCCGAGCCGGCGGTGGTCGTTGGCGCGCGCCCGGTCGAGCCGCTCGAGGTACTCGTCGAGGTCGCGCGCGGAGAAGAACGCGGTGCCGTAGATACGCGTGAGCATCGGGTTGCGTGCGTCGCCGCGCCAGTAGGCACCCGCCACCGACTGGAGCTTGAATGACTTGATCCGCTTCGTGCTCGGCGCGTGCGGTCCCCGGCAGAGATCGGTGAAAGGCCCGTTGGTGTAGAGCGAGACCGTCTCGAGCGGGTGGGCGGGGTCGCCATCCCGAACGAGATCCTCGATCAGCTTCACCTTGTAGTCCTGGCCTTCGGCGGTGAAGCGCTCGAGCGCCTCGCCGACGCTGACCTCCCGGCGGACGAACGGCTCATCCGCGTTGATGTGCTCACGCATCCGCGCCTCGATGCGCTCGAAGTCCGCGTCGGACACGGAGACGCCGTCTGGGAACTGGAAGTCGTAATAGAAGCCGTCCTCGATCGGCGGCCCGATCGAGATCTTGACCCCCGGGTAGAGCTCCATCACCGCGGTCGCAAGCACGTGTGCGGCGTCGTGGCGAATCAGCGCCAGTGCAGCCGCCCCGCTCTTCTGCGTGATCACCTCGAGCCGTCCACCGTCGGGTGGCAGAGGACGCGCGAGGTCGCGCACCTCGCCGTCGATCGCGACGGCGAGTGCCGCGCGCGCGAGCCCCGGTCCGATCGCCGCGGCGGCGTCGGCGCCGGTGGCGTCGCGGGGCAAGGCGAGAACTGTGCCGTCGGGGAGCTCGTAGTCCATCGGGCAGTGGATGCTAGGCGAGCCGCCAGCCGCTGGTACATTTGGCGCTCCCGGACGATTAGCTCAGCTGGGAGAGCGCTGCCTCGACAAGGCAGAGGTCGCTGGTTCGAGCCCAGCATCGTCCATTCCCGCTGCTACTGGGACGAGCCGGCGCTCCAGGTTAAAGACTGCGAGCCAACGAGCGGGCCGTCGTAGCAGCGGGCTACGCGGCAGACATATCAGGGCGCCCGACGACGTCGTGCCACGTAGACGGCCCGAACAGCGCTGCGTCGGCTCCTCAGCGCATCTCCTCGGCCAACAATGCGGATCGTCAGTGGGCGAGTAGGCTTCAAGCGCCAGGACCCGTTGACTCATCAACTATAGTCTTCCGGATGGCCACCAAGAGCTTCAACGGATTGCAGGGATCTTCCCTCGAGGCGTGGCGGAGCTACCTCCAGAGCCAGCGGTCGATCCTGCGTGAGCTGGATGCCGATCTCGTCGCCGGTCACGGGCTGACCGCTCGGGACTATGAGGTCCTGCTGTATCTCGCCCAGGCTCCAGACTGCAAGCTCCCGATGTCGGCGCTGGCGGAGAGCACGATGCTCACCCGCTCGGGGGTGACGCGACTGATCGACGGACTCGTCACCGGGCGACTGATCGAACGCGACTCCTGCCCCAGCGACGCACGGGTCTCCTACGCGCGCCTGACCGATGCAGGGCTCGCGAAGCTGCGCGACGCCGGCCAGACGCACATTGCAGGCATCCGACGGCTGTTCCTCGAGCACTTCAGTGCCGAGGAGATCGAGCAGCTCGCGCAGCTCCTCGGGAGGCTTCCCGGAGCGCCCGGCGCGGGCACCTGCTCGGTCGACTGAACCTCGCCGCTGACGCTCCGGCACTCACAGCGGCGACCGTTACCTAGCGCGACGATGGCGATCCGCCCCGACAGCAAATCTACACCGTCCGCTCGACCTCGCCGTGCGCCCCCTCGCGCGTTGATGCTAGCGGCGCTGCTGACGCTAGGCTAAGAGACCCGGCGACGTGGCGGAGTGGCTACGCAGCGGCCTGCAAAGCCGTCTACACCGGTTCGATTCCGGTCGTCGCCTCTGAGTGCATGCCCTCCGCCTGTAGCCAGGTCAGCCTCGACGAGCGCACGTCCCAGACCGCTACCGCGCGGCCTATAAGTCGGTCAGGTTGCGTCCGACGAACTCGATCGAACTGGTCCAGGCTTGTTCAACCTCACCGGTGTCCCGGTTGCGATACCACGACGGGCCCCAGTCCCTCCCGCTCCATTCCCACGCGACCTGCCGGCCTTTCTGGAAATGAGTCCTCGTCGTCGGGAACACGCGGAAGGACACGCTCCCGTCCGGTGAAACGGTTTGCAGTCGTACCCCGTGAACATCCGTGCGCAGTTCGCTGCATCGGGAATCGGCGAACACCGGCAGCGCGGGATCATTGACATAGTTCTTCTCGGTCGCGGTTCGCTGCAGGGCCTCATACACCGTGAGTCCCGAATCGATCGCGCTGAGAACCTCGCGGTCGGTTGCGGAGCCGCCGTGAACGACCTTGTTACGCACCTGCCAGAAATCGCCGACAGCCGCTCGCAAGGAGTCTGGGAGCGGCATCGACTCCACCTGATGACGCGCATCTCGCTGGTCCGATCCCCAGCCTGTGGTGGCGGACAGCAGTCGAATCCGGTGCTCGAGATTGCCCGACAATGCAATCAGCGCAACCTCCGGCGACTTGGAGGCTTCCTCGAGAACGTGTCGCCGATGCTGATCGAACTCGTGGAGGTCGGCCGAGTCAACCGACCCATGAGCGGTCGGATTCTTGACCGGACTGGCTCCCTGCCGTACGAGTCGGTTGAAGTCGTCGCTCAGGGCAAGCCCTTCGCCCAAGGCGCCGCCACGAGACCTCCGGGCCATGAGGCTTCGAATTGAGGATCGAAAGACATAGATGAAGACCAGGGCGACGATCAGCCAGGCCACTGCCTGAACCAGATCCGCAAGCCCGTCGACGCTGACGACACCGGGAACGGTCCTCAGAGCCTCGCCCACCCTCATAATCGATATATGCAGCAGCACGGATGGAGAAATGTAGCCGTCGGGGACATCCGGTAGTCGGAAAATGATCGAGCTGATCGTGTCCACCGAAGCGCTGGAGCATGTCTACGATCGCATCGATCGGGCGTCTGTCGGATCGGACAGACGCGATCTGGTCCGACCGACCGGCCGCTGACGTGGGCCGGACCGACGAGAAGATCGTGGTCGTGACCGGCGCGGCGGGGGGCCAAGGCGCAGCCGAGGCGCGGGCACTCGCGGCCGAGGGAGCGACGGTGATCGCGACCGATCTCCACCTCCCTGAACTGGAGCCCCCGATCACGTGCCGCGAGCTCGACGTCACCGTGCAGGAGGCATGGAGCGAGCTCGGAGCTTGGATCGAGGCTCGTCACGGCCGCGTGGACGGCCTCGTGAACAACGCCGGCATCCCTATGCGTCTGCGACTCGCCGAGATTACGCTGGCCGACCTCGAACGCGTGATGGCGGTCAACCTGAACGGGCCTCTCCTGGGCATCCAGGCGCTGTCACCGCTGATGGAGCAGGGCGGCTCGATCGTCAACGTGAGCTCGGTCGCGGGACTCCTCGGCTTCCACGCCGTCGGGTACACGATCAGCAAGTGGGGCGTACGAGCACTGTCGCGCGTCGCGAGCCTCGAACTGGGTCCGCGCGGGATTCGTGTCAACGCCATCTTCCCCGGCTACATCGAGACGCCCATGACCGCCTCCGCCCCGGAGGCGTTCCGGCAAGCGAACGTCGACGTCACGCCGCTGGGACGAGTCGGTCAGACCGAAGAGGTGGCGCCCCTGGTCGTGTTCTTGATCTCCGACGAAGCGTCGTTCATCAGCGGCGCCGAGATCGCGGTGGACGGCGGGCAGAGCGCGCACGGCGGGGCGAAGAGCCTATCGGACGCGGTCCGTTCACCATCTTCTTCGACCCCGTAAGCACGAGAGGAGCAACGATGCCTCAGATCGAAACGGTGCGAGGCCAAGTCGAGGTCACCGAGCTTGGCCCGACGCTCATGCACGAGCACATCTTCATCATGCAGCCTGAAGCCCTCCAGAACTGGGGTCATGCGTTCGGGCCGTGTTACTGGAACGAGCGCGAGCGAATCGACGACGCGATCGCCAAGCTCACGCGGTTGCGCGAGGCCGGCATCCAGACGATCGTCGATCCCACCGTCCCGGGACTCGGACGCTTTATCCCGCGGATCCAGACCCTCAACCGGGCGGTCGACCTCAACATCATCGTCGCTACTGGTGTCTACGCCTTCCTCGAGTTGCCCAATTTCCTCGCAAATCGGGGCGTCGATGCAATCGCCGAGCTGTTCGTCCGCGAGATCAGAGACGGAATCGACGACACGGGCGTGAAGGCTGCGTTCCTGAAGTGTGCGGTGGAGAAGCACGGGATCATCGGCGATGTGCCGCGAATCCTCGCCGCGATCGCCGCGGCCAGCAATGAGACCGAAACCCCGATCATGGTCCACACCAACGCGACGAAGCGAACCGGCCTCGACGCGCTCGAGGCGCTGACCGAGGACGGTGTGGACCCCTCGCGGGTCGTGATTGCCCATGCGGGCGACAGCAACGACCTCGGCTACCTGCGGACGATCGCGGACACGGGTGCGAGCCTCGGTTGCGACCGCTTCGGGATCGACCACTTCAATCCGATGGCCGAGCGCATCAAGACGCTGCTCGCGCTCCTCGCAGAGGGCTACGGCGACCGCATCCATCTCTCACACGACGCCTCCTGCTTCTACGACTTCATGGTCGGCGACCCCGTCTTCGCCAACGAGAATCCGGACTATCTGCTGATCTCCAAGCACGTCGTGCCGGCGCTGCTCGAGGCAGGGGCGAGCCACGAGCACATCGCGCAGATGATGATCGAGAACCCGCAGCGGTTCTTCGCCGGCGCCACCACCCCGGCACCCGAGCCAGTGCACGCTCCGGCACCAATCGACGACACGGTCTCAACCAACGTCTGACTGCGATCAGGACCCGTTCGCCAGTCACGACAGCGTCCGAGGCGACCGCGGCGCGGCCGGAGCCTGATCCACCGACTGCGGGCTATACTCGGCCGCGTTCGCGGCTGTAGCTCAGTTGGCTAGAGCGTCTGCTTGCCATGCAGAAGGTCGAGGGTTCGAGTCCCTTCAGCCGCTTCGGAGGAACTCCCTGTTAATCGGGGAGTTTTTTGTTAGCTGGATAGCTCGTCACGGGGCGATTTGCAAATTGGGCATCAGATCGGCAGCGCGGAGTACGGGCTGGCTCGAGGTCGAAGGCGAGCGAGGAAGCGTCCGCGCTTCCCCCGGTCCGGCTCAGGCCCAGAGCCGGCCGACCACCGTCGGGTAGGCGATCGTGCGGGCCCCGTTCGCGCTCCGGCGGATCTCGCAGTCGATGCCCTCGAGCCTCATCGTGGACGTCGCCACGCGTGCAGGCGCGACCCCGCGGGAGCTTGGCCGGGTGCCTCACGCACCAGCCCGTTCGTTCACCAGCTCGGCGCTCGCAGCTGCCGCGGCGGGACCTTCGGGGAACGGTCCGAGCGTGCGGATGTCCTTTACCGCGAGCAGCGAGCAGAGGGTGAGGAGCTTCAGGCCCGCGCACAGGTACAGCGCTGCCGAGACACCCACCGCGCTGGCGAGCGGTCCCATCAGCGCGAGCCCGATCGGTTGCAGCGCGAGCGACCCGAACCAGTCATAGGAGCTGACGCGGGACAGCGCGTGCCGGGGGATGTGCCGTTGCAGCGTCGTTTCGAACAGTGTGTTGAACAGCATCGATGTGACCCCGGCGAACAGGCCGGCGACCACGATCACCGCGAGCGGCGCAGGGACGGCAAGTAGCACCGTCGGCACAACCGCGACAGCGCTCGCGGCCGACGCTACGACGAGCGGGCGGCGCGGCGTGACGCGAAGCAGCGCAACACCGCCGGCGAGCCAACCGATCCCTTCGGCGGCGAGGATCGCCGCCCACGCCGCCGGTCCACCGAGCGAATCCTTGGCGACCACCGGTCCGAGCACGCTGAACGCGGCGAGCATGTTCCAGAACGCGGAGCAGGCGATGATCGACCACACCCACGTGCGTTTCCGAACCTCCGCGAAGCCCTCACGCAGCTCGACACCGAACCGCTGTCGTGGTGCAGGGGCGGGCGCCGTGACGTGCACGCGAGCGAGCAGCAGTGCGCTGATTCCGTAGCTCGCGGCGTCGATCAAAAGCGCAGCGCCGGGACCGGTCGCGACGACGAGCGCGCCGGAGATCGCCGGCCCGACGATGTTCCCCGCCGCCATCGCCATCGCCTTCAGCGTGTTGGCCTGCTGCAGGCGATCGCCCGCGACCATCGGGATCAGCCCGCTAGCGGCCGGATTGAAGAATCCCGAAGCCGCTCCGATCAGCGCCTGCGACACGAACATCTCCGCGATCGTCGCGTCATCGCTCACGAGCAGCACACCGATCGCGGCCTGAGCGCCAAGCCGCACGAGATCCGCCGCGACCATCACCGCGCGCCGGCCCACACGATCCCCGACGACGCCACCAACCAGGAGCGAGCTGACGAGCGCCACAACCCGTGCCGCCAGCACGATCCCCAGATCGGTAGCCGAACCGGTGAGATCAAGAACCGCGAACGCCAACGCCACCGGCACGACACCATCGCCCACCAGCGACGCGACGGAAGCTCCGAACACGAGCCGGAAGTCGCGCAGCCTCAGCACGTCAAGCTCGCTCGGCAAGCGCATCAAGCGATTCTCGCCCACTCAGATCCCGAGGAAACCGAGGAAACCTGAGACAGCGTCGCGACTCAATCATCCGATCAGGCGAGTTACTGCACGGACGCGGTGGTGGCACGCGAATCTCGGCGAACACGGGGCGCGTTGGATCGCGCGCCACGGGGGCGACGTCAGGTTGGTGGGGTCACGGTGGCCAGGTCGGCGAACACGCTGATGCTGCCGGCGTCGGTGCGGAGCATTCCGGGAGAGGCGCCCGGAACCGCAGCGCCGTCCCAGCCGCGCAGGTAGACGCCGGACGATGTGGGTGCATTCTTGACGATCAGGGCTGCCAGCTCTGCTGCGAACCGGTACCAGCGGGGCCGGTGATCGACCGTGTACAGGTTCAGGAGGCCGCGTATCAGGATCGAGTCGTATTGTGGACCGTCGGTGAACGGCGCCAGCCATACCGTTTCGGCATTCGCCAGTCTCTCCGCCTCCGAGCACCATGAGTGGTCGCGGGTCGCCTGGCAGAGCGTCACCATCGCCGACAGCATCGCTCCTTCTCCGTCATGCGGCATCGCTACCATCACCGGCTTGCCTGGATGAGGATTCCCTCCTCGGATGACGCATTGGTGGTTGGCCGCGCACGGTCGAATCTTGCCTGGGTGAGGATTGCCTCTTCGGACGGCGCATCGGTTCTTGGTGCCGCACGGTGGAAGCTTCGTGAAGACCGTGCCTTTGGTGGGCGCGAGGGTGGGCGTCGGGGTGCTCGTCGTGGTCAACGTGAGGTGCGGGTAGGGGGTGCTCGCGGTTCTGATGTAGACACCGTTGGGTTGCCTGAGGTGCTTGTTGGCCCAGCCGATGTAGGTCTGGGCGCGCTTCAGGTACGCGACTTCGCCCGTCGCGTGGTAGAGGCGCGCGGCTAGATCAGCGTCCGCTGCGAGCGCCTCGCCGGAACGCCACTGGTGCTGGTTGGTCCACCACATCCCGCCCCCAGCGGCCTTGTCCCATCCTCCGGCTGCAATGTAGGAAAACGCGCGCTCGGCGTCGTGCAGGTAGCGACGTGAGTGGGTTGCGAGATCGGCATCGAGGAAGGCGAGCCCGAGCCAGCCGTTGTCGTCGTAGAACGTCTCCTGGTGGCGACCACGGTCGCCGGGATAGGGAGAGAAGCCCGGATGCGGCTCCAGGTCGGGGTTCCAATAGGGCTGGGAGTAGTTCGCAAACGACTTCACGGCGTCGAGGTTATGTGCGGTCGGGTCCGCGAGGGCGACCTCGTCAAGCGCCTCGAACAGCCCGTTGGTATCCCAGACGGTGGCGAGCGGCTTCCGTTTGTGATCACTCAGGGCGTCGCAGTACCAGTGAAGTTTGCGGTCCCACCACATCGACGTGTGCGCGATCCCCTGCTCGGCCAACCGCAGGTACTGGGACCTGCCGAGCAGCGGGGTTGCCGCAGCAACGATCCTCGCGCCCGCGCCGACCGTCGAGCCCCCGCCACACGTCACTTCCCGATCTGAGCTTCCAGCGGTGATCGCCACGATCGCCGCTCCCACTCCGAAGGCCAGGACCGTCGCGATCAGCGCGGAGACCGCCCGCCGGGGCACGCCGGCTTCGCGCTTACGGCCGAACATCTGTGCCTCCGTGCGTCAAGTCACTGCGAGAGGTCGGGCACGGGATGAACCACAGTAGCTCGAAGTGGTAGCCGTCCTAGGGTTACAAGACGGGAACAGCACATCGCGGGACAGTCCGGCCGCGGCCGGCCAAGCGAGAAGCAACAGCGCTCGTGCCCACAATCGCGGCCAGGTACGCTGAAAGCGGGCACACTGTCAATCACGGCCCAGGTTCGCGGCGATTCAGACGATTGGCAACAGCGCCTGACGCTCCTGGTACCGAGTCTCTTCAGTCCTCCCGATCGCCGATGGCGGGGCGGAGGCCTCCGTGGGCAGAATTGCGGCGCTTCCTACGCAGAACCAAGTCGGACGTAGGCGGCGGTCCGGCCCCGCTCGGGCTGTCGGCGGCCAGCGCGCGCACGATCGAGATGTCGCCGCAGCAGTGGCGAGCTCCGAGGCGGGGCGAGAGGTGAGAGCAATCGCCCGCTGATGCGAGCTTTCCGCGCGATGCAGGGCACGTCAGCCCGCGAGGGGGTCCGCGTCGCGGTGCGAAAGCGGGTGCCGCCGAGGCGCGGCCCGGTTCGGGTCTCTGGTTCCGGGGAGCGGGTGGCGCGTGGGTCCATCCCGGCTCGGCGATGTTGCCAATGCCAGAAGCGTCGCGGATCCGCGGATACTCAGCCTGCGACCGTGACCGTTGCTACGGGGAGTGATCGATGCTGACGGCAACGCCGCTCGTGAGCGTCTGGTAGACGACGCAGTAGCGCTCGGTGAGCGCGAGCAGCTTCTCGAGCTGCTCCTCGCTCGCGTAGCTGTCCAGGTCGAAGATGAGCCGGATGGCGCGGAAACCGACCGGCGCGTCGCCGGTCTTGTCGACGCCGAGCGTCCCGCGAAAGTCGAGATCACCCTCGGCCCTGACGGTCCCCGACACCGCAATCTCCAGCGACGTGGCGACCG
Organism: Solirubrobacterales bacterium; assembly: GCA_003165655.1. Classification (GTDB taxonomy): domain Bacteria; phylum Actinomycetota; class Thermoleophilia; order Solirubrobacterales; family Solirubrobacteraceae; genus Palsa-465. The sequence continues at coordinate 10,683 of PMOY01000049.1, forward strand.
ACCTCAGCGTCACCCCGGCACACGCGACGAGCGCCTGAAGCAGCATGTCACCGGAGCAGGCCAGCGCGCCTGATCCGCCCGTCGCCGGATGGAGCCCTGCCTCAACGAGGGCCCTGCCGGTCGCAACGGAGCATGAGATAGCCTGCTCGTCGAGCTCCCCGGTTGCGGTCAGGGTCACGAGCGCGGACGCTGGCTCGCTGCGGTAGCGCTCCTTGAGCGGGCGCTGAATCGTCTGGAGCTCGGCGCGGTCCACACTGCGACGATATCGCGGGATGCACGAGTCTGGACAGGACGACTCTCCGGGAGGCTGCCGGACCGGCCGTCCACGGTGATACCGAATTACTCCCGCGTGCAAAGCTCTACCGAGTGCCGTCACTGGCGCCGCGAGACACGTGCCGCCCCCGTTTCCGCGCCAAGGGATTATCCCGAATTCGGGATAAAGCAGGGCAGCCGCTCGAGGAACGCCGAGGTGCTCGTCGCGCTGGGCGCCGGCTGGACTGTTCATTGTCGCGCTCTTGCGCGCGTCGTCGTTGGGAGAGAAGATCGTCTGATGGAGTGGCTCGAGGTGCGCTTGCTGGGTGGGTTTCAGGTGTTGCGGGATGGCGATCTTGTGCCTCAGGAGGCTTGGCAGCACCGTCGTGGCGCAGAGCTGGTGAAGGTGCTTGCGCTGGCGCGTGAGCATCGGCTGCACCGCGAGCAGGTGATCGAGGCCCTTTGGCCGGAGTTGCCGTATGACGCGGCGTTGGCGAACTTGCACAAGGCGGCGCACTTCGCTCGCCGCGCGATTGGCGAATCGGATGCCATGGTGGTTCACGGAGGGCGGGTCGCGCTGGCACCGGGGGCGTTGGTGAAGACGGATGTTGAGCGCTTTGAGGCCGAGGATGATCCGGCCCTGTACAGCGGGGAGCTGTTGCCTGAGGATTGGTATGCCGAGTGGGCGAGTGAGGCGCGCGAGCGGCTGAGGCTGGCGTACTTGCGGTCGTCGCGGGCCCGTGGTCGCTGGGAGGAGGTGGTGGCTGAGGAGCCCGCGGATGAGGAGGCGCATCGCTCGCTGATGCGCAGATACGCCGATGCTGGCAATCGTTCTGTTGCGCTGCGCCAGTTCGAGCGTCTGAAGGCTGCACTGGCCGAGGTCGGGTTGCAGCCGGGGGCGGAGACGCTTGCTCTCCACGAGAAGGTCAGTCGGGGTCCGGCTGCGGTGGCGCCGGTACCGGTGCGGTCTCCGATGGTGGGTCGTGATTCTGAGCTCGCGATCGCTAGGGCTGCGTGGAGACAGGCGTCCGAGGGACGCGGGGGAGTTCTCATGGTCAGTGGCGAGCCGGGTGTGGGTAAGACCCGCCTGTGTGAGGCGCTGTTGGCGGAGGCGTCGTCGTCGTCGTGGTCGACCATGCGCGGCGCGGCGCCCGAGGAGGAGGGGCCGCTTCCTTACGCGCCGATCGTGGAGGCGCTCGATCGTCTCTTGGACGCGCGGCCTGACCTTGCCTTTTCGTTGACGAGCGCGGCTCAGGGCGAGCTGGCTCGGGTGACCGCGGCGTCGCCGGCCGCAGCCGACCGATCCAGAGCCCAGGGCGGACCGGCAAAGGATCTTCTCGAGCGTGGCGCCGGTGTTCGCGCGAGCCGCCGGGGAGCGCGGAGCGGTCCTCCTGTTTGATGACCTTCATGCTGCCGACGAGGCGACGCTTCAGCTCTGCACTATCTCGCGCGGACGGCGCGCTATCAGCGGCTTTTGATCGTGATGTCGTTTCGCGATCGGCCCCGGATCTCAGCGCTCGATCGGGCGCGCTCGGGTCTGTTTGAGCAACACTTGGTCACGAGCGAGATCGTGCTGGCCCTTCTCGATCGCGAGGCCTCCCGGACGATCGCGGAGCAAGTCTTGAATCGGCCCGTGGCCGAACGGACGGCTGAAGCGATCTTCGCGCTGGCGCGCGGCAACCCGTTCTTTACTGAGGAGTTGGCGGCGACGGTCGATTCGAAGGGGGCGGTCGAGGTCCCAGGCCGTGTCTACGAGATTCTCGACAGCCGTCTGGCGCGTCTGGAGCCAACGTTGGTAGGCGTGCTCGCGCGGATCGCGATTGCCGGCAGCGAAGTTACGGTCGACGAGCTGTCCAGCCTGGTCGGGCTCGAAGAGCATGACGCATTCGCCGCGCTGGATTCGGCGCTTGCGGCTGGTGTGCTCGAGGGGGGTGATGGCACCTACCGGTTTCGCCACCCGCTTGTACGCGAGGCGCTCGTGCGCTCGCTTGCCGACCACCGGCGCTTGGTTGCCCACCGGGAGACGGCCCAGCGACTGGCCTCTGCGGACGCGGCACCGGCGCGGGTGGCCGGTCATCTGATTGCGGGCGGTCGGGCTGGCGAGGCGGTGCCCTGGCTGCTGCGCGCCGCGCGGGACGCCGCGAACGTGGCCGCCTACGCCGATGCGCTCGGTTTCGTGGAGCGAGCTTTGCCTCACGCAGGAGGCGGCGAGGTGGAGGAGCTGCTAGCCCTCCGAGCGGAGCTTCTGCTGTCCACCGGTGATCCCCGAGCCGCTTCCGCCTACGACGATGCGCTTTCCGTGGCGAGCATGGATCGAAGGGCAGCGCTGCAGATACGGCAGGGGCGGGCCTACCTAGTAGCCGGAAATCTTGCGTCTGCCGTCCGGGTGCTCAACGCCGCCGACGCGAAGGCGCCGGTTGACTGTGCTCGGCGCGCGCTTACGCGCGGCTTCGTCGAGTGGTGCGCTGGCAATCTTGATGGCGTGAGACGGGCGGCGGAGCAGGCTCGGCCACTGATGAAAGCGGCGGGGCTGGGTCCCGAGCGCTTCGAAGCGACGCAGCTCGAGGTACTGCTCGCGCACAGTGGCGATGACTGGATCGGCGATGTCGGACTCGCGCTCCAGAACACAAGCCATCTGCCCGAACTCGCGAGGAGCGTATTTGACGCGCACCTGTGCGTCAGCGAGTACCTACTGCACAGCGGCCAACCGTACGATGAGCTTGCGGTTTTCGCGCGGGACCTTCGTGTCGCCGCCGATTCCTCAGGGGCGCGGCGCGGGCAGGCATTCGCCGCCACGGTGCTGGGCGAGATCGAGCTTCTTGCCGGCCAGCTGCAAGGCGCCGAAGCACAGCTGAGTGAGGCGGTCGCGCTGAGCCGGCTGGCGGGTGCCGCCGGTGGGGAGTCGCTCGCCCTCCTTCGCCTCGCCGAGACGACACTGGAGCGTGGCGACCCCGCGGGCGCTCACCGGTTGCTTGCGGAATCGCTGGAGCTCGCGCGTTTCTCGCCGATCGGTTTCCACCTCCTGTATCTCGTCTACGAGGTGATGGTGCGTGCCGCCGGAGAGCCGCAGGAGGCGGTGGCGGTGGTGGAGGAGGCTGAGGCATTTCTCGACGACGCGCCCGTCTGCATCTTCTGCCCAGCTGGACTCTACATCGCGGCGACGATCGGGTATGCCAGAACAGGGGACGTTGCTCGAGCTCGATCTTTCCTAGCGCGGGCCGAAGGCACGAAACGCCTGTGGGTGGGCGGCCCGAGGGCAGCCGCGCTGGCGGAGGCGCGGGCGGCTGTTCTGACCGCAGAGGGCAGTCGTGATGAGGCGGTAGCAGCTTTGGCCGACGCGGTCGCCGGGTTCTCTCACGCCGGACAGGTCCTCAACGAGGCCCGGACGCGCGCCGCCCTCTCCGGAGGCTGGCCGCCGCGCCGTCGTTCGAATCCGATCGTCCGCATCAGTTTGTTCGATTGGGGTGATCCTGACGTCGCCAACCCAATCGCGAGCTCAGCGACGCCGCGGCGAGCGAAGCAATCGTCAGGCGCCGACGTCAAAGTGTTCGGTTTCGCCCAGGCCGTCTCGACGACCCACGGCATCGCGAGTAGCAGCCCGAGGATGGCGGTCCTGACGCGACCGGCTTCGCGGAGCGGGTCCTGATGCCTGCCACCGTGAGCAGCTACGGCCGATGTGCCGAGTGAACTGCCGGGGTACCCGCCGACAGGCCCGTCCCGTGACACCACATCAGACAACTACCTGGACTTGATCACTCTCCCCCTCGTCCCACAACTTTGAGACTGCTCTGGCCGGACCCTGGGGATCGGCTGAATAGAGCGCCAGAAATCCAGCCGCTGCAGTTTTCCAACGGACCTTGTTCCCAACGTGAAGGATTAGCTCGACGAGACTCAGGTCCTGCCCGAGGTCTCTCAACTCGGCGAGAACCTGACCCGTATGCTGATAGCTGGGCGCGTAGTGGCCGCTCTTATTCGTCAGACCCCTCACCTTACCGGCGACCACTTTGATTTCTCCGGCGGCGGCCGCGTCACCTCCAGCCAGGAAGCTCGAGTGATGGAATCGACCCACCTTATGCTCGCTGGCGTAGAGCTCGCCGTCAGGTGACATCACAAAGATCGCCCAACCGGTACCGGCTTCCTTGCTGTAGCAAGCGGTGGTGTCGTACGGGTTCCCGGCCTGCAGCAGATTGCCCCCGTTCCCGCGAAGCTGGAACTGCTGGCGCTCGGCGACCGCTCGGAGGTACTGCACGCGGTAACCCGGTACGTCCCCCTCCACGACTTTCAGCTTTCCGAGCGCCTGGCGGAAGCGGTCCTCTGCGGCAGCGATGGCCACGGCATCACTGCCCGCCGCCAGGCGTTCCTTCTCCAGGGTTGCGCGTTGCTGGACGAGGACGTCAGCTGCGCTGACCTCCTCTTTCGTCCGCCCCGAGCGTTTGAAGCTCGTGATGTCCTGCTTCTGCCAGGCCGGGTTGAGCTTGGTCAGGGTGGCTTTGGTCATCAGGGTGTAGTCCAGCTTGACTGGGATGGTGTGGCGATACCTCGGAGTCCCAGTCCTCTGAAGACGGGTCAGTGCCTCTGTGGCGATGCGCTGCACGTCCCCTCGATCGCCGTCCCCAGTCGGCGTCTCGATCGCCCGCCGGAACCACAACACTGCGTTGCTGGCATCACCTGCGGTGTCGAACCCGAGCGCGGCCTGCAAGGCGAAGTCAAACCGCTTCAGCTTGGAGAAGGCACGCGTGTACAACATTGCCGCGCCGAGGTGGTTCGGCGAAGGGGGCAGCAGCAGCTGGGCTGCCTGCCCCGCGTATCGTTGAGCTTGCTGATCGGGCGGGAGCCCGCTCTTGCGGGCGAGTACGCGACCTTTCGTCTCTGGCGCGCGCCCGTCTAGCGGGGGCTCGCCGGCGTGCCATCGCTGCAGTCCACGATTGCCGACCGCGCTCTGAACAACTCCGATCATGTCCGGAGTCGGCGGTCGACCAGCGCGCAGGGCGGTCACCCCGAGCAGCAAGCGACTCCCGCGGTCGCCAACCTGCGCGGGCCGCACGGATGGCTTCGCGGACCGCAGGGACCGTGGGTCTTCAACACCGCACTGCGCGCCGGCCCGAACGCCACCCATGAGATGCAGCGTATCCAGCCGGCTCAACGTCATCAAGTCCCTCGAAGCCACTGCGCGCCGAACACCCCAAGCTCGCGATCGCTCAGCGCGACCCACCGATCCGCTGTTGCGAGGAGCCTCGACGCCGACAGGCCAGAGCGGCAGCGCCGGTCAGGGTGTCGGCTGACGATTGCTTCGCTCGCCGCCGCGTCGCTGAGCTCACGATTGGGTTGGCGACATCTGAATGACGCGCAGCGAGGACGACAGCAGCTCGGCAGACGACCGCTTTGCCGCTCAAGCGGTGCTGGCGCCGCGTGCCTGCTTGCTTGTCTCGGCGGGTCCTGTCAAGCGGTTGATTGTCGTTGGGTGGGCTGGCGACACGTTCGGGGGGTGCGTGCGCGCGTTGGGGGACAGGGGTGTGTCCGCGGACGCCCAGGCTTACTTTGGTCCTCGACGCGGGTTGGCTACCGGTCGGGTACATGATGTGGTGGGGTGTTCCGGCAGATGGTGTGCGGCCGCTCAGTCTTGCAGGGCAGTTCCCCGGGTGGGGTCGGCAGCAGGGTGGCGGGAGCTGGCCGCGGTTCATCGTTTGATCTTTGGGCTTGCCGCGTGACAGGTTCAGGTAGTTCAGGTGGCGATGGGTTCCAGGGCTTGATCGCCGAGCTCGCGCAGGAGGTGGTAGCTGCGCTTCAGGAGCTTGCGCGAGATCGCGATGCAGGCGCGGTTTCCGCCGATCCGCTTGGCGAGCTGGTCGTTGTAGGGGCGGTCGGGGCTGCTGGGGCGACGCGCGGCTTGCGCGGCTTCGTAGAGCGCCCAGCGCAGCGCGGGCGGTCCTTGCCGGGAGAGATGCCCTCGGGAGCGGTGCTGGTCTGATTGGTAGACGGTGATGTCCAGGCCGGAGTAGCGGACGGCGTCGCGCGAGTTCTGGAACCGCCGGGTGTCCCCAAGCTCGGCGAGGATCGTGACCGATGTCAGCTCGCCGATGCCGTAGATCTTCTCGATCAGCGTCCGGCAGCCGGGCTGCTTGCGGGCGTACTCGCGCAGCGAGAGATCGAACGGGCCGAGCTGAATGTCGAGCGCGTCGATCATCTCCAAGGCGATCGTGAGCTGTTCGCGTGCCGCCGCGGGGAGCTTCAGAGCGGCGATCCACTCGCGGTTCTCGAGCGTGAGCAGCTTCCGGGTTTGCGGGCAGCCGTGGTGGTAGAGCACGGCGTGCATCCGTCGCTGGCACTCCGTGCGCTGCTCCACCAGCGTGTGCCGGCACCGCACGCGAGCGCGGAGGTCCAGGAGATGCGCGGGCGCGATCCACGACTCCGGTAGGCGCCCGATCAACAGCAGCTCACGCAGATGCCTGGCATCAGCCCAGTCAGTCTTCGCGCGCTTCTTCTTGCCTTTCAGGCCGCTCGTCTCGCCCGGCTCCGCCAGGTGCGCCTCGGCGCCGACCCGGTCGAGCTCCTCGACCACGAACCGCCAGCCCGTCGTCGCCTCCAACGCAACCTCCAGGCCGACGCCCATGCACCGCGCCAGGAACTTCCGGACCCCAGCGCGGTCGGCCGGCGCGACTCGCGCGCGCGAGATCTCCCCGGTGATCGTGTCGATCCACTCAGCAGAGATCTGCGCCCGATGCTGATCCAAACCCATCACAACAGCCATCACCGCTCCTCTCCCTTCCAGGCGCCTCTGACATCAAGCAACACACCCACCCCGACGCGGGCAGCGTCCAGCACGACCACCCATCGCATACCGTGGGCCACGGTCGGTACCTCCTCTTCGAATTGGCCGGCCGCGCGGCCGCAATCCGCGCGCGCCTACACCGCCGTTCGACGCGGAGGACCGACCACCTTCAAACCAACCTCACGCCAACCGGGACATAACATCTTCCGGCGATCGGCGAGGCTCCGGCAATGGTCGCACCGTTTCTACGCCTGCCCCGTTCACGCGACGGCGGAAGCGAGCCCCCGCTCGTCGCAGGGCGAAAGCGCAAGTGACGCCCTGGGGGCAGCGAGAAGCCCCGGTGCTCGTCCGCTGCTGGAGCCAGCTCGGCTCGCCGCGGACTGCCACTTCGACCCGATCGTTAGCCAGGAGTCTGCAAGCAGCCGATGCGCGGGTTTGGCGATTTGCGAGACGCTCGGATCGGAGCGTGGTCAGACCTGCTCGGGTGTCGATCGAGTCAGCCGCCGACGCGGTAGCGCACGTGTGTCGCGTGCGGGGAATGGATGATCGCGAGCGGTTCGAAGCCGGGGTCTTCCACACCGTCGAACAACCGCTCGCCGGTACCGAGCAGGACTGGAACGATGTCGAGCATAAGCTCGTCGATCACGCTTGCGGCGAGCGCCTGGCGGACGGTGGAGGCGCCGCCGGCTATGTCGACCCCAAGCCCGTCGGCCGCTGCTGTCGCGCGCTCGAACGCGGCGTCGAATCCTTCGGTTACGAAGTGGAACGTCGTCCCGCCGTTCATCTCGATTGGCTCGTGCGGATAGTGGGTGAGGACGAACACCGGCGCGTGATATGGCGGCTCGTCNNTTGCGGCCCATGACATACGCACCGCGGCGCCTCATTAGCTCATTCCGGGCGCGGGCGTCAGCTTCGTGGAGCGGCTCATCCACGTGCCAGTGGTGGAGTTCGAGGCCACCGATACCCAACGGATTCTCGCGGCTCTGATCAGGGCCCGCGACGAATCCGTCAAGCGATATTGACATATGGCAGGTAGTTGGTGTCATGGGATCTTTAGACCGCCGGCCCGCTGAGAAATCATCGGTCGCCAAACGGCTCATACGGTGCCCGCGCAGATGAGGCTCGGCCGGCTGCCGTTCTGAGCGAGCGTAAACAATTACATCAGCGGAGAGCCTGTGCGGTTCTTCCTCATCGTTGCCGGAATCGAGCGGGGCCCCTTCCTGAGCCCCAGAGCCTAGGTGTTGTGCTTCGGGT
>PMOY01000257.1 GCA_003165655.1 Solirubrobacterales bacterium
CGACGAGGCGGGCATAGTCGCGATCCCAACCGTCTCCGAGCGCGCCGCCGGCCGTTCTCGACGACCTGCGGCGAGGCCGGATCATCGGCAGAGTTGACGGCAGCAGCGGCTGCTTCCCGGACGAAGTCCGCGATGGCGCTATGGTGACAGGTGCTCGTTTGGTTCTCGCCCTTCTGCCTCGCGCGCGAACCCATTCGGAGGACGAGAGAGAAGGCCGCATGCCGGCCCCCGATAGTGTCCTCACAGGCGATGAGCTACTCGTCGCCGTGACCGAAGCGATGGTCGCGTTTCATCAGCGCTATCACCACCGCGAGCCGGTGACGGCAAGAACCTTGATGCTCGGCGATGACTTGCTCGCCTGCGTCCTTGGAGGCGTCTACACCGATGTTGAGAAGACAATGATCGAGATCCAACGGACCACGATGGTCCAAGAAACCCGCAACGCGTTCCAAGACGCCATGCAGCACAAGTTCATCAACGCGGTCCAGCGCCTGTCCGGTCGCCATGTGCTGGCGTTCTTCTCAAACCATCACGTCGGCCCCGACATCGAAATCGAACTGTTCCTCCTCACCCCCGACGGAATCACGGAACCCGACCTCGAGTGACTGAGCGGAGGCGCCCGAGGATGAAATACGCCTGTTCGTAGCGCGCGAACGGAGTAGACCTGCGCTCAGCCGTTCAGCGCGTTGCCCACCGCGTTGAGCAACGCTCCACGAAGTCGACCGAGTGGTCGATGCCATCGCCGTAATCCTCTTAGGTCCGGGCGTGGTTGGTCGGGATCTTCGGCGCGCTGCCGGGCATATTCGACGCTGACGAGAACTGCTCCACCAGCGTGTGCCGGCACCGCACGCGGGCGCGGAGGTCCAGGAGATGCGCGGGCGCGATCCACGACTCCGGGAGGCGCCCGATCAAAAAGCAGCTCGCGCAGGTGCCTGGCATCAGCCCAGTCAGTCCGCGCGCTTCTTCTTGCCTTTCAGGCCGCTCGTTTCGGCCGGCTCCGCCAAGTGCGCCTCCGCGCCAACTCGGTCAAGTTCCTCGACCACGAACCGCCAGCCCGTGGTCGCCTCCAACGCGACGTCCAGACCGACACCCCTGAACCGAGTCAGGAACTTCCGGACCCCAGCACTGCTCTGAGGTGAACGCGGCACTCAGCCGGGGCGGCGGCTAGAACTCTCTCCGTTTCGTTCAACAGAGCACTGCGGACGGGACTCGCGGGCACTATCGCAAGCCCGAAGAGCGGGCGTCTGAATCTGCGTTCCAGCGCCGGTAGTTTGGATCGCGTTCTTCTCGGATCGATTCGGCGAATTCGCGTAGGAATAGGTTGAGGGCTACGGGCCAGCGAGCGCCGACCTGGGGTCCGAGGCCCTCGAACACCACGAGCGAGGATCCGGCGGCCTGTGCAAAAACCTCGCTCGTTCGCGCTGGCCACATCGGCGCTCCCCATTGTGTGACTACGCACGGGCAGGGGAGTCGCCGCGCGAGGTCTAGGACCTCTGCGCGCCGGGGGTACCGGTTGCCAATCGTGGAGGCGATGAACCTCTCGCCGTCCGTCTCGATGCCGTAGGCGATCGTGTCTTCGATCTGGCGGCTGGAATGGGGGTGGGGAAACATGACGCGCGACCACTGGTCGAGGAAGCTCGGCCAGTCTGAGCGCATCAGGTGTGGGTTGAAGGCGCCGAATCCGGAGTGTGGGTCGTCTGGCGCGGCGCGCCACGCGTCGGCGAATTCCCGCTCAGCGAATAGGTCCGGCGCGAGAAGCGCGAGGCCCGCGACCCGGTCGGGGTGATCGACCGCGACGCGCAGCGCGGAGATCGAGCGAGGCCCGAGCACCGCAACGATCGCGCGGTCCGTCATGGTCTGGTCCATTACGGCGAGCGCGTCTGCGGCGAACTGCTCTGGTCCGTACTCGGCCGGATCCGATGGCCTGTCGCTCTTGCCGTTGCCTCGACCGTCGAAGGTCAGCACGCGAAAGTGACGGCTGAGGTAAGGGATCTGGCCCTTCCAGAGCCTCGAGTGGGCGAAAGCCACAGGGGGCATCAGCAGCATCGTTGGCGGCTCGTGCTCGTAGAGCTCGTAGAAGATCCGCACGCCCTCGTTCTCAACGTGCCCCTGCTCATCGGGGTGGCGGGGCCGCCTCATCTCAGAGCAGCTCTGCGATCAGGCTCGCGGCACGCTCGGCAGCCGACGCGTCGATTGGCAGGTAGTCGGTCCGCGCCTGGAGCTGCTCGACAATCGCCTGTGCCAGCGGCTCGGGCCCGGCGTCCGCGAAGCGTACGCAGATTCCCGCGCGATGGCGGCGGATGCGATGGTGGACGTGGATCAGCTGCTCGTAATGGCGCTCGAGCGGCACGTACACGAACGGTCGTCGATTGGCCGTCAACTCCATTGCCGTGGCGAGGCCTCCCTGGACGATCGCGACGTCACACGCCGCGAGATGGCGTTGCAGGTCGGGGACGAACGCGAGAACTTCGAGCCCTTCCTGCCGTCGGATCCGCGCTGGATCGATCCGCGGACCGGCGACCGCCACCATCCTCAGACGACTGTCGCGCTCCCGCGCGTGGGGTAATGCCGCAACGGCGCGCTGGAGCAGTGCCTCGCCGACCCCCGACCCGCCGACGGTGACGATGCACACCTGCTCGTC
>PMOY01000040.1 GCA_003165655.1 Solirubrobacterales bacterium
GCCTGGCGCGCGATCGTCGACCCGGAGAACGTGCTCGGCCGCGATCGGCGCGGCCGGCGAACGGACGACCGTGTCGCCTGGGCTCAGCTGGGAGGTGGCCTGGTCGTCCCCGGTGGTGCGTGGGGCGGCCTCGGAGTGGGAGCCTGGATCCTGCACCGTTTCGGCATGCCTACCAAGCTGATCGCCGAGCGCGAGTTCAACCTCAGCTTTCTCAACACCGCCGTCGACGCGCTGGCGCTGATGGTGTTCGGTGTCGGCCTCGCGACGGGCATTTTCGCCGGCGAGCACAATCTCCTGCTGACGCTCGTGCCGGCGGTCCTCGCGGCGACCGGGGTCACGGTCGCGCTGCTCATCGCTCGCCGCGCCGGCGGCTATGCCGAGCGGCTGCGCGGCAAGCACCCGAAGGTCGCCAGCTCGATCACCACGCTCGCCGACGCCGTCGAGGACACCAATCGGCTCCTCTTTCACGGCGGCGGCTGGACGAGCGTGCTCGGGGTGATGGCCTACCTCGGATTCGACGTGCTTGTCCTCTGGAGCGCGTTCTTTGCCGTCCACGCCCACCCGACTCCCGGCTTCGCGGTGGTCGTCATGGCCTACATCATCGGCGCGCTCGGCGGATCGATTCCCCTGCCCGCCGCGGTCGGCACGATTGGCGGCATGGCGGGGATGCTCATCCTCTACGGCGTCGGCCACAACGCCGCGATCGCCGCCGTCCTGCTCCACCAGGCGATCGGACTGCTTGTGCCGCTGACCGGTGGCGGGATCGCCTACACGATCCTTCGCCGTCACATTGGACCGATGCGCGCGAGTGCGGCTGAGGGGCACGAGCCGGAATCGCTCGCGTGAACGGTTCGGATCAGGTCACGCGGTAGAGCTCGTAGGAGTCCTGCCGATGGATGCCGTCGTTGCCGAGCCCGATCCAGTCGATGCCGGACATCGCCAGCGTTGCATCGGTCAGGGAGACCTCACGAGAGCTGCGCCTCCGCCCGGTGGCACTTAGGGGCCGCATGCCGTGCTCGAGCCGACGTGCTCGCCGCTCTCTACGCTCCGGATCGCCCGGAGGTGGCGGGCAAGCGCCGCCGAGGCAACCGCGCCTGCGGGAAGCTCGACCACGAACGATGTGGTACCCGGGAAGGTATGGTTCTCCCAACCGGGAGCGGTACCGGGCAGGAACGGGAGGCACGTCGCGCGCAGACCGGCGAGGTGCGCGTAACGCCTGGCGATGCCGCGATCGCCCCCAGCCATGTCGACGAGGTCTTCGTGCTGGTGATACCAAATCGTCACCGCCGGCTTGATCCGACCTATGAGCTTGACCGCGGCGCGCGTCTCAGGTTCTGACAGCGGACGCGGGCCCGAGTAATACGTCGGGTTAGAGACCGGCTCCCACTGGAACGGGAAGTTTCTGTTCAGGTCCACACCGTCCGCGTTCTGGCGCGTGTCGGCAGCGGTGCCATCTGGGTTCAGCTCGCGAACGAGCCACAGCTGAATCCCCCGCGGGACCGGTCGGCGCGCCAACGCCGACAGGATCGCCACGCCCGCGCACTCGTTCCCGTGGATGCAGCCGACCAAGAGAATCTTCCTCGGCGCGCTATCCGGGCCGAGGACCTGCGCAGTGATCGGGCGCCCTTGGACCGAGTGGCCGAGCAGCACCTGCCTCGCGCGCGCCACCGGCGAGCACGCAAGCGCCCCACACACGAACGCCGCGACGGCAAGCCTGCAGGATGATCGCCGAGAAGCCCGCAACCGGCGACATGTTAGTTGGCAGACCCGCACCGCTGCCGCTGTCGCCTCGCGCGCCTTCGCCTCGCGCCGCTGTCGCCTCGCGCCGCTGTCGCCTCGCGCCGCTGCCGCCCCGCCGTCGCCCCTCGCGAAATGGACTACAGAAGGATCCTGCCCTTCAATGCATGGTGTGCCTTCTTCTCGGCATCATCGCTCGCGTGCCGCTGTGTCGCAACGCGAGCGTCCCATGCGGCCTTGACTTCATCAGCGCGTAGTAACGCTTCCTCACCCAGTCCCTGTGCTTGTCGGACGTTTTCACAGATTCGGGCGTACTCAGGGTCACTTCGCTCCCATCGCGCTTGTTCTTCCGCAAAGGTCTCGTGCTCCCATGCATGGGTACGGCGCACAGTGTCATCGGCATGGCCGAACCTGTACCCGCCTTTTGCCTTCTCAGAGTGTCCAATGGCGCGCCGTAGTGGCTCGCGCGTGATCGTCATGACTGACCTCCTAACCAAGACCTCCGCAGCTGTGGGCGGGTCGTGGTCCTGCTTGTAACGGCGTTTCTGTCGCAGTGGACGAAACGGCCCGTGAGGTCAGCGAGAGGCAAGTGGTGCCCGCCGGGGGCCTGCGCGAGATGAATCGAGCAGTAGCGGCCGATAACGGCCCAACATCGACCATACTCCCTTTCGAGGCGCACAACCGACGAATGTGGCCGGGCGGAAACGACTCGGTCGAGCTCACTGGTCGAGGGCACAAATGACCTATCGTGGAGTTGCCAAGGAATATTGGCATTGGCGCACATAAACGCCCGAGATAGGAGTACTGTCGGTTCTGGTGCTGGCCCTGCGGCCAGAATTCTCAACCCAAGTCCGATTGCCACCGACGGCGCGTTCCGCGCCACGAGGCGCGAGGCGAGGGTTACTGGTTTTGACTGCGGGGCCGGTATGGGGTTCACGGCGTCACCCGACCACCCCGGAGGCATCGTCTACCCTGCTGCCGCATTCCGACCAGCAGAGGAGCACGCATGCCCCGAGTGGAGGATCCAACCGAAATTTCGCAGCATCACCATGAAGGCGCTCCGCCCCGCTCGGTGCGCCGTGCGACGGCGCGGCGCGCGAGCCATCGGCGCGCGACCGCGCGTAGCCGTCAGGGCGACACCGACGCGAGCATCATCGGCTTCCTGGCTGAGCACGCGGGGAGCACCGCTGGTGACCTCGCGAAGGGCCTGAACCTCGATCCCGGAACTGTCTCAATCCGCCTGAGCCAGCTCACGAAGGCCGGCGAGATCAACAAGGCATCGCGCGGCTACACCACGACCTAGGAGCTCAACCGAAGCTCCTTGACGACGTAGACTCGCGGTCGTGGGTCTCGTGGATGGGAACGTGCTCGTGACGGGCGCGACGGGCGGTATCGGTCAGGCGATCACGCGGGCGTTCGCGGCGCGCGGCGCGACGCTACTGCTCAGCGGACGCCGCGCTGACGTGCTCGAGCCGCTGGCGGAGGAGACGGGCGGGCGGGCGCTCGTTTGCGACCTCGCGAGCCGATCCGACGTGAATCGGCTGATCGTCGAGGTCGGAGAGGTTGATGTTCTCGTCGCCAACGCGGCGCTCCCGGCCTCGGGCTCACTGCTGGACTACGAGCAGCAAGCGATCGACCGTGCGATCGAAGTGAACCTACGAGCGCCAATCGCGCTCGCCCGGGGCCTCGCGCCTGCGATGGTGCAGCGGGGACGCGGGCACCTCGTTTTCATCTCCTCGCTCTCGGGCAAGGCGGCGAGCCCAGCCTCGTCGCTGTACTCAGCGACCAAGTTCGGCCTGCGCGGCTTCGCGCTCAGCCTGCGCGAGGACCTTCGCGGAGCAGACGTCGGCGTATCGGTGGTGCTGCCGGGGTTCATCCGCCACGCCGGCATGTTTGCCGATTCGGGAGCGTGCCTGCCCGTCGGCGTCGGCACGCGGACGCCGGAGCAGGTCGCCGCCGCCGTGATCGAGGCGATCGAGCGCGACCGCGCGGAGGTCGACGTCGCTCCCCGCGCGATGCGAATCGGCGCCGCCCTCGCAGGAGTCGCCCCGGAGCTATCTGCGGCGGTCAGCCGCCGGCTCGGCAG
>PMOY01000143.1 GCA_003165655.1 Solirubrobacterales bacterium
GCGATCAAGGGCCTGGTGACGGAGGTGGGGGGCCTGATGACCCACGGCGCGGTGATCGCACGGGAGTACGGCTTGCCGGCCGTCGTGGGGGTGGAGCACGCTACCCAGCTGATCCGGGATGGGCAGGGGATCCGCGTTCATGGAACGGACGGGTACATCGAGCTCCTGCCCTAGCCAGGCCAGAACCAGACAGGTAGCCGGGCTGCACGCGGTCGGTCAGGTATGGCATCCGGGCGGAATCAGCCTGGGGAAGGGTCTCGGATCTCAGCCGCCGGGCGATGGGGGATCTCGGCCGCCGGGCGCTGAGGGCATCTCCTCAGCCCCAGCAGCTGCCACGCCCCTAACTGCGGTCGCCTCAGGGTTAGAGCGCGCGGCTGAGGCGATGGGGCCGTTCAATCGCGAGCTCGCGCCACGCCTTCAGGCCGTCATCGCGACCAGCACCGAACTCCAAGAACGCTCCGCGCTCAAACAGGTCGGGTTAGCCGCGGCCATGGCAGGCGCGCTACGCGCGCGTGGCGTCCCAGACTCGGCGGCCAGCCTCGCAGCGGAGCTAGGCGTCCTCGCATTCAAGGAGGCCTACACCACATGGCTCACGCCAGACAACCACCAGGAGCTGGGTGAACTCACACGCAAAGCCATAGACGGACTGCGCACCACCGTCACCGAACTCGGTTGAGAGTATGCCCGAGCGCACGCTCACTGCGCGCTTGGGCCTACTTCGGCGAGCCCGCCCCGGGCCTCGACGTGCTGACGGTGCCTCCGTTGCCGCTGAGGGCCGACCGTCTGGTGGCTGCTTCAGCGGAGCGGGAACATCATCGCCGTCGCCGATGGCAGCAGGACGAAGCCGGCCACTCGGCTGGCTTGAAATAGCGACGTGAGCCAGCTTGCGTTGATCTGGCGCTCGCTGGTTTCTGGATCGCTGCATGGGGCTGCTGGTGGCAACGCGGCCCAGCTCGGGTAGGTACCCTCGAGCTGGGCCGTTGGGTCCGGTTGGGGCTGTAGCTGTTAGCCGTCGAGTGTTCGGTAGAAGTCGAGCAGTGTCTGGGCGAGCGTTTCGGGGGCTTCGATCGCGGCGAGGTGACCGATGCCGTCGAGCTGGGCTTCGGTGACGTTCTGCGCGACCTGAACCATCGTGCGGTGGGTGAACTGTCCGGTGCCCGCGCCGACCGCGAGGACGGGCATCGTCAGCTGTTCTTGGGCGACGAGGTCCTTGATCTCCTCGCCCTCGTGGAGCATGGAGCGGTAGAGACCGGTCGCGCCACGGAAGCCGTCCGGGCGTGAGTAGGCCCGGGTGAACTCGTCGATGTCCTGTGCGGTGATCGCGCCCTCGGTCACGCTCATCGCAGGGTAGGCATAGCCGGCCAGGAACTCGCGCTCGCGTCCGGCGAGCAGCATCTCGGGGATGCCCGGAGCAGCCAGAACGCCGATGTGCCAGGTACCGCCGTGGGTCACGTCGGCCAGCATCTCCAGTCCGAAGCCGGGCAGGCCGGTCTCGATCGCGGCGTAGCTGCGGATGAGCCCGGGATGCGTTGCAGCGAGCCGGAAGGTGCTGACCCCGCCGATGTCTTGGCCGGTGAGATGCACGGGTCCGAGGTCGAGATGCTCGATCAGCTGCCGCAGGCTCTCAGCTGCGGAGGAGCTGGTGTAGTCGCCCGGGTCGTGAGCGGAGTCGCCAAAGCCGGGGAGATCGACGGCGATCGCGCAATGCTCGGCGGCGAGTAGTGGAATGAGCTTGTGAAACGCCCACCAGGTCTCCGGAAAGCCGTGGACGAGCAGGATCGGGGTGCCCTCGGCCCCGGCGATCACGTAATGGAGATCGGCGCCGTTAAGCGCGGCGCGGTGGTGGGTGACCTCGGGGATCGAGGCGATGCCGGCTGACTGGTTCATGATCCTCTTTCGATGAGTTCGACAACTAAGTTGTCACGAGACTATCACCTTGGTTGTCGTTGCGTCAACCTCATTGTCTATACTCGTGTTATGGCCCGCTCAGGCGCTGATCTCGCGTTGCTGCTGCTCGGCGGCTTCCGCGCGCTCGCGGACGCCGCGAGCGCGGAGCTGGCCGTACGAGGGCACGAAAAGATCCGGCCGGTTCACGACTTCGCGATCCGCACGATCGACGCCGGCGCGGACACCGCTTCAGAGCTAGGTCGCCAACTCGGCGTCTCAAAACAGGCGGCCGCCAAGACGATCGGCTTTCTCGAGGAGCGCGGCTATGTCTCCGGTGAGATCGATCCGCGCGACAGCCGCCGCCGCCGCTTCACGGTCACTGACGAGGGCCACGCCCTGCTTCGTACCGGCGAGCATGTCTTCAACGAGCTCCGCGCCCAATGGGCCGAACGCATCGGCGCCAAAGAGCTCGAACGCCTCGAAGAAGCCCTCTCCGACCTAGGGATCAGAATCCCCACCCACTTCGACGCGCCGGGCTACTTCACCGACTCATCGACAGATGAGTGAGCGGTAACCGGCCACCGCAGAACATGCTGCCTCGCGACGGTCCGTCTGAGGGCTCACGAAATCGGTAGCCGATGACCATTCAAGATCCTTGTCCAGGCTCGAGAGCACTGGAGTTGACAAGCAGCAGACGTATCCGTCGTGTCGTAGCGGCGAGGACGCGGTCGGCTGTTGAGGCCGAAGCCTGATGCACTCCCCCTTCCTGCGGGCGCTTCGAGTAATCGCCGTCACAGCGAGTAGCTGAGCACCTGCTCGCCATACTCGACACGCCCGGTATCCTCAAATCCGAGCTGCAGATAGAAGTCTCTGGGGCTGCCGGGGCCAGGGACGCAACTTGTTTCGAGCGCCGTAGTGCCTGCAACCGAGCGGAGGTGATCGACGAGTAGCTCAATCGTCGCCCGGCCCAAGCCGCCGCGCTGGTGGTCGCGGTCGACGAGCAATCGAACCAAAAACGGTCGGGATCCGTCGCGGTCTGTGGTCGTGAGATCAAGCACCCCGACGATCGCGTCGCCGCGGTAGATCGCGCGCAGCCAGGAACCCGGGTCATATGCAGCCTCCGCGACCGTGTAGCTACTTGGAGCGACATATCGCTCCTGCCCGTGGGCGAGCTTCAGCTCGCAGACGGAGCGGACGTTCTCAGCAGTGACTTCACGCAGCGTCACCGGATTGGTGTCAGTCTCGGTCGTCATCTGGTCGCCCACGGTACACAAGGCGCATCAATCTCAGACGTCCGGAGCGGACGCCTCTTCGCCGCGAACCGGACAACTCACGACCCTGCGGACGGAACATCCTCTGTTCAATCCCGGGGCCCAGCCGGCAGGCTCGCGGCTGTTCGGTGAGCGTTCCATGATTGAGACAACCTCACCGAGGGTGCCGCACCGGCGTCTTGGTCGTCAAAGGCGTCCGCTCACCGATCCGTTCGCGACGAGGCACCCTTTCCGCGCGCGCACACCGGGGCAAACTTCGGTGGTCCGGACCTCTTGTCGCGTGGAGCAGCCAGGCTCGGGCAGCACACTCGCTGGCTAGCTGAGACCCATCTCGCGTAATGCGGTCGGGAGTTGCTCTATCGATTCGATCCACCTGTTGGCTTCAGGAAGCTCGTCCTTGCGGTGGGTGGTCAGCAAGGCGATGACGGGCATGCCTGCGGCGATCCCAGCCTGCACGCCAGCGGGGGCATCCTCGAGCACGACGCATCCAGATGGCTTGGCGCCTAGCTCTGCAGCTCCCAACAGGAAGGGTTCAGGGTCCGGCTTCCCGCGAGTCCAGAGCTCTGGGGTGATCAAAACGGCCGGGAGTGGTAACCCGGCGGCCCGCAATCGTGCCTCGGCGAGCGGGCGGGAGCCCGAGGTCACGACCGCGAGACGTTCATGAGAACCGAGCAGATCGGCGGCTCCGGGCAAGGCCACTACACCCACGGTGTCTTCGGCCTGCCGATCATCCAGCAGCCGCCCCTCAACCTCGGCATTGAGTTGTGGCGCCAGATCCGCAGCGGCGTCAGCCGATGTTCGCCCGAACGGGATCCGGTCAAGGACCGAAGGCGAGAGCCCGCGTAGCTCCGCCCACCAAAGATAGGCGGCAACGGTTGACGCTGTTGAATCAATCAACGTCCCGTCAAGGTCAGACAGGATCGCCAGATCGGCCCGGATCCTCATTCGCGATATCCGCTCAAACACATCGCCGTTACGCTACCGCCGCCGACGAGTTAAAGAATGCGTCCGGTCGGCGGCTGTCGTGGATCTCGCCAAACCCACGTTCGTCGATCGGTCCGCTGAGGGTTGGTCTCTGCGACCGTTGCGGCGCTGGCGACGACGGCCGTCAGCGGACGCGCCCGCGGCCGCATTGCTTGTTGAGCGCGCTGCGCGAGGCGGGCTTCGATGAGGTCGAGTGCTTCTGGCGGCGCGGGCTGTCTGCCGTCACGTGCGGGCTGAGCGTCAGCTGACCGCGCCCCAGCCGCTGCGGTGACTCGCCAAAGGAGGGGTCTCGGCGACCGCCCGGCCCGACGATCGCTGGACCTTGGGCGTTGAGAAAGCGGGGGGCGGCCGGACCCCCCGATGGGGCGGCCGCGGCGCGCGGTGATCGATCCGAAGTGACACGGCACGCACTTCGCCGACGCCGCGAATCGCCCCCTCGGGGCGGAATCGTCATGATTGAGCGTTCAATGACCAACTCCATGACAGAGGACGCCCCGATGCCCGACCCCGTGAACCTGACTGGCGAGATCGCTGCCGCGATCGACGGCGCTGCGCTGCGAGGGCACACGCTTGCCGTGGCCTACGTCCGAGATGACGGCAGCCCGTCGGTCTCCTTCCGCGGGAGCACGCACGTGCACAGTCCGACCCAGCTCGCGATCTGGGCGCGCAAGCACGACAGCGGCCTGGCCGCAGCGATCGTCGACCGCCCCCGCGTCTCTTTGGTTTTCTTCGAAATGGAGGGGCCAGGCGCCCGGTACCTGGCGATCGAAGGTCACGCCCGAGTTGTTCCAGAGCTCGATCAAGAGGTGTACGAAGCGATCATCGAACCCGAGCGTCAGCAGGATCCCGAGCGTCAGGGCGTGGCTGTGCTCATCGAGGTCGACACCGTCGCGGGCGCCGGTGAGAACGGCTTCTTCCAGCAGGCCCACGGCTGACGCGACAGGGCGAGCGCCGCGACCCGGCGCAGGAGTGAGGTGAGTGAGGTCGGACGCTGAGCACGAGTGATTCTCTGTTCCGCTCAGCGTTCCCGACTGCGACGGCGATCTGCCCCGTGAGCTGCTGCCCGTCGCGGCGCCTAGCACCTCAAGTCACAGCTTCGAGACCTCCTTTCTTCGCGGCGCCGGTGAGCGGGTGCCGTTGATGGCCGTGCCGGCGGCCCGGCCGCTGAAGCTGAACTGCGCACTCGGCCACGAGATACCAGTCTGGATCGCGGCGCTCGGAACCAGACGCTGCGGCTCGCGGGTGAGCACGCCGACGGATGGCTGCCGTTCCTCGTGCCTCGGAGCACGTTACGGGCACGAGCGGAGGTGGTCCGGCAGACCGCTGCTGCTCACGGGCGCGTGACACCGATTGCAATCGTGCCGGCGGTTCCGGTGGCGATCGCGGACACCACCCAGGACGCTCGCCGGCTCGCGGAATGATTTCTCGCCTTCTACATCGCGTCGATGGGGAGTATCTAGCGCGACCGGCTCGCGGCGGCCGGCTTCGAAGAAGCCGTTCAGGCGATCCTCGAAGGCAACCCGACCGGCCGGACCGCGATCGTGCCGCCGATCGCCCGAGATCTGCTCGACGAGGTGACGATCGACGGCACGCCGGACTCGGCGCGGCCGCAGCTCGAGCTCTGGTATGACGCCGGTGCGGACACGGTCGGGCTGCTGCTCGCACCTCAGCTCACCGGCGCTCAGCTGGAGTCGAAGCTGGACGCGTTCGCCCCCTCGGGGTATCGGATCTGCGATTCTTGAGCTGCGTTGGAGGGTGCTGTGGATCCGTTAACGGACGTTCGTGACATCTCGCGAATCGCCTACGGGTTCATGGCGTCGAAGGCGCTGTTCGCGGCGCTGAATCTGGACCTCTTCAGCAGGTTGGCCGAGCCGAGGACGGTCGGCGAGCTGGTTGAGGCGTCGGGAGTGCCGGCTCATCGTCTCAAGACGCTGCTGGCGACGCTCGCCTCACTTGGACTGATCGTGCGCGACGGAGCTGCCTTTCGCAACAGCCCCGCGGCCGACAGGTATCTGGCAAGGAGCGGGCGCGCGTATTTCGGCGACTACTACCGAATGCAGATCGATCGTCAGACCTACCCCGCGCTGCAGCACCTCGACGCGGGTCTGGCTGGAGACGCGGACAGTCTTGCTTTCGGCTCGGACGTGGAACTGATGAGCGACCCGGTCGAGGCGGAAGCGTTCTCCCTGGCCCAACATGCCGGCTCGCTCGGCCCGGCGCTTGAGTTCGCGAAGGCCGTCGATCTGTCGGGCAGCACGACGCTGCTCGACGTGGCAGGTGGCAGCGGAGCGTTCTCGATCGCGCTGTGCACTCGCCACCCAGAGCTGACGGCGACGATTATCGACTTCCCGAACGTGATCGAGGTAGCTCGCCGTTACGTAGCGGAGGCGGGCCTGAGCGATCGAATCTCATTGATCGGCGGCGACGCACTCAACACCGAGTGGCCGCAGCAACGGGATACCGTGCTGCTGTCCTACCTGCTGAGCGCAGTCAGAGAAAGCGACATCCCGGCCTTGCTCGAGCACAGCTTCAATGCGCTGCGGCCAGGCGGACGCCTGATCATTCACGACTTCATGCTCGACGACGACGAGCAGGGACCGCTCCTCGCGGCCGGGTGGTTCCTGAGCAATCTCGCCTACCAGCCGGATGCCGGGTCCTTCTCCGCAGCGACCCTCAACGACCTGCTGACCCGGCAAGGATTCGCCGGCCCGTCGGCGCAGGTCCTCATTCCGCAGATCACCAAGACCGTGATCTGCGGCAAACCGGCCTGACTTCATTTTAGTCGTGGGCCGGCGAGCTCCTGTTTGCGTGCCGTTTGCTGACCCTCGCACGGAAGCAGGCCTATTCGGAGGGCAACAGTTGCGCGTGGTCAGTGACAAGGGCTGGGTAGATCGCCCGCGATCTACCCAGCTGCCGCGCAGAAACCACGCATCCTGCGCATCGGCGAGCAGTTCGGTCCGACCGGCACGCGAGCGGCAACTCCCGAGCCAGCAGGTCAAGCGCAGAGCGGGATCCCTATGCGGGCCCGTGTAGTCGCCTGCTTGCTGCAGTTGGCGACCGTAGATCTGACCCTCCGTCGCTAGGACACGGATGGTCGCCGTAGCGACGAGCACCGTGCTGCGAGGAAGCCTGCGCTCAGCGTCAACGGAAGCGGCGAGATTGTCCAGCGAGGACGAGAATCCCGCCGCGTGATCTGCAGCGTTGATCACGTCGGGCACATCGTCGGCCCTGATGTCGACGCGTGATCGGGCGTCGACGGGGTGACCTCCCATGGCGTCGACCACGTCGCAGTCGACGGCGCACTTCCCGCGCGGCCGACGCGTCCGCGTACGCCAGGACCAGTCGATAGGACCCGCCGGGACGCCCATCGAAGTGCTCGAACCGGCCGGTCATCCGTCGGGCGGTAGCCACACGGCAATCGCGTCGGAGTCGGTCAGCGCGGCGAATACCCGGTCCGGCGAGGCGCTGATGACTCGGACGGTGTCAGTCCGACTCATCGCGGGCGCGCCCGTAGCGCTCGTAGATCACACGCGAGCCGAACGTCCTGGTCTCGACCAGGTCTAGCCGAACGTCTTCGGTGACCGGCGGCAGGAAGGGCGTGCCGCCACCGACGACGACCGGATTGCGGAACATGCGCAGCTCGTCGACGAGGCCGAGCTCGATCGCTGCCGCGGCCAGGCCGGCGCCGCCGATCGAGACGTCCTTGTCGGTCGCGTCGAGCGCCGCAGCGACCTCCTCGGCCACCGACGCCTCGGCGAGCCGGGCGTTGCCCTGAACGCTGTCGAGCGTGCGGCTGAAGACGACCTTCGGGATCGCACACCAGACGTCGGCGAACGCGGCCCCGAGCTCGTCGTCGCGCATCGACGGATCCGTCTCCCACACCAGCATGGTCTCGTAAAGCCTGCGTCCGCACAGATAGCCGCCAAGCTCGCGTATCTGCGCGATGTGGAAACGAAACTGCTCCTCGTGAGGGACCGTCCACCCGAACGCGCCCTCGCGGTCGGCGATAAAGCCGTCCACCGAGACGCTCATCGAGTAGATCAACATGGCTTCAAGCTCATCGCACCGAAGCGACGAACGATGATCGCGATGAAGTTCACCATTGAGCTTGACATCGGGCTCTCCATCCTTCTTCCAGGCTGCTCTGCCACAGCTAGTGACCGATCGCGAGACGAAAACTCATCGTCGTTGACGGTCCAAGCGACCGTACGGCCATTGCCGACGCCGAAGTGAGATCCCGGAAGCGGAACCCCGGGTTCTCGCGGTGATCGCAACACCCGGCGGATTGGAGGGCTTCCACAGCTATTCGCTCATTATCTCCAGGGTGGCGTCATCGCCGGCAAGTGATCAGGCTACATCCGTCGACGACATGTCATCGACGGTGGCGCGCCTCGGAGGTGGAATGATCCAGTGCCGGACTGGTCAGCGCCGGACTTGGCGGCGGGCGGTCTCTGCTCCCACCCCCGAGATAGCCCCCACAAGTGCCCAGCGGGCTTACGGGCAGTGGCCGCGACCGACCTGCTGTCCGGCCTGAGCGGGTCTCCGGCCGGCGGCGAAATGCTCGTGGCTTGGGCAAAGGAGGAGCCGCGAGACTCGGTGGGGTGGTTCGGACTGCCACCTGTGCTCAGACCCCGGGTAACGTGGGCGACCGGCCTCCGACACGCGCGGCGAGCAGGGGTTAGACAACTTCCAGGGCGGCGCGGCGCTGCACCACGCTGTGATGGAATTGCGAGGTGCGATTTGCCATCGGACTGCCGAACGTCGGCGCCTACGGCGACCCCGGGCTGCTGGTCGAGCTTGGCAGCACGGCCGAGCAGTCGGGCTGGGACGGCGTCTTCATCTGGGACCATGTCGCCTACCGTGAGCCGGGTTGGCCTGTCGCCGACCCGCAGGTGGCCGTGGCCGCGCTTGCCGCAAGCACGAAGCAGGTTCGCCTCGGCGTGGTGATGGTCGCGCTGCCGCGCCGGCGGCCGTGGAAGGTTGCCCGCGAGCTCGCTTCCCTGGATGTCCTATCAGGAGGGCGCGCGACCTTCGGTGCTGGGCTCGGATCCCAGGCCCTCCAAGAGTACGAGGCCTTTGGCGAGCAGGGCGATGCCAAGGTCAGGGCCGAACGCCTTGATGAGGCGCTTGAGGTCGTTGTCGGTCTCTGGTCAGGCGCGCCATTCACATACCAGGGCAAGTACTACACGGTCACGAACGGCCAGTTTCTGCCGCGCCCGGTGCAGCAACCCAGGATCCCCGTATGGATCGCCGGTCGCTGGCCGGCACGACGACCATTCGCCCGCGCTGCGCGCTGGGATGGCGTATTCCCGACTCACGTTGACGTCGGACACGCGCAGACGATGAGCCCCGTTCAGCTTGAGGACATCGTGACGTACACGCTCTCGCAGCGGAATCCTTCGGCCGATCCGTTCGACGTAATCATCGAGGGCCACACGGACGCGGCGGACAGCTCATCTGAGGCCCGCCGAATCGCCGATTACGAGGATGTCGGACTCACCTGGTGGGTCGAGAAGCTCGGATGGTTTCGCGGCTCGGTGGACGATATGCGCCAGCGCATACAAGCCGGTCCGCCGCGGAGGTGAGGCAGCGACAACGGACCACTCCCCATGCGACGAGCCACACGCAGCCGCTATCGGCTGCGAGCAGACGCTTCGCCGGGCTGATTCAGTTCAGTCAGGCCTCGGCAGTTTTCCCCGTCCGGAACGAACGGGCGCCGACGACGAGGGTCGAGAGTTGCGCCGGCGCTAGCCGCTTCGAGCTAGCACGGACACCCCCGCGGACGAAGCCGCGAGGGTCCGCTGCTCGGTCGGCGGGACTGCTGCATCCGGTAGCCAAGAGCAACGTGGCCCAACCGCGCGAAGGGCGACGCTCTAGCGCGGCTCGCGGCGGCACTCATCGTGCTACTCATATTGGTGGGTAGGCCAGGGGTTTGACACAAGGAGGCATCCCGATGCAGAGAGCCACGAACAACACCGCTTCGAAAGGTCTGCGCGGGTGGTGGACATCTCCGCCGCGATCGGGCCTGCGACTCATCATCTCGCCAGTCGAATACCGCCACCTCCGATCCTGGGGGCGCGTGCGCATTGCCAGCGCGATCGTCTTGACCGGCCTTGGCGTCGTGACGCTCTCCTTCGGCGGGAACGACAGGAAGACGTACGGCTGGGCGATCTGGTTTCTGGGCGGGGCGGCGGCCAACGTGGCCTACGGCTACTGGGAGCTGAGTATCGCCCCGAAGACCGACCAGAACTCCGGCGGCGGGCCGTGAGGCTGGATCGCTCGGACCCAGCGGTGCGCCACCTCTCCGAGTATTGACGCCATCCTGCCGAGGCGAAAGAGACGGCCGCAATTGATCGAGTTGGAATAGTCCCTGATGGCCTCTTGTGGGTGGCCCTAAAGGAGCAGCTCCGTCGGAATCAGCCGGAGTGCTGGGTTCGTACGTGAACTCGACAGCGCGGAGGATCCTTGGGGCGCTGGCCGACCGCCGGACGCGAGAAGGGACGACTGGGCCAAGAAGGTGCGATGGCGCGTCGCACGGGCAGCTAAGCCGGATGGTCGTTCAGGTAGTGCCGGCCGCCGTGGGCGTCGACCCAGACGCGCATGATCCTTTTCGTTCGCGGGTCGCGGAAGCGCTCATTCGTCGGCCGCCAGTCCACGGCGGGGCCGTCCGCCTCGCCGTGCGCCCGTCCGCGCCACCACGGCGTTTCCGATTGTCCGGGCAGCGGCGGCAGGTCGTCGAGCAGAGCCGTTGCCTCCTCGCGCGTCTGCGCCCTGGCGGCGACGGCGACTCGGCGCTCCAGCTCCTCCATCGTGATCCGCCCGGCGGCCGCGTGTTGGGAGAGCAGCTCGTACAGCCGCTCGCGGTCGGCGTCACTCAGCCGCAAGCTTGACCGCGGTGCCGTAGGCCACGATCTCGGTGAGCTGCTGCCCGATCTCGGAGGAGTCAAAGCGCACACCGATCAGCCCCTCGGCGTCCATCAGCGAGGCGTTCTCGACCATCCGGTCAATCGCGTGGCGGCGGGACTCCTCCAGCAACTGGGTGTACTGGGTCACCTCCCCGCGCCGCAACGCCTTGAACGAGCTCGCGACGCCACCCACCAGGCCCATGCTGCGCACGACCAAGCCGTAACAGACGCCGAGGTTCTCGGTGATGCGGTAGCCCGGCAGCTCGAACGCCGTCGTCATCGGCATTCCGGGGCTCGTACCCATGCGGCGGACGCTACCACCAAAACTCGATACTGCACCTACTTCGCCCGTCGCTGTCGAGTTGGAACGGATGCAGCCGCCGGCCCACCTCGATTCGAGAGAGCCCTGTTGATCGATTTCCAACACTCTCGGCTGTCCCTGGCGGGCGTTCGCTGAGCGTTCGGTCATTGAGACGAGCTCTTTGCGAGGAACGCCCTCGGTGAAACGTTCCCCTGGTGGATGGCGGGTTCTCGCAGTGATCGCAACACCCGCCCTTTCGCGCGGGGCGTTCGCCGACGCAGACCCATGTCCCGCGCCGCACATAGGGGAGAATGGCCGCATGGAGCTCTGGCTGCGCGACAGGGTCTATGTCGTGACCGGCGGAAGCCGCGGGCTTGGGTTCGCTGCAGCCGAGGCGCTGGTCACAGACGGGGCTCGGGTCGTGCTCAGCGCTCCGCACGAGGCTACGGCATCTGCGGCCGTCGCTCGCCTCGAGCAGAACGCTGCCACGGCTGGCGCCGCCAGCTGGGTCGCCGCGGATAACAGCGATCCCGGCACCCCGGGCCGGCTGATCGCTGCCGCCAAGGAGCGTTTTGGGCGCCTGGACGGTGCGCTGATGAGCGTCGGCGGAACGCCACCGGGGACGATCGCGACCACGACCGACGAAGCATGGCGATCTGCGTTTGAAAGCGTGTTTCTCGGTGCCGTCAGGATGGCTCGCATTCTCGCCGCAGATCTGCTTGGCCCAGACGAGGGGAGCGCCGCGAACGGCTCGATCACCGGGACGGGCCTCTCGTTGGTCTTCGTGCTGGCCTCCTCGGTGCG
>PMOY01000334.1 GCA_003165655.1 Solirubrobacterales bacterium
CCCGGATGCCGTCGACGTGATATTCCCGCAGCCAGAAGAGCGCGTTGGAGATCAGGAAGTTGCGCACCTCGTGGCGCCCATAGTTGAACACGAGCGTCCCCCAGTCCGGGTGCGCGCCGCGGCGCGGGTCCTGATGCTCGTAGAGCGCCGTGCCGTCGAAGCGCGCCAGCGCGAACTCGTCGCGGGGAAAATGTGCGGGGACCCAGTCGAGGATCACGCCGATCTCGTGCTCGTGCATGCGGTCGACGAACTGGCGCATGTCATCCGGCGAGCCGTACCGCGGAGTGGGCGCGAAGTAGCCCGTGACCTGGTAGCCCCAGGAGCCGCTGAACGGGTGCGCCATCACCGGCAAGAGCTCGACGTGCGTGAAGCCCATGTCGTGCACGTAGGCCGCGAGCTCGTCGGCGAGCTCGAGATAGGACAGCCGGCGGTTGCCCTCGAGCGTGTTGAGCCTCCACGAGCCGAGGTGGACCTCGTAGATCGAGATCGGCTCGTCGAGCGGCGTGCCCTCACGCCTTCGCGCCGCCCAGTCGGCGTCCTCGCTGCTCCACTGGTGACGGGGCTCGAACACGACCGAGGCCGTCTTCGGCGGCGGCTCGGCCTCCTGGGCGTAGGGGTCGGCCTTGAGCGTCAGGTCACCGTCCGCCGTCAGGAGCTCGTACTTGTAGCGGTCACCCGGCCCGACGCCGGGAAGGAAGAGCTCCCAGATGCCGGTCGCGCCGAGCGAGCGCATCGCGTTCAGCCGACCGTCCCAGAAGTTGAAGTCCCCGACCACGCTGACCGCCCTCGCGGCGGGCGCCCAGACCGCGAACGCCGTCCCCCGCGTCCCCTCGTGGGTCCGCACGTGCGAGCCGAGCCGGTCGTAGAGCTCCTCGTGGCGTCCCTCGCCGATCAGGTAGAGGTCGAGCTCGCCGAGGGTCGGCGAATACGCGTAGGGGTCATCGATGGCGACGCTTCCGGCAGGGCCGTAGTCGACCTCGAGTCGGTAGCGGAGCGGGAGCTGCGCGTCCTCGACGAGCCCCGCGAATACCCCGGCCGGGTGGATCTCCTCGAGCGCGACGGTGCGAGCGCCGTCCTCGAGCTTGACCGCCACGCTGACCGCCCCGGGGCGATACGTACGCACGGTCACGCCAGCGTCGGTCGCGCGCGCCCCCAGGACGGCATGAGGGTTCGAGTGCTCGCGGCGGACGATCGCGTCGAGCTCGCGGGTCGTGACGCTCACGGGGACTCCAGCATGCGCATGATCCCGGCGACCGGTATCGCGACCCAATCGGGTCGGTTGTCGAGCTCGTACTGGAGCTCGTAGATCGCTTTCTCGAGCTCGAAGATCGAGAGCAGGTTGGCGACGGCGGCTTCGCCACTGGGGAGCAGAGTCAACTCGACGTCATCGAAGTAATGCTCGAGGAAGGTCTCTCGCGCGCGTTGCTCGAAGTGCTCCGGCGCCGCTTTCCCATGGAGGATCTCGAGCGCCGACGTGACGTAGGCGAACGAGCGCAGCATGCTCGCGACGTCGCGAAGCGGCGAGCGCTTCTGGCGGCGCTCGGAGAGCGGGCGCGCGGGCTCGCCCTCGAAGTCGATGATCACCCACCCTCGCGGCGTGTACAGCGTCTGTCCCAGGTGGTAATCGCCGTGGATACGGATCACCCGACCTCCGACCCCGAGCTGAGACCGTGCCGCGAGGCGTTCGCGGACGTCCTGGCCTCGGCCCGCGATCGGAGCCAACCGCTCGTCGTCGGGCAAGCGGACGAAGATCCGCTCGATCTCCTCGTCGATCGTCGCCGTCAGCAGCGACATCGCTTCGTTGCTCGGCTCCTCGGGAATGAACGCCACGTCGGTGGTATCCGAGGCCAGGACGGAGTGCATGGCCGCGGTCGCGGTGCCGAGGCTCCCGAGCAGCCCGAGGAACCCCTCCGGGTCGGCCGCGATCTGCTCGAGCGCCAGCGCCCAGCCGTCGTTCGCATCAGGGAGGAATTTCTGCGCGACCCCGAGGGTGGCGGCGAACGACCGACCGTCGTAGTCGAACCAACCGTGGAGCGGGGCGATGTTCGGGAACTCTCGCGCGGTCAGGAAGCGCAACATCTCGAGTTCCGGGTTGATGCCGGGCTCGAGCTTGCGGAAGACCTTGAGCACGAGCTCGGTGCCGAACACGAGCGACGTGTTCGATTGCTCGAGGCCGATCGGGCGCACGACGGCGTCATCGGGTACAGCGACCGTCCCGTCGGCGCGCCAGAACCGCAGGCACCCCTCGCCGGTGTCGACTTCCTCCGGGGCGTCGATCCGGCGCACGAGCTCGCGCGCATGCTCGGGGTCGGCGAGCGCGTCGTACACACTCCAACCCTCGGTCATCGCGATCGCCTCCTGCTCGGAGGCCTCGCCGGCGCGCCGGAGCCCGAGCGGGAGCTGGTAGAGCTCGTGCTGGCCGGTCGCGAAGATTGCGCGAACGAGCGCCAGCAGCAGCATCGGCCCTTCGGAGAGGACGACGCCCGCGGCGAGCTCGATCGCAGCCACGCGCCGTGACTTCGAGGCGTACCACCGCTGGCGCTCGATCCATTCTCTCAGCGCCTCGATATCGAGGAACTCGCCGACCTCGCTCGCGGGGATTTGCACGTCGTCAGTCATCGCGCCGATCGTCCTGGTTCTCGTCCACGAGCTGGAACCAGAAGAAGCCGCGCGGCGCGAGGGTCAGCAGGTAGGGCAGCGTTCCGATCCGCGGGAAGCGCGAACGTCCGAACATCTCCACGGGATAGCGGCCTTCGAAAGCCGACAGGTCCAGTTCGACGGCGTGCGCCGAACGGGCGACGTTGTGGACGCACAGTACGACGTCGTCCTCGAAGCGACGGATGTGGGCAAAGATCCGCGTATTCGTGTTCACGATCGGCTCGTAGGTCCCGAAGCCGAGCACCGGATGCTCCTTGCGCAGGGCGATGAATCGATGCAGCCAGCGCAGCAAAGAGGTCGGCGTGCGCAGCTGGGCTTCGACATTGACCGCCTGGTAGCCGTACACCGGGTCCATCAGCGGCGGCGCGTAGAGCTGCGCGAAGTCGGCGCGCGAGAAGCCACCGTTGCGGTCGCCGGTCCATTGCATCGGCGTGCGGACCCCGTCGCGATCGCCGAGGAAGACGTTGTCGCCCATCCCGATCTCGTCGCCGTAATAGATCACGGGCGAGCCCGGGAGCGAGAAGAGGATCGCGGTCATCAGGTGAATCTCGTCGCGACCGTTGTCGAGCAGCGGCGCCAGTCGCCGCCGGATCCCGACGTTGATCTTCATCCGCGGGTCCTTGGCGTACTCCGCATACATGTAGTCGCGCTCGTCGTCGGTGACCATCTCGAGCGTGAGCTCGTCGTGGTTGCGCAGGAACAGACCCCATTGGCAGGTTTGTGGGATCTCCGGCGTCTGGCCAAGGATCTCGTAGATCGGCACCGCCTCCTCGCGCCGCACGGCCATGAACATCCTCGGCATCACCGGAAAGTGGAACGCCATCTGGCACTCGTCGCCGTCGCCAAAATACTGAACCACGTCGGACGGCCACTGGTTCGCCTCGGCGAGCAGCACCCGGTCGGGGTAGTTCTCGTCGATCTCTCGGCGCACGCGTTTGAGGTAGGCGTGCGTCTCGGGCAGGTTCTCGCAGTTGGTGCCCTCGCGCTCGAACAGGTAGGGCACAGCATCCAGGCGCAGCCCGTCGAGGCCGAGGTCGAGCCAGAACCGGAGCACCTCGAGCATCGCTTCCTGAACCTGCGGGTTGTCGTAGTTGAGATCGGGCTGGTGCGAGAAGAAGCGATGCCAGTAGTACTCGCCGGCAACCGAGTCGTAGGTCCAGTTCGAGGTCTCGGAGTCGACGAAGATGATCCGAGCGTCGGAATACGGCTCGTCGGTGGGTGACCAGACGTACCAGTCCCGCTTGGGCGAATCAGGACTCGACCGCGACTCCTGGAACCACGAATGATCGCTCGAGGTGTGGTTCATGACGAGATCGGCGATCACGCGGATCTTCCTGGCGTGCGCGGCGTCGATGAACTCGCGCACGTCCTCGACCGTCCCGTAATCGGGGTGCACCGTCGTGAAATCGGAGATGTCGTATCCCCCGTCACGGAGCGGGGATTGGTAGAACGGCAGCAGCCAGATGCAGTCGAGGCCGAGCCACTGGAGGTAGTCGAGCTTCTCGGTCAGCCCGCGGAAGTCGCCCGATCCGTCGCCGTTGGAGTCGTAGAACCCGCGGATGTGGATCTCGTAGAACACCGCGCGCTTGAACCACAGCGGGTCGGACTCGAACCACTGCCGGCTCTGTCCCTGGCTGCCCTCGGACGCCGCCTGCGGTAGCGCCGTGGGTTCGCTGCGCTTGGGGGTGATCAGATGCGTGAGCGTCGGGGGTCCGATCACGGCTGCCAGCTCTCCACCAGATTGATATGCGCCTGACGTACGCCGGGCTCGAGACGAATGTAGTTGGGCCCGATCCGCCACTGAAAGCGCTCGCCGCTGAGCAGATCATGGACGGTGAAGATCGGCGGCACACCGAGCTGCGCTGGCACGACCGCGAGGCCCTCCTGGGTCTGATGGGGATCGATGTTGACCACGGTGATCAGGGTATTGCCCCGCGACTGCTTCGCATAGGCAATCAGTGCGTCGTTGGCCGTCTCCAGGAAGGTGACGTTCGAGAGCTCCTGGAGCGCCGGATTGGCGCGCCGCACCTCGTTGAGCGTGCGGATCAGCGGCAGCAAGGGCCCGTCGAGCGCGCGGTCCTTGACCTCGAACTTCTCGGAATGCAGATACTCCTCCGAGCCTTCCCGGACCGGCGTGAGCTCGACGTTCTCATAGCCCGAGTAGACGCCGTAGCTGGGGCTGAGCGTGGCCGCAAGGACCAGCCGCGCCTCGAACGCCGCGCGTCCGCCGTGCTGGAGGTAGGCGTGAAGGATGTCCGGTGTGTTGACGAAGAAGTTGGGCCTGAAGTACTCCTGCTCGCCGGAGTACGCGAGCTCGGAGACGTATTCGGTCAGCTCCCATGATGAGTTCTTCCACGTGAAGTACGTATACGACTGGCTGAAGCCGATCTTCGCCAGATGCCGCATCACCGCTCGACGCGTGAACGCTTCGGCGAGGAAGATGACATCGCGGTCGCGTGCGTGGATCTCGCGGATCAGCCACTCCCAGAACGCGAACGGCTTCGTGTGCGGGTTGTCGACGCGAAAGACCTTGACGCCGAGGTCGACCCATTGCAGCGCGACCTCGAGCAGGGCGTTCCAGAGCCCGCGCCAGTCGGGCGTCTCCCAATTGACGTTATAGATGTCCTGGTAGCGCTTGGGGGGATTCTCGGCGTACTTGAGCGTCCCGTCGGGGCGGCGGTGGAACCACTCGGGATGCTCGCGCAGCCACGGATGGTCGGCTGAGGTCTGGATCGCGAAGTCGAGCGCGATGTCGATGCCGAGCTGATGCGCGAGCGCGGCGAGCTCCCGCACGCCCTCGAGCGTCCCGAGCTCGGGATGCACGGCTTCGTGACCTCCGTCGAGCGAGCCGATCGCCCACGGCGATCCGGGGTCCCCGGGCGCTGCCGTGAGCGCGTTGTCGCGGCCCTTGCGATTGGTCACGCCGATCGGATGAATCGGCGGCAGGTAGATCACGTCGAAGCCCAGTTCGGCGAGTTCAGGGAGCACCCTCTTGACCCCCGC
This sequence comes from Solirubrobacterales bacterium, assembly GCA_003165655.1. Classification (GTDB taxonomy): domain Bacteria; phylum Actinomycetota; class Thermoleophilia; order Solirubrobacterales; family Solirubrobacteraceae; genus Palsa-465. Next base: position 5,662 of record PMOY01000334.1, read on the forward strand.
CAAACCACCCCAGGAGCGCGGGAAGAGCTCGTACCAGGAGCCGAACCGCGCCCTCACCCGGTCCACGTCGATCGAGATCGGCGCGTCGAGGGACACGGTTCCGTGCCGCTCCTGGGCGCGCTCGAGCGCCGCGAACAGCCCGGCGCCGAGCACGAGATCATGCTTGGCCGGTTCGGGACTCGACTCGTCCTCGAGCGCCAGCAGCGCGTGCTCGATCAGTGCGCGGTCGGGCTTGGAGCTCGCCCGCGCGACCGCCGCCCGCAGCAGCAGGACGCCCTCCGAGAGCTCGCTCTCGAGATCCTGCTGGCCGGCGGCGAGCTTGCGCTCGAGCTCGTCGCGCCAGGTGCCGAACACGTCGGTCCACGCTTCGATCGTGTACACCCAGCGACCTTGGCGATCGATCTCGAAATCGCCCGCCCAGCGGACCCCGTCGAGGTGGGCATCGATTGGTCTCAGCTTGACCTCGCGCCAGCGCCGATCGCCCGGGCCGCGATAGCGAACGACCGCCCGCAGCTTGTCGTGGCCATCGCGGAAGATGTCTGCCGCCACGGTGACCAGGTCGCCGACGCAGCGCTTGACCGGAAACCGGCCACCATCGGCAGCCGGAGCGGGTTCCTGGATCTCGATCCGCCGGGGCGGCTGCTCGCTAGCAGGAAGAAGTGCCACGACCTGAGACGGTAACCGGTGCGCGGTGTCCGCTAAACACTCATCCTGTGACCACAGAGCGGCGCGTGACCGGCGTCCGGCTCGCGCACCAGCGCGCGAGCGGCGTCCAGCTTCACATCACCTCTCTGCCGGGCGGTCGTCTGGGTCGCGCCGCCTACCGGTTCGTCGATTGGCTGGCCGCAGCCGGGCAGTCGTGGTGGCAGGTCCTTCCCCTCGGTCCGCCCGACCGTCACCGCTCCCCGTACAAGGCTCGGTCCGCCTTCGCTGCCTGGCCGGGTCTGCTTGCGGATCCGCGTGCGCCTGTCTCCAGTGCCGAGGTCGCCGAGTTCCGCGAGCGCCAGGCGTACTGGATCGGCGACTGGGAGCGCTTCTCCGCGCGCGGGGCGGTCACGGACCAAGTCCGCTTCCAGCGCGAGTGGTCGGCGCTGCGCATCTACGCGGCCGACCGAGGGGTGAGGATCCTCGGCGACGTCGCGATCTATGTCGCTGCCGACAGCGCCGACCATCGTGCGCGCCCCGAGCTCTTCCAGGAGGGATTCGTCGCGGGGACGCCGCCGGACTCGTTCTCCGACACCGGTCAGCTATGGGGTAACCCGCTGTACAACTGGCCGGCGCTGCAGCGGCGGCGCTACCGCTGGTGGGTCGAGCGCCTGCGGCGGACGCTCGAGCTCTTCGACCTCGCGCGAATCGACCATTTCCGCGGATTCGTCGCCTACTGGGCAGTGCCCGCGGGGGCACGAACCGCCCTCGTCGGCTCGTGGCGCCGTGGCCCCGGGCGGGCCCTGTTCCAGACCGTCGAGCGCGAGCTGGGTCTGCCCTTCGTCGCCGAGGACCTCGGTGTGATCACGCCGGCGGTGGTGCGTCTGCGCGACTCGCTCGGCCTGCCCGGCATGCTCGTCCTCCAGTTCGGCTTCGACCCGGAGGATCCGAGCAACCCCCACGACCCCCCGAATCATGCGGTGAACCGCCTCGTCTACACCGGTACCCACGACACCGACACCGTGCGCGGCTGGTACGAAGCCCTCGAGCCACCGCGGCGCGCGCTCGTCGAGCGCTCCCTCTCGCAGCTCGGCATCGTCGAACCGGAGCCCTGGTGGGGGCTGATCCGTCTCGCCTTGTCCTCGCCCGCCCGCGTCGCGATGATGCAGGCCCAGGACATCCTCGGCCTCGGCAGCGAGGCACGGATGAACGATCCCGCACGCGCAGCTGGCAGCTGGCGCTGGCAGCTCGGCCCGCGCGCGCTCACCTCGCCGCTCGCCGCTCGCCTGCGCGCAGCGACCGAAGCCGCGGGACGGCTGACGCGGTAACCCTCTGACGCTCGTATTTCGCGCGGCGATACGCGTACGTCAGGTCCCCGCGCATCCTCCCCCACCGCGTCGTCTCGTAGCTGATCAGTGACGAGGGCAAGATCGCCGTCGGCAGACCGTCGCGCTCGAGCGTGGCGAGCGCGCGCTCGGCGATCGCGACCTGACCCAACGCGGTCGGGTGGACGTGATCGGCCATCACGAGATTGCGGGAGCGCAGCGAGCGCAGATCGACGACGAGCGCGCCGACGTCCTGAGCCGCATCCTCGATCGCCGCGTTGAGCGCGCGCACCCTGGCGCCCGCCCGCGGGCGACCGAGATCGAGCGGCGCGGTCAGCGTCAAGGTCCGCGCGCACCGGGTCCTCAGGAACTCGAGCGCGGGCGCATAGTCGCGCACGAACGCCCCGACGTCCCAGTCCGGCGAGCGCACATCGTTGACACCGATGTACAGGCAACCGAGCTCGTAGCGGGCCCACGGATACGCCGTGAGGGACGCGAACGCGGGGATCTGCCACTCGACGACGTGTCGGGCCCCGGCGCCGTCGACCGCGTAGCCGGTGAACGGGAGCCCGAGCCCGCGCGCCACCCAGAGCGCCCAGGATTGCAGCGCGACGCCCCATTGGAGCTCGCCGCCACCGTTCGTGATCGAGTCGCCGAACGCGAGCACGCCAAGCGGCCGGTCTCCGGAGTCGCTGGTCATCGCCGGGAGCTTAGGACGCGCGCAGCCGCCGATTCATCGATAATCGCCTTCCTTGGAAGACCGACTCATAGCCGCCCGCGACGGCACGGCCGACGTCCAACGCGCCGCCGCTGATCTGGCGCAGCGCTTGCCCGCGCCGCTGGCGCCGTTCGCCCGGCTGGCCTACAACTACCGATGGTCGTGGGCCCGGGGCGGGCCCGAGCTGTTCCGCGCGATCGATCCGGCGCGCTTCGAGGCCTGCCAGCAGAATCCCGTGCGCCTGCTTCAAGAGGCGTCGGCCGCGACGCTCGCGCGGGTCGCCGGCGATCAGGCGTTGACCGACCGCGCAGCGATCTTCGAGGCAGGGCTCGCAGCGTACCTCGACAGGCCTTCGCCGCCGGGCCCGATCGACCCGGGCCGCCCGATCGCGTTCTTCTGCGCCGAGTATGGCGTCCATGTGTCGCTCCCGATCTACTCCGGGGGTCTCGGGGCGCTCGCTGGCGACCTCGTCAAGCAGGTCTCGGACAGCGCGGTTCCCTTCGTCGCGGTCGGCCTCATGTACCGCCAGGGATACTTCCGCCAGCGCATCGACGCCTCCGGCTGGCAGCACGAGTACTGGGTCGACACGGACCCGGAACGGCTCCCGGCGGCGCTGGTCACCGACGAGGACGGGGACCCGGTGACGATCACCGTTCCATTCGAGGAGCGCGAGCTGGTCGCGCACGTCTGGCGCGTCGACGTCGGCCGCGTCCCGCTCCTCCTGCTCGACACCGACTGCGACGTGAACGACCAAATCGACCGCTGGCTCACCGCTCGGCTGTACGTGTCCGACGCGGAGCTGCGGCTCGCCCAGTACGTGCTGCTTGGCGTCGGGGGGGTCCGCGCGCTACGGGCGCTCGGGATCGAGCCGGGCTTGATCCACCTGAACGAGGGCCACGCCGCGCTGGCGCCGCTCGAGCTCGCGCGCCCCGACGTGCTGGCCGGCGTCCCGCTCGCAGAAGCGCTGGAGGCGGCACGCGCCCGGACCGTGTTCACCACCCATACGCCCGTCCCTGCCGGAAATGACGCCTATCCCGAGGAGCAGGCGCTGCGTGCCGTGCACGGGCTCGCGAGCGAGCTCGGGGTGTCTGCGTCGGATCTGATCGCCTTCGGTCGTACCAGTCTGGACGAGACCTCTGGTCCGTTCGGAGTGACGCAGGCGGCCCTGCACCTGAGCGGCGCCGCCAACGGCGTCAGCCGCCGTCACGGTGAGGTGGCGCGCGCGATGTGGAATCCGCTATGGCCCGACCGGCCGGTCGATGAGGTGCCGATCGGGCACGTGACCAACGGCGTCCACATTCCGACGTGGCTCGGGACTGCGATCCGTGATCTGCTCGACCGCTACCTCGGCGAGGACTGGTTCCAGCGCGCCGAGGACCCGACGACGTGGGCCGGGATCGAACGAATCCCAGACGTGGAGCTCTGGGCCACGCGCGAGCGCCAGCGCACGGATCTCGTCGCCTTCCTGCGCGCCCGCAGCGTCACCGACCGGCTCGCCCGGGGCGACCTGCGCGAGTACGTCGACGCGGCTGCCCGGTCGTTCGATCCGCGCGTCCTGACGATCGGGTTCGCTCGCCGGGTAGCCACATATAAGCGCTTGGATCTGCTCACCCGCGACCCGGACTGGACGCTGTCCCTGCTCGGCGGAGAACAGCCCGTCCAGGTCGTGCTCGCGGGCAAGGCACATCCCCGCGACGAGGACGCCAAGCGCGTCCTCAAGGACCTGTTCGGGCTCAAGCACGCCCGCATCATCGGCGAGCGGGTCGTGTTCCTGGACGACTACGATCTCGGATCGGCGGCTTGGCTCGTCAGGGGCTGCGATGTCTGGTTGAACCTGCCGCGTCCGCCGCTGGAGGCGAGCGGCACGAGCGGGATGAAGTCCGTCATCAACGGCGGCCTCCAGCTGAGCGTCCTCGACGGCTGGTGGGCGGAAGCCTACGACGGCACCAACGGCTGGGCAATCGGCGGTGAGGTGGCGACCGACCCGGCAGCCCAAGACGACGACGACGCGGCGACGCTCCACGAGATCCTCACCGACGACGTGCTTCCCGCTTTCTACGGGCGTGACCCGGACGGTCTCCCCCGCGAGTGGATCGCCCGCATGCGCGCGTCGCTGCGCACGCTCGGCCCGAGGTTCAGCGCGAATCGTATGCTCGCCGAGTACCTCACCGGCCCCTACCGGTCCAGCGGATAAGGCTCGGGTGCTCCCCGACCGTTTAGGACTGGGCGGATCCGATCATCTTCGATCAGACGTGGGCGACGAGGATCTGCAGTGATCGAGTCACGAGAGATCACCCTGCACGGGCACCGAGTGAGCTACCTCACCGGCGGCGAGGGCCCGGTGCTGGTTCTCATGCACGGCATCGCCTCCGCCTCGGACACCTGGCGCGAGGTGCTCCCGGGGCTCGCGCAGCGATTCACCGTGCTCGCGCCGGATCTGCTCGGGCACGGCCAGTCGGCGAAGCCGCGGGGCGACTACTCGTTGGGCGCCTACGCAAGCGGGATCAGGGACCTGATGATCGTCCTCGGCCACGAGCGAGCGACGTTCATCGGGCACTCGTTGGGGGGTGGGCTAGCGATGCAGCTCGCGTACCAGTTCCCGGAGCGCGTCGAGCGGCTCGGGCTCGTGTCGAGTGGCGGTCTCGGGCGAGAGGTGCATCTCCTGCTGCGTGCGGCCGCCCTCCCCGGAGCCGAGCTCGTGCTGCCCGTCCTCGTCCAGCCAGGTCTGTTGCGCGCGGGAGCCGCGATCGGCACTTTTCTGGGCCGTCTCGGGCTGCAGCCGGGCTCTGACCTCGGCGAATTCGCCCGCGGCTATGGGTCTCTCGGGGACGTTGAAGCCAGACAGGCGTTCATCCAGACGCTGCGAGCGGTGATCGAACCGGGAGGACAGCGGGTGAGCGCACGGGACCGCCTCTACCTGGCGGCAGAATTGCCGACCCTGATCATCTGGGGCGAGCGCGACCACATCATTCCGGTCCAGCATGGGCGGCGGGCGCACGCAGAAATGCCCGGGAGTTACTACCTCGAGATCCCGGGCGCCGGCCATTTTTCCCAGCTCGACCGGCCGCGCGAGTTCGTCGAGGCCGTCGTCCGCTTCATCGACTCGACCGAGCCCGCGCAGATCAGGCCCGAGCGCTTGCGCGAGCGGCTGCTCGAGGGAGCCGACCGCCATCCCGCACCCCGAGCCGCGGCGGGCGGCGGCGCCGCACAGGCGTGACCGTGCATCACGCGCTGACCTTTCTCGCGCTCGCCTGGGTAGGCTTGTGGACGAGCGATGGCTGAGGACGAGAACGCCCACCCAAGCCCGGCCGAGCAGGTATCCCGTCTTTACGAGGAAGCCGAGGCGCAGGCCGCGAAGGCGAGCGAGGAGCTCGTGGGCGGGGCCGGCTTCACGGCGCTCCTCGGGCGGGTCGCGGAGAACGTCGCGGCGCTGACGAAGCTCTCCGGCGACACGATGGACATCGTGGTGCGCAACCTCCGGATCGCCGGCAAGCGCGATGTCGTGGGCCTCGCACGCCAGCTCGCGCGCACGGAGGACAAGCTCGAGCGGGTGCTCCAGGAGGTGGAGGAGCTGCGCGACGAGCTGACGCGAGCGAAGCCTGAAGCTGACAGCGACGGCCGCAACGCGCGAGCCCGGCCCGCCCGTCGCGCAGCGGCGACGCGGAGCAAGGACTCCTCGTGAGTGCGTTGCGGACGCTGTCCCGCCTGCCCCAGGCGACGGTCGAGTTCGCGAACGTGATCCTGACGACTCCGGACGCGGCGATCGGCCAGACGCCTCGCGAGGTCGTGTGGACCCATCGCAAGACGACGCTGTACCGCTACCGGTCGAGTGCTCGCGAGCACGCGGTCCCGGTGTTGCTCGTGTTCGCGCTGATCAACCGTCCGGAGATCTTCGACCTGCGGCGCGGGAGCTCGTTCGTCGAGTTCCTGCTCGGGGAGGGATTCGACGTGTTCCTCGTGGACTGGGGCGTGCCAGGTGAGGAAGACTCGGAGATGGGGCTCGCCGAGTTCGTCTGCGACGAGCTCGATTGGGCGGTGCGCGAGACGTTGCGTGCCGCGCACGAGGACGAGCTGACGCTGCTCGGCTGGTGCATCGGCGGGACGTTGTGCGCGATGTATTGTGCGCTTCACCCGGCGGGCGCGGTACGCAACGCGGTGCTCCTGACCACTCCGATCGACCCGAGCGAATCGCTGTATGCGCGGTGGGTGGGGGGCGAAGAGTTCGATGTCGATCTCATCGCCGACAGCTATCCGGCGGTGCCGGGAGCGGGGATCGACTTCGCGAACAAGTTGATGAAGCCGGTGACGAACTACGTGACCACCTACCGCCGCCTCTTCCAGGGCATCCTCGAAGGCAAGGACGCGCGCGTCGCCTATCAGGCGATGGCGAAGTGGGTTGCGGATAGCCCCTCGTTTCCCGCGCGCGCCTATCGTGAGTGGATCACGTGGATGTACAAGGAGAATCGGCTCATCGACGGCCGTCTGCGGCTGCGAGGAGACCGGGTCGACCTGGCGCGGATCGAGCAGAACCTGCTCGTCGTCACGGCGGGAGCCGATCACATCGCGCCGCGGGTAGGGACCATGCCGCTGCTCGATCTGGTCGCGAGCGAGGACGTCACCCATGTGGACCGCCCGGGTGGTCACATCGGGCTGATGGCCGGCTCGAGGGCGAAACATGAGATCTGGCCCGAGCTCGCGGACTGGATGCGCGAGCGCTCGGGCCACTGAAGGAAGGAGAGGACATGTCGGTCAGCACCACGAGCCACGAGACGTCGGTCCGGCGTCCACGCCTGCACGAACGGGTTGCGTTTGTGACCGGGGGGACGCGGGGAATCGGGGCGGCGATTTGTCACAGTCTCGCTGAGCAGGGCGCGAATGTCGCGGCCGGGTATAGCCGTGATCGTGAGGGGGCGGAGGCGTTCATCGGGAAGCTCACGCGGGAGGGGTTGAAGGGGAGCATTCATCAGGGGAACATCGGCTCGGGCGAGGATTGCCGGCGGACGGTGGGCGAGGTGATCGAGGAGCACGGTCGTCTTGACATCCTGGTCAATAACGCGGGGATCACGATCGATAAGACGGTGCTGAAGATGGCCGATGAGGACTGGAGCAAGGTGATTGCGGTCAATCTCTCGGGCGCGTTCTTCATGAGTCAGGCGGTTTTGCCGCACATGATCGAGCGCGGCNNCAGGCGAACTACGCCGCGTCGAAGTCGGGCCTGTTCGGGTTGACGAAGACGCTCGCGCTCGAGGCCGCCCATCAGCTCGGGCGCGCCGGGAAGCTGCAGGAGGACGGGATCGGGATCACGGTCACCACGGTCGCGCCAGGGTTCATCGCTACCGAGATGCTCGAGCACATCCCCGAGAAGGTGCTCGAGAAGATCAAGGCGCAGATTCCCGTCGGTCGGCTCGG
>PMOY01000373.1 GCA_003165655.1 Solirubrobacterales bacterium
GCGTTGGCGTCCGCGAGCTTCTCGCGCCTGCGGCCCGGCTCGCCGTGGATGCCGACGCCCATCTCCATCTCGTCATCCCCGAGCTCGAACAGGGGCGATCCCTTGGCCGGCGGCGTGCACGAGGTGAGCGCCATGCCCATCGTCCGCGTCACCGAGTTGACCCGCTCGCCCAGCGTGACGAGCTCGTCGAGCTCCGCCCCGCGCTCCGACGCCGCGCCGACCGCCTTGATGACGAAGAAGTTGCCGGCGACGCCGCGACGCCCGACAGTGTAGGTGGAGTCCTTCACGGCGACATCGTCGTCGACGATGATCGTCGCAATCTTGATGTCCTCGGCCTCGGCGAGCTCGCGTCCCATATCGAAGGCCATGCGATCGCCCGTGTAGTTGTTGATGATGTGCAGTACGCCCTTGTCGCTGCGCAGCAGCTTGGTCGTCTCGTAGACGTAATCCGACGGCGGCGCGGCGAAGACATCGCCCGGACACGCGGCATCGAGCATGCCCGGCCCGACAGCCATCACGTGCGCCGGCTCGTGGCCCGAGCCGGAGCCTTGAATGATCGACACCTTGTCGTCTCTCGGGGCGTCGGTGCGCATAATCAGGTTGTATTCGGGGATGTAACGCAGCTTGCCCGGGTTGGCCAGCTCAATGCCCTTCAACATCTCGGCTACGAACTTCTGCGGATCGTTAACGAACTTCTTCACAGTTTCCCTCTCCCTTGGATGTTGATCAGTGTGGTCCTGGATCGGATCACGCCCGCTCCAGCTCTGCCTCCCTCCAGGCCTTGCTCACCGCCTCGAACATGACCGCGATACCGACAGCGCCGGCGTCCACCGAATCGAGACTCCGCTCCCCGGTGTAGGCGGCCCTTCCCCGCTGCGCCAGCATTCCCTTCGTCGCCTCCGCACTCTCGCGCGCCTTGATCGCGGCCAGCTCAAGCGCCTGTCCGGACCCGCGGCTCAGCTCGCGCTCGAGCTCATCGACCGCCGGTTGCAGTGCATCGACGAGCGTCTTATCTCCGAGGTCGCAGCCTCCGCGCTGCTTGATGCCCTCGATCGCGGCCCTGAGCGCGCGGATGACAGCCTCGCCGTCGGGCTCAGGCGTGTTCGTCAGAGCCCCACCGGCGCGGAGAAAAGCGGTCCCCCAGATCGGGCCCGAAGTCCCGCCGATGCGCTTGCTCAAGACGATGGCGGTCTTCTTCAGCAGGCTGGCGACGTCGGTGTAGCCCAGTTCATCCCAGTCGGCGAGGACGATCTCGAAGCCGCGAGCGAGCGAGTAGCCGAAGTCGCCATCGCCGACCACGGCATCGAGCTCGCAGAAGTGGGTCTCGTTGTCGACTGCGGTCTGGGCGATCACCCGCACGACCAGCTCGGCTTGGCTCAGCGCGGTATCGGTCATACGGCCTCCTTCAGACGTAGTGGTTGGGTTCGGCATGCGTCGAGGTCGGCAAGGGTGATCTCGTCGCCGGGCCTGGCGGCGCCCCGGTTGGCCAGCACCCGAGCGGGCTCTCCGGGATCGCCGAGACTCGTGACCACGAGCACTGCCTCGCTCATGTTCTCGCCTCCGGTGTAACTGCTGACGGTGACCACGCAGCGAAGCCCCGCGCCGACCGCTGCGAGCAGGCCGTTACGCGAGTCCTCGATGACGATCGCATCCTGTGGGGACATCCCCAGCCGCTCGAGCGTGAGCTCGTAGATCGCCGGGTCGGGCTTCTTGGCCGGGACGGCATCCCCGGCGAAGACGGCAAAGCGTGCTGCCGCGGTGGTGCCGACCGCGTGCTCGAGCACGGCTCTGACGGACTCCTCTGCCGAGGTCGAGGCGACGGCGAGCGACCAGCCGGCCTCCAGCGCTTCGGTGACGACACGAGCGATGCCCGGTCGCGCCGGGAGCCGGCCGGCGCGAACGATCGCCGTGTAATGGGCTGTCTTGCGCCGGTGCCAGTCGGCGAGCAGCTCCTTCTGAGCCCCGGCGCCGACAGGAAGGCCGCTTGCCCGCACGAACTCGTCGGTGAGCAGCGAAGCCATCCGCTCCTTGCCCCCGCCGATCTTGAGCTTCTCGCCGTACTCCTCCTCGGACCACCGCACCGGCACACCGACCTCGGCGAAGGTCTCGTTGAATGCAGGGCGGTGGCCGTCGCGCTCGGTGTCGGCGAGCACGCCGTCACAGTCGAAGATCAAGGCGGGCACGCCACTAACCGGTCGTGGCGGTCGGCGCGTGCGCGCGCCCCGCGGACCCGAACATGCCGATGTGATGTAGGGCCACCTGCTTGACCGCCGACCTGACGTGCCCCAGCATCGACGGGGGATCGTGCTTGCTCGGATTTGCCTCGAGATACTCCCGATGTGAGTCGACGAAGGCGATCTTCAGCGCCGTTGAGATGTTCACCTTCGCGCATCCCCGGGCGATCAGGTCGGTGAACTGCGCTTCGCTCAGCCCCGTGCCCCCATGGAGCACCATCGGAATCGGATGCAGTTCGACAAGCTCGGTTACCCGCTCGGGCTTGAGGTCGGGCGCGCCCTTATACAGGCCGTGTGCCGTGCCGATGGCCGGAGCGAAGCAATATACCCCGGTGCTCGAGATGAACTGTGCCGAGACCTCGACGGGGTGCACCTCCGCCGCCACGTCAGAGCCGATCCCGTCCTCGACGCCGAGCACGGTCTCAATCTCACCCTCGACGTCGGCGCCATAGCCTCGCGCCTCGGCTACCACCTCGGCCGTCTGCACCGTGTTCTCAGCGACGTCGAGGTGCGAGCCATCGAAGAGCACCGAGCTCCAGCCGGCGGCCAGGCAGATCGATATCCATTCGCGGTCCGGGCAATGGTCGAGGTGCATAGCAACCGGGACCGCAACCTCGTCCGCTCGGGCGCGAAACATCTTTTCGAGCACCACCGCGCCGATCGCCTTGACTGTCTTGAGCGACGTCTGGATGATCACCGGCGAGTCGAGCTCGACGGCGGCTTCGAGCACCGCGTCGAGCGAGAGGTCGTCGACGATATTAATCGCGGCGACGCCGTAACGCTCGTCGAACGCGGGATCCATGATTGCCCTCAGCGAAACAATGGTCATTGCTTCCGCTCCCTCCGAGGTGGAAACATCGCCGGCGATTCGAGAATATCGGCGACGATTCGAGAACATCGACCGCCGTGCGCGAGTCTACTGTCCGCCAATTGCGCCGTCAACAATTCTTCGTCAGCGACTTGGCGCGGACCGACGGCGGCCGGCATCCGCGATCTCTCAACCTCGCTGCCGCGGCGCTTAGGGTAACGTTCGCAGCGCCAGGCGCCGGGCGCGAGGACACCAGGCGCCGGGCGCGAGGACACCAGGCGCCAGGCGCGAGGAGACCAGGCGCGAGGAGACCAGGCGCGAGGCGCGAGAACTCCATGCGCCGGGCGCGAGGACACCAGGCGCGAGGCGCGAGGAGAAAGAGGGATCCCAGATTGGTCGGCATCGTAGTCGTGTCGCACAGCGCTGATCTCGCCCGTGGGTTGGCCGAGCTTGCGGGTCAGATGGCGGGTCCCGATGTTCGCATCGAGGCGGCGGGCGGGGGCCCGGACGGAGGCCTTGGCACAAACGAGCCGCTCGTGCGCGAAGCGATCGCGCGGGCACAGGACGGACAGGGTGTGGCCGTGCTGGCCGATCTGGGCAGCTCGATCCTCACCGTGCGCTTGATCCTCGAGGATGAGGACGACGGTGATATCCGCCTTGCCGATGCGCCGCTCGTCGAAGGCGCCGTGGCGGCGGCCGTGATGGCCTCGGCCGACGGCTCGCTCGATCAGGTCCTTGCGGCTGCCGAGGAGGCCCGCAGTGTCGGCAAGCTCTGACCAGACGAGCGCCGAGAGCCGCGCGACGCTTCCCGCCGGCGTCGACCTCCACGCGCGCCCGGCAGCGGACTTCGTCCGCGCCGCGATGCGCTTTCCCGACCGCGTCTGGGTGGCGGTCGGCGAGCGCGAGGTGGACGCTAAGAGCCTGCTGTCGATCCTCGCGCTCGGGGCCAAAGGCGGAACCGAGCTGCGTCTGCGCGCCGAAGGCGACCAGGCCGCCGCCGCCGTCGAGGCGCTCGCCGACTGCGTCGTCAACCTGCACTGAGCCTCTGGCGCGCGCGAGGGTCCCGCGAGCCCCCTGCTTATCGACCTCGGCGGGCGCAGCGTGTCGAGTCGGCCTGGTGCAGATGCTCCGCGGTCGCCGCCTGGCTACTCGGCCTGGTGCGCGGTCGCCGGAGGGAGCTGGGGCTCGATCCACGCACGCAGTCGCTCCAGCGCAGTCGCGCCGACCATGCGGTCAACCTCGGCGCCGTCACGGATCAGTACAAGCAGCGGGATTCCGCGGACCGCGTAGCGCGTGGAGATGTCGGGCGCGTTGTCGGTGTTGAGCTTGACGACTTTGAGGCGCCCGGCATTGTCACGTCCGACGCGCTCGACCAGCGGTGAGACCATTCGGCATGGTCCGCACCACGGTGCCCAGAAATCCACGAGGACCGGCACCGAGGCCCTGATCTCAGCCTCGAAACCGTCCTGCTCGGCGTCGACGATCCACGGCAACATGGTGTGGCACACGCTGCAGCGTGGGATACCTGTCGGGGTTGGCCGAACTCGGTTCTTCGTGCCGCAGTTCGAACACTGGATGACCGTGCCCTCGGCCACGTCACGGTGCCTCGCGGCGGGAAATCGGCCTCCGCGGTCTCAAGCCTCGATCGGTTCTCGGGCGGCTCTGGTCTCGATTCGTCGTCAGCAGCGGGCTCGCCATCGGTTCCTCCGTAGTGTGTCGTCTCGAGGCTCGTCCCGCGCGTCTGCAGCTCTGTGTTCTTGGCCGGTCGGGCTAGCCTGGCGGCCGGTCGCCGGCTGATGAAATCGACCGAACACCTGAAACCGGGGAAGCTTGCACGGCCCTTATTTTCCTGTCAGGACGGCACTGAACGCTATCAAGGGCTCTCGGCAGGTTGCCAGGCGACAGGGAGCGCGAAGCGAAGCGATGGGCCAGTCAGCTGTTGACCCTACGGTCTCGACCCGGACGCTCGCGGGGGCCATGCCACTGACCTGGTCGAGTAACGCGACTGTGAGTAGCGT
>PMOY01000263.1 GCA_003165655.1 Solirubrobacterales bacterium
ACGAGCGTCGCCTCGCGCGTGCACGGGACGACTGGGCTGCCGTGCTCCAGCGAACCATGATGACTGAGGATGATGTGGACGACCGCCTGCGCCAGCTTCGGCGGGAAGCCGTCGCGCCGCTCGATCGCGCGGCGCACACGGTAGTAGCCGAGCGGGATCTCCCCCTGCAGGCGGCCGTCGTCAGACATCGCGATCGTCCCGCCCTCCATCTGATAGGCCTCGAGCTTGCCGATGTCGTGCAGCAGCGCCCCGGTGACCGCGACGTCGCGATCGACGCCGGGAAAGGTCGCCGAGATCGCGCTCACCGCCTGCGCGACAGTCAGGCAATGCTCGAGCAGACCGTGGCGGTAGGCCTGGTGGTAGTACTTGGCTGCAGGCGCTTCCCGGAACGCGGCCCAGGTGGGTGAGCTCTCCCCGAACACGATGATCAGCAGCCGGCGGAGGTGGGGATTCTGGATCGTCGCGAGCAGTCCGCGCAGGTCGGCCTCCATCTGCTCGAGACTACGCGGAGGGCCATCCACGAGATCGTCCACGTCGTACTCGCCGTGGGCGACCGCCCGAAGCTCCTGCAGGCCGAGCTGAGGTCCGTAGCGGGGATGCAGCGAATAGCGCCCGCTGACGTGGACGATCTCACCCAAGCGGCAACGGTCGCGCACCTGCGGGACCTCGTCCCAGACCATCGCCGAGACGCTTCCGGTACGGTCGCCGAGCACCAGCTTCAGGTACTCGGCGCCGTCGCGGCGCCGGCGCACCTCGACCTCGCGCACAAGCAGTGGCTGCGCCACATCGCATCCGTCGATGAAGTCCCTGACCCGCATCGCGCCACGAAGATAGAGTGGGCGGCGGACGGTTATGAATCGCACCGCGCTCGTCACCGGGGGGACCGGCGGCCTCGGGGCCGCGGTCGTGGCGCGCTTGCTCGCCGACGGCTGGCGGGTGGTTGTCCCGTGGGTTGCCGAGCGCGAGTTGGGACGTGTTGGGCGTGGCCCCGACCTCGAGCTCGTGCAGGCCGACCTGTGCGATTCCGGGTCGGTCGCGAGCGTCGTCGCGACGGCCGCCGGCGAGCAGGACGCGCCCCTGCGCGGGGTGGTCAACCTGGTGGGTGGGTATACCGCGGGCGGGCGCGTGCACGAAACCCCGATCGAGGAGTTCGACGCGCAGTTCCGAGTTAACCTCCGCCCGACCTATCTGGTGACCCAAGCGGCGCTGCCGTCCCTGATAGCCGCTGGCGGAGGATCGATCGTCTGCGTCGGCACCCGCGCCGCGCTGCGGCCGTTCTCTGGCGCCGCCGGCTACATCTCCTCGAAAGCCGCAGTGATCGCCTTCGTCGCGGCCCTCGCGGTCGAGTACCGCGACGAAGGCGTGCGCGCCAACGCGATCCTTCCCAGCGTGATCGACACCCCGGCCAATCGCGCCTCGATGCCGAATGGCGATTTCGGGAAGTGGGTCAAGCCGGCCGCGATCGCGGGGGTGATCGCGCACCTGCTCTCCGACGACTCGGCGCCGACGAGCGGAGCCGCGGTGCCGGTGTACGGGCGGGCGTAGGGCTGGCTGCGCGGCGTCGGACGAGCGCCCGCGCCGGAGCCGGCGCTGCGGTCTGCCCGCTACAGGCCCGGCGGATGCCGGGCGACGAACGTCCCGCCGTCGTCGCCGGTCCGGTTCGACCAGCGCGAGCCGCCCTCGGCGAGCGCGACCGTGTCGAAGCGCAGGCCCGCCACGAACATGTACGTGTGGCCGTCGGTCGCGAAGATCGTCACCCACTTGCCGGGCCCCGGGTCGCCGTAGCTCTCGAGCTGACCGGAGGTCTCGGTCGCACGCAGCAGGTGGGCCGCCGCCAGCACGAAGCTGATCGAGCCGGAGCAGTCATACGCGGTGTCCTCGAACGTGCCGTGGCCGCCGCCATAGCGGTAGCCGAGAAGGGCGATCTGGTTGCCCGCGTTGATGATGTCCTGGACCGCCGGCGGGGCACCTATGGGAGCGACCGCCAGCCCGCCGGGCGTCAGCGTGGCGACGTCTGGGTTGGCAGAGATACCGCTCTGGGCGAGCTCCTGCCGGACCACCGCGTCGGACACGGGCTGCGGCAGTGTCCCGCTGCTCCGATTGCTCGTACCGCTCACGCTCACGCTCTCCTGGGCGGGCAATCCCGCTCCCGCGGACGCGGTCACGCCGGCGACTGGCTCGACCACCTGCGGGTGGGCCTGCTGCCCGAGCCGGCTGTTGGAATGGCCCAGGCCCGAGGCCTGCTGGACCTGGCCGCACCCGGCAATCGCCGCGGCGGCGGCTGCGACCCCGAGAATTGTCAGATGAGCGCGCACTGACCCGATTATCGCGCCCGCGAGCACGCGGCGCATCCGGTCTCGGTCCCGTTTGCGATAGCAAAGCCGCGAGCGCTAACGCCCGCGCAACGGCCCCGCAACGCCGAGGGCCGACACTTGCCGCCATGCAGCCCAACCAAGTGGCGGATTTCAGGGAACCGGGACTTGGAGGCAGCCGGCGTAGCGGCCGGACGCGGCTCGACTGCACCGCGCGAGCGGGGCTTCCGGGGGCTGGGGCAGCCTCCGCAAGCCGTCCGCGTCAAGGCGTGAGGCTGGGGGGCTGGGACCGACGGGCTGGCCGGATCCGAGAGGGGAACCGGAACCGGTCGTCCTGTTCGGTGTTCGCCGAGGCGCGAGGCACGGGGCTCACGTGGCGCCGGCGTGGCGGAGGATCGAGCCGAGGCCGTGCAAGCGCGCCGAGTCGACCGCCTCGTCCGTCAACGCGGATGAGCGTGCGAGGTCGTCATCGAGGCTGACACGTAGGCGTCCGCAGAGCCAGATCCGCGTCGACATCGCAGCTGATTATGGACGGCGCGCCTGGAGGCCGCGATCGATCCCCGGCGAGACACGATGTAAGCTAACGACGGCGCACACATCGGTTCGTGGGAGGGCAGCCGCCATCCGAACTCAGGGGATTAACGACGCAATGCAAGTCCGTACGCTCTCCCTCGAGGGTCCCATCACCTCAGGCGGCTTTCGCAAGCCGGCGCGGTGACCGACGAGGTTCGCGACCGCCTGCTGCAGGCGTGGCGCAATGAAATTACGGCCGGGAGCGTCTACGAGCTGATCAGCCGCCGCATGCCCGAGCGCGAGGGCGACATCCTCCGTCGCATGGCCCACGCCGAAAGCGGTCACCGGCAGCGGCTGGAAGCGCGGATGCACGAGCTCAGCATCCCGGTCCCCGATCGGAGCTCGGTCAAGCTTTCGCCGTGGCTGCGACTGCAGGCGCGGATCGCGCCGGTCGACCGGCTGCTAGCGGCGCGCGAGGCGGCCGAGGACGAGGAGGTCGACGACCTCTACAAGCGCTCAACGGGCGATCGGGCCACCGACACCCTGCTCCGCGACATCCGCAAGGAAGAACGCTCCCACTCGCTCGCCGTGCAGGAGATCCGCGATGGAACCGAATCGACGCCAGAGCCGGCGACGATCGGGGTCCCCGGGGCTCGGCAGCGCCTGGACCGCATCCTCCACCGCGAGAAGTGGCACCGGTCGGGCAGCAGCTGGATCTCCGGCGCCATTTACGGCGCAAACGACGGGCTCGCCGCGGTGTTCGGGATCGTGGCCGGCATGTCCGGCGCCACCGGGGGAAACAGCTTCGTCCTGACCGCCGGCCTTTCCGGAGCTGTCGCGTCGGCGCTTTCCATGGCCACCGGAGCGTTTCTCGCCGAGCGCTCAGAAGTCGAGATGATGGAGGCCAACGTCGAACGCGAGCGCCAGGAGATCGCCGAGCACCCCGAGGAGGAGAAGGAGGAGCTGTCGCTCTTCTACCAGCTCAAGGGCATCGACGAAAAGACGGCCGACGAGCTCGCCGAGCGCCTCTCCAAGCAACCCGACGCGATGCTCGAAGCGCTCTCCGCCGAGGAGTTCGGCAGCGTCAATAGCTCGCGCGACCCCAGGCAGGCGGCGATCGCCGCCGGCATCAGCACCGGACTCGGTGCGATCGTCCCCGTGATCCCATTTATCATCACCACGGGTACCGCGGCGATCGTGGCCGCCGCGATCGTGTCCCTCCTAGCTCACTTCCTCGTCGGCGCCGCGAAGTCGCTCGTCACGCTCCGATCGTGGTGGTCGGCCGGCCTCGAGATGACGCTCGCCGGCTTGATCGTCGGCGGGGCGATGTACATCATCGGGCTGACGTTTCCGACCTGACAGTCGGAGAGATGGCCCGAGGGGCTCGACGGGTCCGCGCCCGAGCACTATTCGCCCAGTGCCTCCCGGAGCGCCGTGAGCTCGGCGTGCAGCGACGCCACCTCGGTCTCGAGCCTCGTGATCCGCTCATCCAGGCCGGCATCGGAGTCCTCGAGCGCGGCGGCGATCAGTTCCGCGGGCGGCGCGCCGGGGAGCGATGGCCAGTCCATCGCTTCGACGCGAGGCGGTGCCGGGAAGCGTGGCTCGGCCGGAGTCTCGATCTCGTCCTCCTCGACCCCGAGCAGGTGCATGAAGCGATCTTCCTTGTGTCCGGGCCGACGGGGCAGACGGCGGACGTAGCCGCGGTCGTCGAGCAGCTCGAGCAGGCGCTCGACCTCGGCGAGCGATTCGATGTGCGCCAGCCGCTCGGTCCGCGCCTTCAGTTCTCCCGGTGTCTGAGGGCCACGCAAGAGGAGCACGCAGAGCACCGCGAGCTCCGGGTCGCCGAGACCGAGTGCTTCCTCGGCGAGGTGGCGGTACTTGATCGCCCTGCTTCCGGCTCCGCTCGCGAGCCGAGCGAGTCCACGTCGGCTGAGTCGCTGCGCGGCCTCGCGCACCGTGTGCTCATCGTAGTCGAGGACCGGGTCGCGGTTGGTCGACTGATTGCATGCGAGGCGGAGCGCATTGATCGACAACGGATAGGCGTCGGGGGTGGTCCACCGCTTCTCGATCAGGCAGCCGAGCACCCGCTGTTCGGGAGGTGTGAGCTCCGCTGCTCGCATTGCGCGCGAGGATACTGTGGGCCCCGTCGGCGGCCGATCTGCGCCGGCCGATGGGGCGCTCGCGCTCGGGCTCTCAGTTGGGCCCAACATGCATAAATGGCTGCAGATCGCGACCTTGCAGGATTTTTCCTGTTAGTCTCGACGGCTACATAACGAGCCGAATCGCCGAGCCATCTGTGGTCGGCGAGCGGGGGACCCAAACGCGATCGACGAGGTCGCTGGGGCGAATCGCCACATCCGTGCGGCGTAGCGCAGCGCGCGATCCCGGCAGCTAACTCC
The DNA here is from genome assembly GCA_003165655.1 of Solirubrobacterales bacterium. Taxonomy (GTDB): domain Bacteria; phylum Actinomycetota; class Thermoleophilia; order Solirubrobacterales; family Solirubrobacteraceae; genus Palsa-465. Next base: position 5,225 of record PMOY01000263.1, read on the forward strand.
GCAGGCTCTCATGACGTCAGAAGGGAGCGGCTGTGGAAACCACGCGAGATCTTGGTTGCGCTGAGGTCTGGGCGAAATCGTTGGAGCAGTCGCTTGCGCGTCGCGGCCGGCCTAGGCGGGCTTCGGTCGAGCTCTACCGTCTCAAGCCCGAGCGCGACCTCTCGAGCCCCAGACCGCTGCTCGAGTCCTCCGCCTATTGGCACATTCGGCGGACGGCCGTCGAGCGCTCGGCGATGCCGCTCTCGAGCGCCGGCAGCGGCGCCGTCCTCGTGTTGCTCGCGGCCACGACGCTGCCCAGCCTCCTCGGTGGCCGCGGCGCCCGCGCCGCGATCCACGCCCAGAGCGTCGAGCCTGCGCGCGCCGACGCGCTGAGCGGAGCGATCGCCACCCTGATCCGGGCCGGCGCCACCGCGAACCCCGCCGCCGGTGCGACGGCCCGCACCAACCGCGCGGCCACCGCGGCCGACCCCGCGGCCACCGCGGCGAGCCCCGCCCCGGGGCCCACGGTCACGCCGGACGCGGCGGCGGTGCGTACGACCCTCGCACAGACCACCGCAGCACCGGTGCGCGCGGCGGTCGCGAAGGCCCCCGCGTCGCACGAGTCGGCCCACGCGACGAAGGCCACGCAGGCTGCGAACGCCGCAGCGCCGACCGCCGGGCCGGTGATCCGCGCGAGCCCTGCGACCCGCCCGACGACCGCCACAACCCG
>PMOY01000003.1 GCA_003165655.1 Solirubrobacterales bacterium
GGCTACATCGACGACGTGATCGTGCCGCACGAGACGCGCCCGAAGCTGATCACCGCGCTGCGCACGCTGCAGGGCAAGCGCGAGCCGGGTCCAAAGCGCAAGCACGGCAACATCCCGCTGTGAGCACGGCCACCCCCGAGGAGGCGGCGGCGATCGTCGCGGCGATCGAGCGCTTCATGCGCGCAACCGCGCCGCCGGCCTCATCCGCTCCCGCGCCGCCCGACGCCTGGCACGCCACGGCGATCCTCGAGGGCGTTTCGCGAGACCCCTGGACAGGGACCCACGATCCCTGGACAGACGCCTCGCTCTCGCTACCCTGAAGAAACACCTAAAAGTCGCTAGGCTTTAGGCCAATATCCTTTTCGAGGGCGCGCGCGACAGGCGCGGGCCAGCCGCGAAGGACGTTGTCCAACCGCCTAGGCGAGCCACCCGGACCAGGAGATTTCGCAACATGGAGCCAGTTTCCATCTCCGCCCAGCGCGGAACGCTCGAGGACCCGGAGGTCGTGCAGAACGTGCCCGGGCACGTGATCCCGATCCTCGAGCGGGAGTTCGACGACTTCAAGACCGAGGCGGGCAAGTTCCTCGCCGGCGACACGCCCGAAGACGAGTTCATCAAGTTCCGCCTCAAGCAGGGCGTCTATGGCCAGCGCCAGCCGGACGTGCAGATGATCCGCGTGAAGCTGCCCTTCGGCGGCATCACGCCCGAGCAGATGGAGTCCTTCGCGGATGTGATCGAGAAGTACGTGCCGCTAAACAAGGGCCACATCACGACGCGCCAGAACGTGCAGATGCACCACATCCCACTGCCGCAGGTCGAGCAGGCGATCCGCGAGCTGGCCGAGTCCGGCCTGTCCAGCCGCGAGGGCTGCGGCAACACCGTCAGAAACGTCACCGGCGACCCGTGGGCGGGCGTCGCGGCGGACGAGCTGTTCGACATGACCCCGTACGTGGGCGCGTACGTGCGTTACTTCGTCCGCCACCCGACCACGCAGGCGATGCCGCGCAAGATCAAGACCGCCTTCGACGGCTCCGAGCAGGGGCGTGCGATCGCCGAAATCCACGACATCGCCTACCAGGCCCGCGTGCGCGAGGTCGACCCCGGAGACGGCACCCCTGCGCGCGAGGTCCGCGGCGCGCAGATGCTGGTCGGCGGCGGCACCTCGATCATGCCCCGCAAAGCGCCGGTGCTGTACGAGTGGGTGGGACTGGACGACGGCGAGTACTTGAAGATCGCCGAGGCCGTGTTCAGGATCTTCGACCGCCAGGACTGGCTGCGCGTCAACCGCGCGCGCGCGCGCATCAAGGTGTTCGTCGACAAGTACGGCATCGATGAGCTGCGTCGCCAGGTCGAGGAGGAGCTGAAGGGCGACTGGGTCGCAGAACGCGACTTCTCGGTCGAGCACCGCCTGTTCGTCGACGACGCGCGCGAGAGCGCGCCCGCACCGCCGCAGAGCTACGGCAGCCCCAACGGCGATGTCAACGACTTCGAGCGCTTCCGCCGGGCCAATGTGCAGCCGCAGAAGCAGGACGGCTTCGTCACCGTCGAGGTCAAGGTCACGCGCGGCGACCTGACGCCGGAGCAGCTCCGCGGCCTCGCGCAGATCGTGCGCTCCCACGCGGGCGGCTACGCGCGCACGACCGTGCAGCAGAACCTGCTGCTGCGGTGGGTGCGCCACGAGTCCGTCTACGACGTGTGGCGCGCGCTGTCGGAGCTGGGCCTCGGCGACGCCGGCTCGCGAGAAATCGACGACGTGGTCTCATGCCCGGGCACGGACTCGTGCAAGCTCGGCATCACCAGCTCGATGGGCCTCAACCAGGCGGTGCAGGAGCGCATCGAAGAGATGCGGCTGAGCGACCCGCTGACGCGCGACATCCACATCAAGATGAGCGGCTGCCCCAACGGCTGCGCCCAGCACCACGTCGCCGACATCGGCTTCTACGGCGCCTCGATCAAAGTCGGCGAGCACACGATCCCCGCGTACATCCCCCATGTGGGCGGCGTGTACGAAGGCGCGGAGGTGGCATTCGGCCAACGGCTGAAGCTGCGCCTGCCCGCCAAGCGCGTGCCGGAGGCGATCGAGCGCTGGATCCGCCACTACGAGGCCGCCCGCGAGGACGGCGAGGCGTGGGGAGCGTTCACCCAGCGCGTCGGCACCGGTGAGCTGGAAGCCCTGGTGAAGGACCTCTCGATGCCCGTCGACTTCGGGCTGGAGACGATGAACGAATTCATCGACTGGAACCGCAACGTCCCCTACGAAGTGCAGCGCGGCGAGGGAGAGTGCGCCGTATAGCGCTCCAGGCGCTGGACGACGCGGTGTAGATATCAAGGCCATCATGAAACGAGACGACCAGATCACATGCAGCCACTAGAGACCCAAATCGCACCGGTGAGCACCAACTTCGATCCCACCTTCAGCCTCACGCACACGCTGCGCGAGGCCGCGCGTCACGGCCGCGGCGCCGTGCTGCTGTGCTCCTTCCAGAAGGAGGAGTCGGTGCTGCTGGACGAGCTGCTGCGCCTAGATCAAGGAACCGGCAAGGCGGTGAGGATCGTGACGATCGACACCGGCGTGCTGTTCCCCGAGACGCTGCAGACATGGCGCGCGTTCGAGGAGCGCTTCGGCGTCAGCATCGAGGTTCATGACGCGAGCAATCCGGAGAATCCGTGGAGCGGTCCCGAGCACTGCTGCTCGGCGGCGAAGGTTGCGGCGCTGGAAGCTGCGCTCGAGGGCGCGGAGGGCTGGATCACGGGCATCCGCCGCGACCAGGGCCCCACGCGCGCGAACACTGAGCTGATCGAAAACGACCCCAAGCGCGGCCTGTGGAAGTACAACCCGCTGGCGCACTGGACCGACAAGGACCTGTGGCGGCGCATCCACGAGCGCGACCTGCCCTACAACCCGCTGCACGACCAGGGCTACGAGTCGATCGGCTGCGCACCGTGCACGCAGCCGGGCTCCGGCCGCGATGGCCGCTGGGCGGGCACCAGCAAGACTGAGTGCGGCCTGCATGTGGATTTGAGATGAGCGTGACCGCCCGTCCACAGCTCAGCCACCTGCGCGCGCTGGAGTCGGAGGCGATCCACGTGATGCGCGAGGTGGCGGCGGAATTCGAGCGCCCGGTGCTGCTGTTCAGCGGCGGCAAGGACTCGATCGTGCTGCTCCGGCTGGCGGAGAAGGCGTTCCGGCCGGCCGGGTTCCCCTTTCCGATCATGCACGTCGATACCGGACATAACTTTCCCGAAGTGATCGAGTTCCGCGACCGCCGCATCGCCGAGCTCGGGGAGCGGCTGATCGTCTCCCACGTGCAGGACTCGATCGACGCCGGTCGCGTGGTCGAGGAGACCGGTCCCCGTGCGTCGCGCAACCGCCTGCAGACGATTACGCTGCTCGACGCGCTCGAGCAGAACGGCTTCGATGCTGCGTTCGGCGGCGCGCGACGCGACGAGGAGCGGGCGCGCGCCAAGGAGCGCGTGTTCTCGTTCCGCGACGACTTCGGCCAGTGGGACCCCAAGCGCCAGCGACCCGAGCTCTGGTCTTTGTACAACGGCCGCATCAACCGCGGCGAGCACGTGCGCGTGTTCCCGATCTCGAACTGGACCGAGCTCGACGTCTGGCGCTACATAACGGTCGAGGGGCTCGAGGTGCCCTCGATCTACTTCGCCCACCGTCGTCCCGTGTTCGAGCGCGACGGGATGCTCTACGCGCACAGCCCACACGTCGAGCTGATCGAGGATGAGCGTCCGTTCGAGGTCAGTGTGCGCTATCGCACGGTTGGGGATATGACGTGCACCGGCGCGGTCAGGTCGGATGCGACCACGCTCGAAGGCGTGGTCGCCGAGATCGCGGCGACGCGGATCACCGAGCGCGGAGAGACGCGCGCCGATGACCGCGTGACCGATGCGGCGATGGAGGACCGCAAGCGCGAGGGATATTTCTGATGTCACCGGGAGCTGCCACCAACGGCCACGTGACACGGACCAAGACGAGTGAGCTGCTGCGCTTCGCGACCGCCGGATCGGTCGACGACGGCAAGTCGACACTGATCGGACGGCTGCTCTTCGACTCCAAGCAGATCCTCGTGGACCAGCTCGATCACGTGGTCCAGACCTCTGAGCGGCGCGGCGACGGGTACGTGAACTTCGCGCTGCTCACCGACGGTCTGCGCGCGGAGCGCGAGCAGGGGATCACGATCGACGTCGCGTATCGCTACTTCCAGACCCCGCGCCGCAAGTTCATCATCGCGGACACGCCGGGCCACGAGCAGTACACGCGGAACATGGTGACGGGCGCGTCCACCGCCGACCTCTCGGTCGTGCTCATCGACGCGCGCAAGGGCGTCAGCGAGCAGACGCGGCGCCATGTGTACATCGCCTCATTACTGCGGATCCCGCATCTCGTCGTCTGCATCAACAAGATGGACCTCGTCGGCTACGACGAGGACGTGTTCGACCGGCTGGTGTACGAAGTCACCGACTGGGCGGCACGGCTCGAGATCCTCGACATCACGTTCATCCCGATCTCGGCCCTCCACGGCGACAACGTCGTCGATCGATCGTCGTCGATGTCGTGGTACGGGGGACCGCCGCTGCTCTACCACCTCGAGCACGTGTGCATCGCTCCGGATCGCAACCTGGCCGACGTCCGCTTCCCCGTGCAATGGGTAGTCCGGCCTATGACCGTCGAGCATCACGACTACCGGGGCTACGCGGGGCAGGTGGCCGGCGGGATTCTCCGCCCCGGGGACGAGGTCGTCGTGCTGCCAGGTGGTCGGAGAACGCGGATATCCGCAATCGACACCTATGACGGCGAGATCGAGGCGGCATTCCCGACGATGTCGGTGACGCTGCGGCTCGCGGACGACGTCGATGTCTCCCGGGGCGACATGATCTGCCTGGCCGACGATCCTCCCGTAGCGGCACGCGAGATCGAGGCCAACGTCTGTTGGATGGGCGAGCGGCCGCTTGAGCCCGGAGCACGCTACGCGATCAAGCACACGACGCGCTCGGCGCGCGCCGTCGTGGAGGCGCTCGAGCACCGGATCGACGTCAACACGCTCGAGCACGAGCCCGCCGACGAGCTCGGACTCAACCAGATCGGGCGCGTCCGCCTGCGCGTCAGCTCTCCGGTGCTCGTGGATCCCTACAGCCGCAATCGCACGACCGGCAGCTTCATCCTCATCGATGAGGCGACAAACGACACGGTCGGCGCCGGCATGGTCGTCGGCGTCGCTTAGACTGCGCCGCGCGCCGGGACCGCGCCGCCGCCCGCTAGAGTGCACCGGGGCCGATGTTCTCGAAGGTTCTGATCGCCAATCGCGGCGAGATCGCCATCCGCATCGCCCGGGCCGCCTCGGCGCTGGGTGTCGAGTCGGTGGCGATCCATCCGCCGGCCGACGCGCTGTGCCTGCACACCCGCATAGCCACCCGGTCGGTGGAGATCGGCGCCGCCGGCGGCGATCCGGTGGCGG
>PMOY01000102.1 GCA_003165655.1 Solirubrobacterales bacterium
ACCGAGGTGGAGCTGGAGGACATTGAGACGCCATTGCCGCTGAGGCATAGGTCGCTGGTGGTCGAGTCGGCGTAGATCGAGGCCGTGTACGGGCCGCGCGAGTCGGTCAGAGCCGGGCCCCCGAGATCCTGCCCACAGGCCTGTACTGCCTGGGCGAGCTGTCCCGGTGCCGGGGTGCTCGGCGTCGGCTGCCAGCCCGCGAAAGCCGGCGCGGCGCTCGAGCCGAGGGTCACGATAGCGGCAACCGCCGCCGCCACGCCGGTGGCGCCAAGCGCACCGATCGCTGGAAGCTTCCTGATCCGGCGCCGGCGAGGGTGGTAGTCGATCGCGCGCAGACGAGCGATCGAGCCGGGATCGAGCTGCGCGGCGCGCTGTGACAGGGCTTCGCGCAGACTGTGTTCGAGTTGATCGGGCATTGCGTTCAGAGCTCCCGTGTTGGGTGGGGGATTGGTGCGAGCACCTCGCGCAGCCGCGCGAGTCCGCGCGAGGCGTTGCTCTTGACGGTCCCCGGCGAGCAGCCGAGGACCTCGGCCGTCTGGGCCTCGGTCAAGTCGTTGAAGTAGCGCAGGACGAGCACGGCCCGTTGACGTGGCGTCAAGCGCGCGAGCGCGCCGAGTAGCTCGGCACGCGTTTCCAGCCCGACGAGCAGATCCCGAGCCGGTCCGTCGACGACCGCCGGCGCCCCGTCCAGCTCGCCGCGGCGCTGAGCACGGCCGCGGGCATCGTCAAGCGCCAAGTTGACGAGGATCCGCCGCGCGTACGCCCGTGGCTGCGCCATCCCTCTCACACGCGGCCACCGCCGCGCGAGCTTCAACAGGCACTCCTGCACGAGATCCTCGGCCTCGCCTGCATCCCACGTGATCAGGTACGCCGTCTTCAGCAGTTGCTCAAGGTTGCCGGCGACAAACTCATCGAAGTCGTCCATCACCCCATATAACCCCCGGTGGGCCATGGATGGTTCCAGCGTTCAGAGCCCGAGGTGTATGTGATGACGTGCAAGTGCGACCGGCTGGACCCCGAGCAGGCATGAGGCCTTGCTCGGCTTTGCAAGGCGGCCCGAGGGTGACCTCTTGCCATAGGGTCCGCCATCATCGACCCCCGATGGGACCAACCATGTCAACCCCACCAGCTGTGGACGAGGCCTACCCGACCCTCAACGGTGAGCAGTGGGCCCGGCTACAGGCATACGGAATCCCGCAGGAGACGCAGGCCGGCTCGATGCTCTTCCGCGCTGGAGACTCCAGCTATGACCTGATCCTGGTCGATTCTGGTGAGGTGGATGTTGTCCGGGGTGAGACCTCCGACGCGCCGGAGGCCATCGTGGCCAGACACGGGCCGGGACGGTTCGTGGGCGAGTTGAGTCTGCTGGCCGCGCCGGGTCGATGAAACGCGTCGCAGCCGCCGTCGGCGAAGGCGCCAGCGCCATCCGCTCGGTACACAGCGCCCTCGGATCGGTCAGCGCATGACCATCCGCCTCGGCGCTCGAGGGCGCCAGGCCGAGCGCCCCATTTCGTCGGGTCTGGTGGGGCGGGCCCGAGTGGTCGACACATCGATATCGGCCACGCCGCTCTCGCACCGTTTGATGATCAACTAGGCGGCGGCCCTTGGCTTAGCCTGAGTTCGGTGGGATGATCAATTTGTGAGCCCTGCTGGGTCAGGAAGAGGCCAGTTTCGCGGCGGGGTTGCAGCGCGGGTCGACCGAGGGAATCCGTGCACGTGGATGCTGCCCTGGTTGCTCCCGGCGGGCTTGCTCGGGACAGTCGCGCTGATCTCGCTGTCAGGCGCGTTTGCGTACCTTCTCGCGGGGATTTGGGGCTGGCTTGTGTTTCCGTATGTCGTCGCGCACATCCGCGCTCATTCGCCGGCCGACGGGGGCGGCAACAACGGGAATGGCTTCCGCGACGGCGAAGCGGACTACTGGCGGACCAAGTTGATTTAGCCGCGCAGACGCGGTGCTCGGATCCTTGCGGTCGGGATCCGCTCACTCCGTCGCCGGGTTTTCGCAGGTGATGTAGGTCCAGCAGGCGTTGAAGGTGGACCGCCCGGCGAAGATTGTCTCCATCGCCCGGCGCATGATCGTGAGCCGGTCTTCGAGCGCCTCCGGCGTCGCGGCTTGGCCGTCGAGCTTCTTCGTGCCGCCGACCCATCCGAGGACGCTCTCGTGGTAGGCGGTCATCAGCTCGAACCACTCGTGTACGTCGGCGACGATCGTCTTCTCGCGCACGTCCGTAACGGTGAGCCCGGCGCCCGAGAGCGCGGTCGTGTAGTACTCGAGCGGCCTCGGCTTGAGGAACACTCGGTCGCGTTGCTCGGCGTGCGCCTTCATCCGCTGGGCGTTGTCGAGGACGGGGCGGTACTTCGCGTATTCGGGTTCGGCGCGGACGATCCCCTCGGCGATGTCGTTGATGACCCACACCGTCTCGTCGAGGATCCATTCGCCGGCTGCCGCCCTGGGGTTGCGGAGATTCCCGGAGTTAATGAACACCTTTCCGCCGGGCTTGAGCGCTCGCACCCACGTCGCCGCGACCTCGTCCAAGTCCGAATACAGGTGGATCGCATTGACCGCGACGATCACGTCGACGCCGCGCGCGAGCATCTCCTCGCCGAGTACTTCGTCGAGCGCCTGCAGCCGCTTCTGGTCCTTGAGGAACCGCAGCAGACGTACACCAAGGCGTGGATCGCCGTGGTACTTCTCAAGCGCGACGCGCAGGAACTTCGCCGAGGCGTCGACGATCAGCCAGCCGACCGGACGCTCGAAGATCCGCAGCCGCAACCGGTCGAGCAGGATCCCCGTTCCACCCGAGTAGTCGAGCACGACGTCGCCGTCGCGAACGGTCGCGGCGATCTCGTCGACGGTTGGATTGAGGTTGCTGTACCAGCCGTGCGCATCGACGTGGTCATAGGCGAGCGCGGTAGCGTCGATCTCCGAACTCGTCCAATCCTCGTCGGGCACCGCCACGAAGCCCTCGGGCCAGTTGAACTCGCCCGAGCCTGCGGACCGCACCGACGCAGGCAGCGGCTTCGTTACCGCCCGGTGCAGTTCGAGCAGGCCATCGACCGCGTCGGAGCCGCCGCGGCCCCAACCGCAGTCGGTCGCAACGCCGAAGCCACGCACGTGACGGTACGCGGCAGCGATCCGCTCCTGAGCACCATCGACACCGTCACCGAGGCGCAGCAGGCCGAGGTAGAGCTCGGTCTCGCGTTGCAGCACCAGAGAGCCCAGCGGCGCGAAGTACTCGTCGGCCTCGAGGTGCGGAGCAGGCATGTGTATCCAGTCGAGCGTTCGCGACAGGCTCGCGGACAGCGCGTTGGCGATCTCCACCAGCTTGTGGCTGTCCTGGAGCTCGACGAAGTGACCGTGGGCCTCGTCCCCGTAGCACAGGTGGAGCCCAAGCTCGACCCCGGACGGGACGTGCATCGAGAGCCTCAGCAAACGCTCGACGACCCCACCACGGACCTCTGAGAACCACGCCGGGGTGAACCCCTCGAGCATCGCGAACTCGGCCCGCGCGTCCCACTGGACGGCGAGCTGATCGGCTGGGACCGCCGCGAGGATCTGGTCGAGCTCGCCCATCAGGGCGGCTTCGTACACAGGCTCGAGCGCCGCCTGAAACTCGGGGGCGACGAACGCGCTCACCGGCGCCAGCGGCGTCGGCAGTGAAACCTGAAAGCGACAATGCGGCGCTATCGCACCGTCGCGCTTGAGCGTCGCGAACAGACGGTAGGACGTGATCGCCGTCTCCGCGTAACCGAGGCTTTCGAACGTCACCTCGCGCGCCGACTCGCCAGAGCGCAGCCGAAGCTTGGGAAGCGTGCGGTAGGTCGCGTCCCCGGGCGGCCCCACCTCGAACTGCGGCCGCGAGCTGAACACCGGGTACTGCCACAGAATCCAATCCGATCGCGGCCCCGTCTCGCCATCAGGCATCCGCCGCAGCCGGTCCCCCAGACTAGCGGCCGTCCGCCGGAAAACCTCCTCGGCGCTCCCCAACGGCATACTGCCAACGAGATGCACTCCGACGGCACGGATGCCGTCGCCGGTCTTCGGCTCGACGTGATCCTCGACCGGGTGGCCCACCCACGGGGCGCCGTTCCCGACTGTCAGGTTTGCCTGCACCATCTCATACCACCCTCTTGTCGATCGGAAGCAGATCGGGAACGAATCAGACTGATCGTTCTCCCTCCGTGATAAGCTAACCGCACCCGTCGCTTGAAGTCAAGGGGCTAACCAAGTATTCAACCGGTTGAGGTAACGTGAAGCTATGGCGGTAACGGAGGCACAGCCCGGAAATGAGCGTGTGCGTGGTGGCGGCAAGGCACGCGAGCGTATCCTCGAGGCCGCATACGACCTGTTCGCCCACCGTGGCATTCAGGCGGTCGGCATCGACGCGATCATCGCGCACTCGGGAGTCGCGCGGCAGACGCTGTACCGCCACTTCTCCTCCAAACAGGCTCTGGTGCTGGCGTTTCTTGAGCGTCGCGAGGAGCTGTGGACGAAGGATTGGCTCCAAAGCGAGGTCAAGCAGCGAAGCGCTGATCCCGAGCAGCGATTGCTCGCCGTTTTCGACGTGTTCGACGGTTGGTTCCGGAGCCCCGGCTTCGAGGGCTGCTCGTTCATCAACGTGATGCTCGAGATCACCGACCCGGCGGATCCGATCCATCGAGCCGGCACGTCGTACCTCGTGAAAATCCGTGATTTCCTCGAAGATCTCGCGCGAAGCGCCGGCATCGCAGACGCCGATAACTTTGCGCGCCAATGGCACATCCTGATGAAGGGATCGATCGTTGCCGCCGCCGAGGGCGACCAAGACGCCGCCCTGCGGGCGCAGCAGATCGCGACCATCGCGCTACGTGACGCCAAGCGCCTCGAGCCTTGGTCGCGCCCGCTGCTCGGCAAACCATCCCCGCATTAGCGCGACGGCGTCCTCCACCCGATGCCGCGAGGTCTGCCTGCAGCCCTGGCGCTGCTGGGGCTAGGCACTCACGCCCTCACCGCGGTGACGAGGCTCGCCGACGACAAGTGACGCTGACACAGTCCTCGCGCAACCGCACACAAGCTTCGACACCACAGACCAAATAAGGCAAAGCGCACGGTTGGGATGGGGGCGATCCGTGGCCTCTGATCCCTCGATGCGAGTCGGCCTTGACTTCCAGCTGGGGAGACCATAAGGTCTCTTCTAGAGGGAGAACGATCAGTCTGACACACGGACCTACTCCGGGTGACGTGGCAACTCCGGTCGCACGATTTGGTCGGCGCGTGCACGCGAGCCGACGATCGAGGACGAAGGGGTTGGACGTTCTCGATCGTCGGCTCGNNTGTCGGCGCGCGTGCGGATCGCTCGCCTACTTCGCCCTGCTACCTGGAGCCGCACAGCTTAGGACGTGACCCCACCAGTTGAGTGACCCAATCGATGACCGACTGTGCGCGAACCGCGGTTGCGCCAACGCGCACGGCCGAGCCCACTAGAGCCCGAGTGTCGGCATCGCAGATGTTCCAAGGAGGAGAGATATGCCGCTCGAGCGTTACCCCAGGCCTCTAAAAGACACCCACCAGCTCGCGAGTTTGTCCCCGCCTTTGGCGAGGCTTGCTAATCGCGACACGCTCATCATCACAGCCGACGAAGCGGCGGGGAGGTTGTGATGAGAGACCGGGCTCGAAGTCAGATCGGTGTGATCCAGTGGGTGGTCGTGCTGGTGGTCGGGGTGATCGTCGTCGCGATCGTTCTAGGACTGAATCTGATTCCGCGTCTCGATCATGGGCAGAAAGTGCTCAACGCGGCCAAGCCAGCATTTAGCGCGGAGCGCGTCGCCGCTGATCGAGCCGGAGTGAACATCATCTCTCACAACGTCGACATGGCCGCTCCAATCGTCACGCCACAAGGCGGCGGCGCGGCGGAGGTTCCGGCGCTCGTCACCTATATCGCAAGAAAAGAGCACATCTCCGCGACGCGGGCGCTGGCGTTGGCGCAGAAGAACTTTCCGCACACCACCGCGCTTCTGAAAGCGACCCCGCTCTCCTCGGTGACAGCGGAGCTGCCCGGTCTGGAGGCGTTCCTGGAGAAGGCGTTGAAGGTGACTCCGGCGGCGCTGACTTCCGCTCTGCAGACGAACTTTCCGGCGCTGTATCAATCGATCGCGAACCTGCCGGCGGTAACCAACGGCTGGGAGAGCATCCCCGGGATCAGCGGGCTGACACGCTTCGATGGCGCCCCTGTCCGGAGCGTACCCGACCTCAGGACGTACTTCAGCGCGGACCTGATCCCCGTGTTGGAGCGCCAGCGCACCAACTTCGACAGTCTGGACAGGACCTCATCCGTCAATTGGATCGCTCCTCTGCTGCTAATCGTGGGGATTGTGGTGGTCCTGTTCGCCGGTCTGATGATCGTCCGCAACCGCAGCGGCGTGTCTCGCACGGAGGCGCTCGCAAGCGCCTCAGTTGTGCCGGTCGTCGGAGTCGTGGTGGTTGCGCTCGTGCTCGCCATATCGCTGATCCCGAGGGTCAGCAACGGGCAGAAGCTGCTCGATGCGCTGCGCCCCGCGTACTCGCAGCAGCGCGTCGCCGGGGACCGCGTCGGGATCAACATGGTCTCGACGATCATCAACGCGGAGAACCCGATCATGACTTCGGCGGGCGGAGGAGCAGCCGAGGTGCCGAAGCTGATCGCGTTCGTCTCACAGAAGACCGGCCTTTCGCAGACTGCGGTGCTCGGGGCGCTGCAGAAGAACTTCCCGCATGTCACGGCGCTGCTCCAGGCAATCCCGTTCTCGGCGGTCACGGCCGAGCTGCCTGCTGTATTGAAGTTCCTCGGGCCGGGAGTCCTCCCCGTGATCCCGCGGCTGGTGCAGACCGTCCAGGCCGCCCCACTGGTGACCAGCGGCTGGGACAACGTGCCAGGTACTGCTGGTGCGACTCAATTCAACGGCTCGCCGATCAGGACCGTTCCCGACGTCCGCACGTATTTCAGCTCAGACGTGATCCCCGTGCTTGAAACCCAGCGCACGAACTACGAGAGCGTCATTTCCACATCGAAGATCGACTTTCTCGGTCCGCTGGTGCTGATCATCGGGATCATCGTGATCCTCTATGGCCTGCTGATGGTGCTCCTGGCATGGCGCCGTGAGAGAGAACCGAAGGCACACAGGCCCGCTGTGGCCCCGACGCCGTCGCCCAGTGTCTAGCCAGACGCATCAGGTCGGCGTCCTCGGCGGCGGGCTGATGGGCACGGGCATCGCCGAGAGCGTTGCCCGTGCCGGCCATCAGGTCCGTTTGTTCGAGCCGCTGCAAGACAGCAGGCACACGTCTCGAACGCGGCTCGCGAGGTCGGTCGTGAGGGCTGCGAAGGCGGGAAAGCTCACTCCAGGCGAGGCGGAATCCGTCCTTGACCGGGTGCGCTACGTCGAGCAGCTCGCGGATCTGAACACCAGCGAGCTCGTGATCGAGGCCGTCGTCGAGGACCGTGATGTGAAGGTCGACTACTTCCGGCGTCTGGACAGACACGTGCGCGAGGACGCTGTGCTGGCGTCGAATACCTCCAGCATCCCGATCGCCGTGCTGGCCAGCGGGTTGAGCCACCCCGGTCGCGTCCTGGGTCTGCATTTCTTCTCCCCGGCGCCGGTGATGGCGTTGGTGGAGGTAGTCAGTGCCCTGGGCACCGACGAAGAGGCGATCGGGCGTGCGGAGGCCTTCGTGCTCAGCTTGGGCAAGACTCCAATCGCGACCAAGGATCGGTCGGGATTCATCGTCAACATGCTGCTGATCCCGTATCTCGTCGCGGCGGTGCGAATGCTCGAGGAGGGCTTCGCGACGCGCGAGGACATCGACGCCGGGATGAAGCTCGGGTGCGGGCACCCGATGGGGCCGCTGACGCTGTGCGACTTCATCGGCCTCGATGTGCTCTACGCGATCTGCGACTCGCTGTACGAGGAGTTCAAACGACCCGAGTATGCACCTCCGCCGCTGCTCAAGCGGATGCTCGCCACGGGCTGGCTCGGTAGGAAGTCGGGGCGCGGGTTCTACGACTACGGCGACGCCGGCGCGCGGAAGGGCTCCGGCAACGCCCGGCTCAGCGCCGTCGCGGTGCAGCCGTGATGTCGACGATCAGCGCAGCGGCATACGAAATCCCGACGGAGTTCGAGGACTTTCGCGCAACGATCGCGCAGATGGTGCGCGAACGAGTCGCCCCGCGCGCGCACGCGATTGACGCGGACGCCGAGTACGCGTGGGATATCCGTGAGCTGTTCGCCGCTCACGACCTGTTCGCTCTACCGTTCGACGAGAGCTATGGAGGAACCGGCACCGGACACCTCATGCAGGTGATCGCGATCGAAGAGGTCGCCAAAGCGTGCGCCGCGAGCGCGCTGATGCTCGCAGTCCACGACCTCGGTTCGCTCCCGATCCGGCTCGAAGGTTCGCAGGAGATGAAAAAGCGCGTGCTGCCCCGCCTCGCTACCGGCGAGTGGGTGCCCGCGTTCGCGCTCTCAGAGCCCGAGGCCGGCTCCGATCCCGGCGCAATGAAGACACGAGCAGTCAAGGACGGGTCTGATTGGATCCTGAACGGCTCCAAGAACTGGATCTCCCAGGCAGGGATCGCTGATGTGTACGTCGTCTTCGCGGTCACCGATCCGCAGCAGCGCCACTCGCGCGGGATCACAGCCTTCCTGCTCGAGCGAGATCGGACTGGATTCACGATCGGCAAGCCGGAGCACAAGCTCGGGATCAAAGGATCGCCGACCGCCGGGCTGAGCTTCGAGGATGTGCGGATCCCGCCACAGGACCTAATCGGAAAAGAAGGCCGTGGCTTCGGGCTCGCGATGGCGACACTTGATCGCAGCCGTCTTGGGATCGCCGCTCAGGCGCTCGGCATCGCCCAGGGCGCCGTCGATTACGCGGTCGGATACGCATGCGAGCGCCGGCAGTTCGGGCGCCCGATCGCCGAGTTCCAGGGCATCCAATTCAAGCTCGCCGACATGGAGACCCGTACTGCGGCCGCGCGAGAGCTGCTCTACAAGGCGGCCGCCAAAGCCGATCGCGGGGAGGCCGACCTCGGCAAGTACTCGGCGATGGCGAAGCTGTTCTGTTCGGACACCGCGATGGACGTCACCGTCGACGCCGTGCAGGTCCTCGGCGGATATGGCTACGTGACCGACTATCCCGTGGAGCGGATGATGCGCGATGCCAAGATCACCCAGATCTACGAAGGTACGAACGAAATTCAGCGACTCGTAGTGGCTAGAGCTCTGGTCACCGCGGGAACTCGATGATCGGCCCCCCGACCGGGTGAGCTCTCAAGCTCCGCGCGTCCCTGCGGGTTGCTGAACGCCGCCTCGGAAGGCTGGGTTCGAACCAGTCGGCGATGCAGTCAGTACTCGAGCAGACGTTCCTTGCCCTTGCCGCCATCCTGGTTGGTGCGAGGCTCTTCGGCGCGTTCGCGGTGAGACTGCGCCAGCCACGAGTCGGTGGCGAGATGTTGGCAGGGCTCCTCGTGGGTGCCGCGCTGCTCTCGCCCTGGCGCCATGTCAACTCCATGCCGGACGACACGCGGAGCGGTTCGTCTAGCCCGTAACCCAGGCGGATGGATCCAGTCATCCCTGCGGCGCACGTTGCTGTACGGCTGTGCGGATGAATTCGATGATGCTGTCCGTGGTCGCGCCTGGGGTAAACACCCCGGCTACCCCGAGTCGCTTGAGCTCGGGGATGTCGTCGTCGGGGATCGTGCCTCCGACGGTAACGAGGACGTCGTCGACGCCCTGGTCGTGCAACAGCTTCACGACCCTCGGAACGAGCGTCATATGGGCACCCGAGAGCACTGACAGGCCTACGGCGTCGGCGTCCTCCTGGATCACGGTCTCGACGATCTGCTCGGGCGTTTGGTGAAGCCCGGTGTAGATGACCTCCATCCCCGCGTCGCGCAAGGCCCTGGCGATGATCTTCGCGCCGCGATCGTGGCCGTCGAGGCCGGGCTTGGCGACAACGACGCGGATCCTCTTGGCGGTCGCCGCGCCAGCTTGCATCAGAACACGCGCCGTTCACGACAGTCGGCCCAGACCCGGTGAAGCGCGTGAACGATCCCGCCGTCTGAGACCTGCTCGCGGAGTGGCATGGGCGTCACGGCCGCGTGATGCCAGAGCACGCGACAAGGGAGCGAAACGCTCGACAGAAATCGAGCCTTGAAGCCGCTTCAGTAATCGTCATCAGGCTTCGCTCCGACTGTCAGTCCTCGAAGTCGCGAGCGGCTGCCGCGCTCGTTCGAGGGCGAGATCGACGTGATCGAAGCGCGTGAACTCCTGCAGATCCTCCACCCGCTCTCTGACGACTGCGGCCTGAAGCCCAAGCACGCCTTCGGTCCCGAACTTCTCGACGTTGAACGACGCCAATGCCGTCCCGTACGCCATCGCATTGCGAAACACGAAGCTCGTCAGTGGCCGGTCGAGATGGCGGGTGACGTACCCCACGAACCCACCGGCGAACGTGTCACCGGCGCCCGTCGGATCAACGACGGTCTCGAGCGGATAGGCAGGCAGCGCGAAGAACGTGTCTGCAGTCACCAGCGCAGCTCCGTATTCGCCCTGTTTCGCTACGACCACCGACGGACCCCACTTCAGCACCTCGCGCGCGGCCGAGATCAGGTTCGGGCGCTCGGTGAGTTGGCGCAGCTCTGCGTCGTTGAGGATTAGGCAGTCGACGCGAGCGATGACATCAAGCAAGGCGTCACGAGCGATATCGATCCACAGATTCATCGAATCCAGCGCAACGAACCGTGCAGCCGGGCACTGCTCCCGGACCTGCAACTGCAGGTCCGGCTGGATGTTCGCGAGAAACAGCGTGTCACATTGCTTCGACGCCTCAGACAGCTTGGGGTCGAAGTGCTCGAACACGTTCAGCTGGGTATCGATCGTCTCCCGGGAATTCAGATCCCAGCCGTATTCGCCCTCCCAGAAGAAGGTGCGTCCGCCGGGCACCCGCTCCACGTCGTCGACGTTCGTAGCGCGCGTGCTCAGGATCGCCATCTCGATGTCCGTGAAGTCCTCGCCGACCGGACCGACGACATGCACCCGGTCGAAGAACGACGCCGCAAGCGCGAAATGCGTAGCCGCACCCCCGACCATCCGCTCGCGGCTGCCGAACGGTGTCTTCACGGTGTCGAACGCGAGCGAGCCGACGACCGTGATGCTCATCGCCGATCCGCCTGGTAACGGTGCGCGGTCACGCCGGCACCGCCGCCGTCTCGAGCTCACCGTTACCGAGCCCGGCCGCGGCTCGCAGAGCATCCGCCTTGTCGGTCCGTTCCCAGGT
>PMOY01000229.1 GCA_003165655.1 Solirubrobacterales bacterium
GGGTGATCGCCCGCGGGTGAGGGTGCTGCGCACCCGCGCCGCACGGGCTGCACGGCTCCCTGCGGGCCGTGCGGTCCGCTACGGCCGTGCGGTCCGCTACGGCCGTGCGACCGCGAGGGGGCGCGCGGCCGCCCGGATCGGTCCGAGCGTCGGGGTCCGGCCGTACGTCGCGAAGGCGCGGAAGCGGGAGAACGCGCGGTGGTTCGGGCCGTGGAAGTCAGACGATCCGGTGCACAGGAGCCCGAGCTCGGCGCAATGATCCGCGACCAGGTTCGTCTGAATCCGAGTGTGCGTCGTATAGAAGCCCTCGATGCCGTCGATTCCCAGGCCCCGGAAGCGGTCGATCGTCTCGAGCACCTCGGCCGCCGAGCTGATGTCCCAGAACGGGTGTGCCCAGATCGCCGATCCGCCGGCATCGTGGATGGACTCGATCGCCCCGGCGACGCTGGGTCGCTGGCGGGGGCGGAATGCGGCGCGACCCTCGATCAGGTAGCCCTTCAGAAACGAGGATGAATCCGTCCGTCCCTCGGCGCGCAGACGCGCGTCGTTCGCCGGATGCGCGACGACCGCCTCGGCGATGTGTGGGCGGCCGATCGACTGGTCGTGATCCGCTCGGTTGCGAAGTCGGTCGTCCTCGAGCGCGAAGCCGAGTTCGCGCAGCGCGTCGACCATGGCCCACGCGCGGCGATCGCGGTCGGCGCGGTAGCCATGAAGCCGCTCGGCGAAGCCGGGATCGTGATGGTCGACGCCGTAGCCGAGGATGTGCAGGTCACGCCCGCCGGAGTCGATCGCGGAGATCTCAACCGCGGGGACCACGCGAATCCCAAGCTCGGCGGCGGCTTGCACCGCCTCTTCGACCCCGTCAACCGTGTCGTGGTCAGTCAGCGCGAGCAGCTCGACGCCGGCCGCGACGGCCAGCGCGACGACCTCGCGCGGCGCCAGCGCGCCGTCTGAGTGCAGCGAATGGCTCTGAAGATCGAAGGTGGGTGGGTCCCCGGGCAAGACGCCAGAGCGTAGCGGCGCGCCGCCGGAATCGAGTTGGGCCGACGGTCGCCGCTGCACCGCGGCGGGCGGCTGTTATCGACCCGGATGATCAGTGCTACCGTTGAACTGCGGGCGGCGCCGTCGCCCGTGAGGTTCTGCTCCCGGGTGCAGTCGAGATCACGGCCGGTTGAATCTCCTCAGATGAACGTGTGGCGTTCAGGGCAGCACGAAGGAGACGGAGCCAGAGCATGAAAACCACGAGAGAGCGCGCGGAGGAGCGACGCCTGGCCAAGCTCGAGCTGGTGCGCGAGCAGGTCGCGAACGGATCCCTCGTCATCCGCAATATGACCGACGACGAGCGCCTCAGGTACCCGCCGCGTCCCGTCAAGCCCAGGCGAGGCTCATAGGTGAGCGGAATGGGGCAGCGCGAGGGACTGATTGCAAGGGTGAGGCAGATCCGTCTCGCAGGCTCGACGGGCGACCTAGAGTCGATGGCGCAGGCGGCACCGCCGGGCGCGGAGCCGACGGTCCAGGAGCTCCAACAGCGCATGGCCCACTTGGAGGAGCAATTGAGGGGGCTTCAGGACTCGGTTCATCGCGAGACCGTGCGTCAGACCGGGCGGATCTCCGAGCTGGAGGCTCGGATGGAGCCGGCGGCGCTCGCCGTGGCGCTGAACAAGGACGCCCGCGAGCGCGGGCTGTAGGCGCCATGACCGCGTTCTTCATCCCGGGACTCGCCGACGCGGGCCAGGCCACCGAGGATGCCTACGTGCAGATGCGCAGAGGCGTCGAGGCGGACACGGGTCTGCGCCCCTGCGGTCGTCGGATCCAGAACTTGTGGTCGCGACGCGGCGGCGTCGACTGCCTGACCGAGGTGGGCCGGCCCGATCCGGTCTGCGGCGGGACGGTGCTGGCGATCTTCGATGTGGGGCCGCACCAGCCGTTCGTCGTGCATCTCGTCGCCGGCAAGGGCGGAATCTGTGAGGTCTTGAGCTCCCACGCGTACTCGGTGACGGAGTTCGAGCCGTGAGGAGCTTTACCGGACGAACGTGAGCAAAAGCTCCATCGACCGGAGCATGATGGCGTTTCGAATCATGCTGTGAGCCGGAGCTTTGGGCTGACGCGGCCCCCATCTTGGCGATGGGTCGCGCTGCGCTTATCGAACCCTCCGTGTCTAAAGCGGTTTGCGCCGCAGTAGGGAGGAGCTCATCGCCGTTTCAGTCGACGATGGTTCCGAGCACTACGTTCGCTCTGCCGATCGGGACTCCGTCGAATCGGTGACCCTGTTGGAGACGCTGCTGTCTGTCGCGCCAGTGGGTTTCGCGTTCGTGGATCGACAGCTCAGGCTGGTTCGCATCAACGAGAAGCTCGCGCTCAGCTGCGCGTCCGGTGACGAGCATCTCGGGCGCACCGTGGCGGAGGTCATGCCGGGGATCTGGCCTCAGATCGCACCATGCGTTGCGAGCGTGCTCGACGCGGGCGTGTCCGTTCTCGACCAGAAGGTCGTGGGGGCCTCAGAAGCGCCGGGACAGGTCCTCAACTGGCTCGCCAGCTATTACCCGGTTCGCGTCGACGGCGAGATCATCGGGATTGCGATCGTCGTCGTCGAAGGAGCCGAGCGCCGGCCGGTCACCGCCCGAGAGCAGGCCGACGAGTTTCGCTCGGTCGTGATCGCGAACATGGAGGAGGGTCTGATCGCCTTCGACAGCGAGGGAAGCCTGACCTTCCTCAATGCCGCGGCCTCGAGGATGACCGGATGGAGTGAGAACGAGCTCCGCGGGAGATCCGTCCACGAGGCGATCCATTTTCAGCATCTCGACGGATCGGCGTTTGTCGAAGATCGGTCCGAGATGCTCAAGGTCTTGACGCTTGGGCGCTCCATCCGCATGCAGACGGGCGCGTTCACGCGCAAGGATGGCTCGATCTTCCCCGTCGCGTACTCCGCTGCGCCCCTTGTCGGCGGCGCGGATGTGGCGGGCGCTGTCGTCGTGTTCCGGGACACGAGCGATGAGCGGACCGAGCAGCTCGAGATGAAGCGTGCGCTCGACGCGCTGGCGTGGGTCGGGCGCACGCGTGACGCGCTGGATGAGCACAGGTTGATCCTGTACTCGCAGCCGATCGTCCCGCTCGCCGACGACAAGCCCAGCGAAGAGCTGCTGCTGCGGATGATCGGGCGCGAAGGCGAGATCATCCGCCCCGCGGCGTTCCTCCCGACAGCGGAAAAATACGGGCTCATCGGGGAGATCGACAAGTGGGTCATCACCCAGGCCGCGGAACTGGCCGCACAGGGCAAGCGCGTGCACGCCAACCTCTCGGCTCTGTCGATCTCGAACCTCCACCTGCTCGCACACATCGAACGGGCGCTGCGGGAGGCGGAAGCGAATCCCTCGGATCTCGTCTTCGAGATCACCGAAACCGCGCTCGTCGAAGATCTCGACGCGGGCGCCGCCTTCGCCCGTGGCCTGTGCGACATCGGATGCGAGCTCGCGCTCGATGATTTCGGCACCGGTTACAGCGGCTTCAGCATTCTCAAGAAGCTCCCGATCAAGTACCTCAAGATCGACCTCGAGTTCGTGCTCGACCTGGTGTCCAACCCTTCCAACCAGCACGTCGTCAAGGCGATCGTCAGCCTTGCCGAGGGCTTTGGCCAGAAGACCGTCGGCGAAGGCGTCGAGGACGGTGCCACGCTCGCGCTCCTGAGCGACTACGGCGTCGACTACGCACAGGGCTACCACCTCGGGCGACCAGACACGCTCGAGCGCGCCAAGGAATCGGTGGGGCTGAGCCAGACGCGGCGTTGACAGCGAGGCTAGCCGATCGCGCTGCCGAGACGGTGCGAGGCGGCGAGATGCTCGAGGGCGTCCAGCCCGACGCACGCGACTGCGAACGGCGCTCCGATCTCGAGGAGCTTCTCCCACTGTGCCGGTCCCTGAGTGGCTTGCACGAGTATCTCGAAGGAGGCGTCGGTTTCGCGCAGAACGACCGCCGGAACCTCGGCGGCTTCGAGCTCACGAGCACGCAGCAGCTCCCGGGCCCGAGGACCGACGATCCCGATCGCGGCGAACCGGTCGCCGCATTCGAGGACCGTGGTGCCCTCCAACGCCGCGAGCGCTCCGCGACACGCGGGTGCGTCGGATCCTTCGCAGCGGACGATCGCGCTGCGGGGCGTGACCCGTGAGAACCAGCTGCGGCTCCGCAGCGCCGCGAGCGCGCTCAGCGCCACCTCGACGTCGTCCGGGGCGCCACGGAGCTCGAGCGTCGCGCGGTCGCCGCGGTCAGCGATCCCGACGGTGCTCAGGCACACCGCCGCCTCGCTCGTCGCCGAGCCAAAGTGCGCCGCGACGCAGCGCCCGTTGCGCTCGACCATCGTCGCTCCATGGCTCCTCAGTACGTTCTCGAGCGGGCTCCGGTGCTCAGTATCCGGCGGTGTGGCGGACGTGTTCATGGCACTCCTTGTTCTCATCCGGCCTGCAGAACGGCGACGACGCACGCGTTGCCGTCAAGGCCCGCGGTTCCGCCGCCCATGGTCTCGAGCAGCCCGATGCGGGCATCGGCTACCTGGCGCTGATCAGCCTCGCCGCGCAGCTGCCATACGAGCTCGGCGAGCTGTGCCACGCCGGTGGCCCCGAGCGGATGGCCGCGCGAGAGCAGGCCGCCAGAGGGGTTGACGGGTGTCTTGCCGCCGAGCGAGTGCTCACCGGCCGCCACCGCGGCGGGCGCGGCACCCTCGGCGTCCACGCCGAGCGCTTCGACGGTGACCAGCTCGCCGATCGTGAACGCGTCGTGAACCTCGAGCACGTCGGCATCGGACGGCTCGATCCCGGCGGCGTCATACGCGTCGCGGGCCGTATCGCGGACGACGTCGTAGCCCCAGACGTGGCGCGAGGTGTGGTCCCACGACGTGCCCGAGCGCAGTGCGCTCGCCCGCAACGCGACGTCGCGCGAGCCACGCCGTGTCGGCCCGAGGACGGCGGCGGCAGCGGCGTCGGAGAGGCCGGCGCACTGGAACAACGTCAATGGCTCGGCGATCATTCGGGAACCGAGGACCTCTTCGACGCTCAGCGCCCGGCGCCGTTGGGCCCTCGGATTCAGCGCGCCGTGCCGGGAGTTCTTGACCGCGACGGCCGCCAGGTCCTCCGCGGTCGCGTCATGCTCGTACATGTAGCGCGAGGCCGACATCGCGTAGATGCCGGGGAACAGGAGCCCGGTGGCCTGCTCGCGGTCTGTGGGATCGGAGGCGATCGGACCCGCGAACAGGCTCGTCAGGTGCTCGACGCCGAGCGCGATGACGCGTTCGTAACGACCGCTGAGGATCGCCTGGTGTGCTTCATGCAGCGCCGTCGACCCGCTCGCGCACGCGTTCTCCACCGTCACGATGGGGATCCCCGCCAGTCCAACTCCGAGCAGGGCGCGCTGCGCGACGCCCAGCGAGCCGAACACGGTGCCGACGAAGGCCGCGTCGACATGCGCGACGTCCGCGTCGGCGAGCGCCTCCTGCAGGGCCTCCCAAGCAAGCTCGGCCGGCAGCTTGTCGGTCTGACGGCCGAAGTTCGACGTCCCCACTCCCCAGATCCACGCGCTCACCGGGCCACCTCGACCTGAGGATCGCCGTTGTCGGTCCGCGCGATGAGCCGCACACGCTGCGCCACGCGCGGCGCGAGGCGGGGACCGTCGAGGACGTGGGCGAGCACGCGCGGACCCTCGTCCAGGTCGACGTAGGCAAGCGTGTACGGCGCAGCCCGGTTCCCGCTGGCAACGTGGATCGTGGT
Source organism: Solirubrobacterales bacterium (assembly GCA_003165655.1). Classification (GTDB taxonomy): domain Bacteria; phylum Actinomycetota; class Thermoleophilia; order Solirubrobacterales; family Solirubrobacteraceae; genus Palsa-465. Next base: position 5,754 of record PMOY01000229.1, read on the forward strand.
CGTGGCCCAGATCGTGCCCGCGGGTCCGAACAGCGCCGCCGCCGCCTCACCGCCACAACGCGGACATCGCGGTGCGGTGGTCGCGTTCGGATGCCCGCACGCCGTGCACCGCGCTCCGGCGATCGCGTACCCATAGGGTCCGCTCACCACACTCGGGCGGGGATCGGGGAAGGAGAGGGGTGCCGCGTCGGCGCGGTCTAGCTTGTGTGGTCTACTCGCCACACGCAGGGCGCTGCCGGGCATCCCCTCACTCCGCCGCGACCTTCTCGCATGTGATGTACGTCCAGCACGCGTTGAAGGTCGACCGCCCGGCGAAGATCGTCTCCATCGCCCGGCGCATGATCGTCAGCCGATCCTCGAGGTCCTCGGGCGTCGGCCCCTGTCCGTCGAGCTTCTTGGTCCCGCCGACCCAGCCGAGAACGCTCTCGTGGTAGGCGGTCATGAGCTCGAACCACTCGTGCACGTCGGCCTTGATCGTCTTCTCGCGCACGTCGGTGACGGTCAGCCCGGCGCCCGTGAGGGCAGTCGTGTAGTACTCGAGCGGCCTTGGCTTGAGGAACACCCGATCGCGTTGCTGGGCATGGGCGTTCATCCGCTCGGTGTTGTCGAGCACGGGTCGGTACTTCGCGTACGCGGGCTCGCTGCGGACCAGACCCTCAGCGATGTCGTTGATCACCCACACGGTCTCGTCGAGGATCCATTCACCGGCGGCGGCCCGGGGGTTGCGGAGGTTCCCTGAGTTGATGAACACGTTCCCACCCGGCCTGAGCGCTCCGACCCACGCCGCCGCGACCGAGTCCAGGTCCTGATACAAGTGGATCGCGTTGGCGGCGACGATCACGTCGACCCCGCGCGCGAGCATCTCCTCTCCGAGCACCTCGCCGAGCGTCTGCAGCCGCTTCTCGTCCTTGAGGAAGCGCAGCAGGCGCACCGCGACGCGCGGATCGTGGCGGTACTTCTCGAGTGCGACGCGAAGGAACTTCGCCGACGCATCCACGATCAGCCAGCCCACGGGGCGCTCGAAGATCCGCAGGCGCACCCGATCGAGGAGGATCCCGGTTCCACCCGAGTAGTCGAGTACGACGTCACCATCGCGAACGGTCAGGGCGATCTCGTCGACGGTGGGGTTGAGGTTGCTGTACCAGCCGTGCTCGTCGACATGGTCGTAGGCGAGCGCGGTTTCGTCGAGCTCCTGGCGCGTCCATTCGTCCTCGGGCACCGGCACGAACCCGGTCGGCCATGCGAACACGCCTGAGCCGATGGCCCGTACCGATGTCGGCAGCGGCTTCGATACCGCCCGGTGCAGGTCGAGCAGGTCATCCACCGCCTGCGAGCCGCCGCGGCCCCAGCCGCAGTCAGTCGCCACGCCGAAGCCGCGCACGTGAGCACGCGCGGCGGCGATGCGCTGCCGGGCTCCCTCCACCCCGTCCCCAAGATGCAGGAGGCCGACATAGAGCTCGGTCTCGGGTTGCAACGCGAGCGTCGCCAGCGGGGCAAAATATTCGTCCGTGTCGCCGCGCGGAACCGGGATGTGCAGCCAGTTCAGGGGTCGAGACAGGCTCGCCGACAGCGCGTTGGCGATCTCCACGAGCTTGCCGCAATCCTCGAGCTCGACGAAGTGCCCGTGAGCCTCATCCCCGTAGCACAGGTGGAGTCCCAGCTCGACCCCGGACGGGACGTGCATCGAGAGCCTCAGCAGGCGCTCGAGGACTCCACCGCGGACCTCGGAGAACCAGGCGGGAGTGAACCCCTCGAGCATCGCGAACTCGGCCCGGGCGTCCCACTGGATGGAGAGCTGATCGGCGGGAATCGCCGCGAGAATCTGGGCGAGCTCGTCGAGTACGCGGGCCTCGTAGATCGGCTCGAGCGCCGCCTGGAACTCGGGCGCCACGAACGCGCTCACGGGCGCCAGCGGCGTGGGGAGGCAGACCTGGAAGCGACAGTGCTGCGGGATCACGCCGTCCCGCTTCAGCTGCGTGAACAAGCGGTAGGAGGTCACCGCGGTCTCGGCGTAGCCGAGGCTGTTGAACGTTACCTCGGTCGCGGCGATCCCGTCGCGGAGCCTGAGCTTGGGAAGCGTTCGGTAGCCGCCGTCCCCGGGCGGGCCGACCTCGAACTGGGGGCGCGAGCTGAACACGGGGTACTGCCACAGAATCCAATCCGACCGTGGCCCGGTCTCGCCGTCGGGGATCCGCCGCAGCCGGTCGCCGAGGTTCTCGGCCGCTCGGCGGAAAACCTCTTCGGCGCTGCCGAGCGGGACGCTCCCCACGAGGTGCACGCCGACCGCGAGGGCATCCTCGCTGGTTTCCGGCCCGCCGGCGTCTTCCACCGGTAGAACCAGCCACGGGGCATCTGTCCCGACTGCCGGGTTTGCATGCACCATCTGCTTACCACCCTCTCCGTCGAGTCAGGAGGACATCAGCGCAGTGAAAGACTGATCGTTCTCCCTCTAGCGAAGAAAGATAACTAGATCTGGCGGCCAAAGTCAAGCCGCTTCGGGCGCGACGCGTCTCCCCGGCATCGCGAGCTCATGCCGCGAACGCCGAGGTCCCACCTTGGTCGCGGTGGGGCACGCGGGCCTTGACTTCCGGCGAGGGAACCGTAGGTTTGTTTTGGATGGAGAACGATCAGTCTTATGGTCCGAAACCGGTGACACCCATCACGCGGCGTTCTGCGACGAAGCCGGACTCGACGCTCCGGGGGCGGCCTTGCGACTGCTCGCAGTCGTTCGGTAGGCTGCCGGGATGGGGGTCATGAGGTCGCCCTCCACGATTTCCCTCTTCGTGATCGGCGCAGCTGAATGCAACGAGTAGGCGTCCTCGGCGGCGGGCTGATGGGCACCGGCATCGCCGAGAGCGTCGCCCGTGCCGGCCATGAGGTCCGGCTGTTCGAGCCGCTGCGGGACAGCCGCCCCGGATCTCGAGTGCGGCTCGAAGTGTCGGTCGCGAGGGCCGCGAAGGCCGGCAAGCTGACCGCGGCGCAAGCGCGGTCCGTGCTCGAGCGGATTCGCTACGTGGACCGGTTGGCCGAGCTCCACGAGAGCGATCTCGTGATCGAGGCGGTGGTCGAGGACGGCGAGGTGAAGCTCGACTTCTTCCGGCGGCTCGACGAGCACGTGCGTGGAGATGCCGTTTTGGCGTCGAACACGTCGAGCATCCCGATCGCCGGGCTCGCCAGCGTCGTCAGCCACCCCGGTCGCGTGCTCGGCCTGCACTTCTTCTCGCCCGCGCCGGTCATGGGCTTGGTGGAGGTGGTCAGCGCCCTTGGCACGAGCCCGGAGACGATCGAGGCGGCGACGGCATTCGTGCTCAGTCTCGGTAAGACGCCGATCTCGACCAAGGATCGTTCCGGCTTCATCGTCAACATGCTGTTGATCCCTTATCTCGTCGCCGCGGTGCGGATGCTCGAGGAGGGTTTCGCCACCCGTGAGGACATCGACGCCGGGATGAAGCTCGGGTGTGGGCACCCGATGGGGCCGCTGACCCTGTGCGACTTCATCGGCCTCGACGTCCTCTATGCCATCTGCCATTCGCTCTACGAGGAGTTCAAGCGGCCCGAGTATGCCCCTCCGCCGCTGCTCAAGCGGATGCTCGCCACCGGCTGGCTCGGCAAGAAGTCAGGACGCGGTTTCTACGACTACAGCGATGCGGGCGTCCGCGAGCGTTCGGGCAAGCGCGGACTGAGCACCGTCGCGTCGCAGGCGTGACCACGCTGATGACCGGCCCAATTCTCAGCTGGGCGGACCGAGCGCAGACGCGCGCTGCGGGCGTGGCGTAGCGGCCGCGGCTCGCAGTGCGTCGGCCTTGTCGGTCCGTTCCCAGGT
>PMOY01000394.1 GCA_003165655.1 Solirubrobacterales bacterium
GCCGCGCCGAACTGGTTCGTGACCGGATTCCAGATCTTCGAGGTGAGGAATCCCAGCCCGAACTTCGAAAACGCGGAACTCGACCCGTCGAAGACCTTGTACGCCAGCAGGAGGATGACGAACACGGCCACGACCGACGCGGCGCCGGCGAGGACCCGCAGCGATGGATCGCCGATCCGGTCGACGATGTTGCGGCGAACGGTGGCTAAAGTGCCCCTCGGCGGTGTGGCGGAGGGTGCGGCTGCGCTCATCGCGCGCTCTCGCTCAGCCGATCTTCGCGATCGTCGCTGTGTCAGCTGTGACGACCTTGGCCGGAAGCGGCGCGAAGTCGAGCTTCGGCCCGTCCGCCTGCCCGGTCGTGATCGCCCAGCTCAGGAATGCCTTCAACGTGGTCGCCTTCGAGCTCTTGGTCGGCACGATCGCGTACGTGAACGTGGAGATCGGATACGCGCCGGACGCAGACGCCGGCGGGTCGACGATCGAGACATCGTTGTTGGCCGGAACCGACGTCAGCGCCGCAGCCGCCGCGGAGATGCTCGGGACACCGGGAACTGGATACTTGCCGGCGGCGTTCTGGATCAGCGCGTAGTCGAACTTGTTCTCGAGCACGTACGAGATCGCGATGTAGGCGATCGAGCCGTTGGTCGTCGACAGCACACCGCCGACGCCGGAGTTGCCCTTGCCGCCGAGACCGACGGGGAAGCTCACCTGCGTCGCGTTGCCGACCTTGGACTTGAACGTCGGGCTGACGTGCGACAGATAGTTCGTGAACGCGTAGGTATCGCCGCTTCCGTCGGTGCGGTACACGGGAGTTATCTTCGTCGCGGGCAGGTTGACGCCCGGGTTCAGCGCCTTGATTTGGGGCGCGTTCCACATCGTGATCTGGCCCAGGTAGATGTCCGCCAGCACCGTGCCGGTCAGCTTGAGCTGGTTGGGGACGCCGGTGAGGTGGTAGGCGACGACGGTCGCGGCCAGCGCCCACGGGACCTGCACGACGCCCTTGGCGGCGGTGAACTGGGCTGGTGTCAGTGGCGCGTCGCTCGCGCCGAAATCAACGGTCCGGGCGGTGATCTGCTCGATCCCACCGCCGCTGCCGATCGCCCCGTAGGTCACCGCGACGCCGCTCGCGGTGTCGTAGGCCGGCTGCCATTGCGACATCAGAGGCGCGATGAGCGTGCTGCCCGCGCCCACGAGGGTCTTGGAGCTGCCGGTGCTCGACGAGCCGCCTGAGCTGCTGCTCGAGCCGCATGCTGCGATCACGAGCGATGAGGCGATCGCCATGACGAGCGCGCTGATGCGACTTGCTTTCACCGTTGTCTCCTTAGCTTGCTTTGAGGTTCGTCAGAGTGTGTGCCGATTCGACCCTCGAGGGGTTACGGATTTGTAACCAGGACATCCGCGCTTTGTTAGCGTTCCGCGCTGAGCCGGTAGCCGAAGCCGAAGTGCGTATGGATGAATCGCCACTCGGGAAGGGCCAGCTCGAGCTTCACCCGAAGCTTCCTCACGTACACGTCGACCGACCGGTCGCCAGATCGCATGTCCCGTCCCCAGACGAGACGGAACAGCTCTTCGCGGCCCATGATCCGGTCCGCGCGCCGAGCCAGCTCAGTCAGCAGGCGAAACTCGCGGATCGAGAGCATCAGGGTCCGCCCGTCAGCAACCGCGATGTTGTCGTCGGGGAGGATCTCGAGCGGGCCGACTACGAGCACCTCTCGCCGGGACTGGGCGGCAGTGGACATGTCACGTCTATGCTGCTGGCGCGCGCTCGCGCGAGTGTTACGGAGCTGTCATCCCGATGTGAATAAGTTGTGATTTCGGGACGACGAGCGCGGCGCCGGCAGCCACGCGCCGGCCGGACGCGGGACGTCTCAGCGGAACGTCAGCTCGGGCCGCGGCGAGAGATCGTCAGACGTCGCGACGCCACCGCCGCCCCCGCCGTCGATCTCGGGAGCGAACCGGTATCCGACGCCGAAGTGTGTGTGGATGTAGCTGCACGCCGGTGATGCCGAGCGAAGCTTCTGGCGCAGCTTGCGGACGAAGACATCCACCGAGCGGTCTCCGTGGGCCATCGCATAACCCCAAACCCGCTCGTAGATCTCCTCGCGCCGGAGCACCCGATCGGACTGCGCGAGCAGGTGCAGGATCTCGAACTCACGCGCGGTCAGCTCGAGGCTGATCCCGTTCGCGTAACCTTGATAGAGATCCGGCCGGATCGTGATCTCACCGACCACGAGGGCGCCTTCGAGCTCGGGCATCTCGTTGCGCCGATGGCGACGAATCGCCGCCTCGACGACGCAGATCAGCTCTTCGGCATGACATGGCTTGCTCATCCAGGCGTCCGCGCCGAGGCGCAGCCCGCGGACGCGCTGACCCACCGACGAGGGGCCCGTGCAGATCACGATCGCCAGACCCGGAAGCCGGCCGCACACGCGCTCGAGGTACTCCCAGCCGCCGGGACCGAGCACCGAGATGTCGAGTACGAGGGCGTTCAGCCGCATCGAGATCAGGGCCTCCGCGGTCACCGCCGTCGACACGGCGCGATGCTCCCAACCAAGCGAGTCGAGACGGTTCGCGAGCACCTGCAGGAACCCAGCATCGCGATCGATGATCGCGAGGCGAAGGCGACTGCTGGCGCGCTGCGGAGCCGCTTGTGCGCTCGCGGTCGAGTCGCTGGCCTCGGCCGGCATAGGTGGGAATGTAGAGGATAAAAGCACCCGGCGTGCCCCTCACAGGGTCTCGTTCACAGGTTGGTTACACGCAAACAGCGATTATTCTGGCGTTCCAGGTCGCTGCCGAGGGTCGATCGGCGCAGACCGACGTCGCAGCCGCGTCCGCCACGCCGGGTCGGGAGGCCCTGGCAGAGCGCATCCCACCCCTGCCCCGCGGCACTTCCCGGCCCTGGTGGCCCCCCGCCCCCACCTCAGGTACGAGTGGACTCCGTTGCCCGGCGGTCGTATCAGCGAGATCGACCGCCGGGCGAACTGCACGGAGCGCACCGGACCGTAGGGGCGCAGCCGGTCAACGGCGTAAGCGTCACGTGTACGAGACGTGGCGATTCAGTGATCGACGACTCGAGACGGCGCTCGAAGCGTACGGTGGCGAGAACGATGTCGAGGAGCCTCGCCGAGACCCGGACGCGGTGGCGCGCCCTCCGCTGCGCCAATCTCGAGATCCACCCGGCGGAGCGCTGGGTACTCGCCGACAACCGCCCGCTCGCCCTCACCGAGCGAGAGTTCGAGATACTCCTGGCGCTGGCCGAGCGACGCAACCTGGTCGTCCCTCGGACCGAGTTCTACGCGCTCGTATGGGGCCGCCGGATGACCTACCGCGATCGCTCGGTCGACGTGTTCGTCCGGCGGTTGCGGATAAAGCTGCACGATGCGGCGCCCGGATGGATCTACATCCACACGCATTTCGGGATCGGCTACCGGTTCGCGCCCGAGCGAATTCTCGCCGCGCGGCAGCCCATCCCGCCGCCGTCGCGCGAGGCGCCGGCACCTCCCACGGTGAAGGCAACGCCGACCCGCTCGGCACGAGGGCGGTGACAGAGGGCGCGGAGGCTTGGCAGCAAGGCCTGGGGGAGCGTATTGTCCTGACGATGGACCCGGGCGGGCGTCTTCCCTGCACCGGCCGCCGCGGAATCGCGCGTCTCGGTGCGCTGCACTCGTCGCCGCTCGACGGGCGCCGGCGCGTGCTGCTCCCGCGCTTGGTGCGACTGTGGATCTTGGTCGTGTTCGTGCTCGTGTTGGCGCCCTTGGTCGTGGAACCCAGGACCGGGCCCGCCATCGTCGGGTCTTCGGCTCTGCTCCACGCTTTGCTGTACTTGGCCCCGGCGCTGGTCTTCTTGGTGCCGCTGTGCGTGAACCGTGATCCTGCTGGGGAGTTGCTCGTCCGCCTCGCGCGACGGCCCCGCGCGCCGACGCGAGCAACCGAACGCGAGAAGCGAAGCCTGCATGCGACGATTCGCTACGCGGTCGTCTGGCTGCCGCGCGGTGGGCTGCTCATCGGGATGGCCCGTGCTGGTCGGGCTCCTCCGCCGACGCCGCTTCCGGCGGTCCTCCCTCTGGGCGAGTAGCTGCTACCCATCCCGTTCGGCCCGAGCGGCCCGTCATGCGCTCAACCGCGTGAGCGCGGCCCTCGCGGTGCTCG
>PMOY01000380.1 GCA_003165655.1 Solirubrobacterales bacterium
CGCGGACCGCCGCGGCCGCCGGGTCGGTGCCGGGGGGCGATAGGTTTGTGCGATCTCGTGCATGAGAAACAGGAGGAATACGTAATGCAGATAGACGAGGTGCGTCGGGTCGTCATCGTCGGCGCCGGGACGATGGGTCAGCAGATTGGGTTTCAGTGCGCGGGGCACGGCTATGACGTGGTGCTCTACGACATCGTGCCCGCGGTGCTCGAGTCAGCGCAGAAGGGTGTCGAGGACTACGCGGACAGGCTCGTCGCCGGCGGGGTCATTACCGCCGACGTGCGGGATTCGGCGCGGGGGAGGATGGCGAGCACGAGCGACCCGTCAATTGCCGCGGCGGACGCCGACCTGATCAGCGAGGCCGTGCCGGAGGACCCGCAGCTCAAAGGCCGGGTATTCGCCGAGTTCAACGCGCTGTGCCCGCCGCGGACGATCTTCACGACGAACACCTCGACCCTGCTACCCTCGCAGTTCGCCAAAGCGACGGGGCGGCCAAATCGCCTGATCGCGCTGCACTTCCACCTGCCCGTGTGGATCAACAACCTCGCGGACGTGATGCCACACAAGGGAACGGCACCGGAGGTGACCGAGCTCGTGCACGAGTTTGCGCGGCGCATTGGTCAAGTCCCGATCCTCCTGCGCCAGGAGCACAACGGCTACATCTTCAACGCGATGTTCAACGCGCTCAACCGTGAGGCGATCACCATGGCCGAGCAGGGCGTGGCCCCGGTCGAGGACATCGACCGAGCCTGGATGCTCGTGACCAAGTCGCCGTACGGACCGTTTGGTGCTCTCGACGGGATCGGCCTCGAGACCGCATGGAAGATCACCGACTACTGGGCAGGCAGACTCCCCTCAGATGGCCAGCTGCGCCGAAACGCGACCTTTCTCAAGGGCTACGTCGAGCGCGGAGAGCTCGGCGTCAAGAGCGGTATCGGTTTCTACAGTTACCCGAATCCCGTATTCGCGCGTCCAGGATTCACCGAGGGGCTGTCGGACCCTGACGCCCGCGGCGAATCCCCCGNNCCCCCGACGCCCGCGGCGAATCCAGTGACGCCCGCGGCGAATCCCCCGACGCCCGCGGCGAATCCCCCGACGCCCGCGGCGAATCGAGGCCCGCCGGCGCCGAATCGGTGCCCGCGGCCGTCGACGACGGCCGCGGCCGCGGCGCTTCCCCAGCGCGAACTGAACCTCCTGACGAACCGGCTGAACCTGGCGTCCCAGCACGAGCGAAGGCGCGAGGCCTCTCGCGACGCCCTCGATGGCTCAAGCATTGAAGCAGCTCATCAGATCCACGTGAAGTCATCCATGAACTTGCCTGCGAGCTGAGCAAGGCGGTCCGGGGCGCCCGGGACGGTCGAATTCAAGAGCACGCCTGCATGCTGATCAGCGGGATTAGCGTCGGTCTTCACATCAACGGTGCGATTGCGCCGAGGAGCAATGCCTTGACGACGCGTGACGTGACATGGCGACCGACGCAACGGCCATCTCGCCGCCGCCGGTGGTGTGCCCGACCATGATCGCATCCTTGAGATCGAGCGCTTCGAACAGCTCCGACAGGTCGTCGGCGTAGGTGTCCATCTCGTCCCCGTTCCAGGGCTGACTCGAGCGGCCGTCCAAGCCGCCGTGACTTTAGAGTACCGACGGTATTAGAATACCTATGGTATGTCAACTCGATTGACTCGGGCCGAGCAGACGGAACGCAATCGCGCGTCATTGCTCGCGGCGGCCCGCAGGGTTTTTCTGGCGCGTGGCTATCACGGCGCTTCGCTGGATCAGATCGCCGACGAAGCCGGCTTCTCCAAGGGCGTCGTCTACTCCCAATTCGACGACAAGGCGGACCTGTTTCTCACGCTGCTGGAGGCCAGGATCGAGGAACGCGCGGCCAGTAACGCGCGGGCCGTGGAGGGCCTGACCGGCGATCGGGGGATCGAGATCCTGCTCGAGCACGCCGCGCGCTTCGAACGCGTCGAGCCAGAGTGGGGGCTGCTGGTGATCGAGTTCCGCGTCCACGCCGCGCGGGACCGCTCCCTCAATCGCCGCTACGCGGCTGCACATGCACGCACTGTCGCGGGCATGGAGCGCGTGATCACGCGGCTCTATGAGCGCACGGGTGAGCCGCCACCGCTGGCGCCGCCGCAGCTTGCGCAACTGCTCGTCGCCTTCGGCGCCGGCGCCAGGCTCGAGCAGGCGGTGGACCCTGACTCGCTCCCGGCGACGCTGTTCGCGGCGCTGTTAGCGCGCGTCATTGGCACCGCGAGCGAGCTCTCTCCCGACGGCGCTGGAGTCAACCGAGCGCCCGCCTCGCCGGCGCATGACGACACGCCCGAGGAGTCGGGTCGCATCCCCACACCCCCGACAGGAGCAGGGTCGCATGACCACACACACCCGAGAGGAGAAGCGTCGCATGACCACGACTACCGACAGCCGAGTTGACGTGCTACGCGCACGCTTCGGTCACGCGCTCGCCGGCCGTGTCGAGCCGCACATCGAGCGCCTGAGCTGGGACGCCGAGCGACTGGTGGAGTACCAGCGCGAGCGGCTGCGAGCACTGCTCGTCTGCGCGGTGGAGCGCTCCCCGTTTCACGCCCGCCGCCTCGCTGGGATCGACCCGGAGCGCTTCGAGCTCGACCAGCTGGATGAACTGCCGGTGATGACCAAAGAGGAGATGATGGCGGGGCTCGACGAGGTGCTCACCGACCGGCGGCTCACCCGCGCACGGGTCGAGCGCCACCTGGAGGCATCCGCGCGCGAGCCGAGCCTGCTTGACGACGATTACGTGTGCCTGGTCTCGGGCGGCAGCTCAGGGCTGCGCGGCATCTTCGTTCAGACGGTCGATGAGTACGCCGAGTTCGCGGCATCCATCCTCAGGCGCGCGATGAGCAGGGTGATCGCGGCCGGCGGACCGCCGCCCGGGGGTCTCCCGGTCGGGATCGTCGCTGCACGCGCGCCCATCCACTCGAGCGGCTTCGCCGCCGCCGTTGCAGCCGGCTACCCCGTCCGCATGACATCTGCGCCCGCCACACTACGCATGGCGGATCTCGTACGGCGACTGAACGCCGCGCAGCCACCGATGCTGCTCTGTCACGCCTCGACGCTGGCGCTCCTCGCCGGCGAACAGCGCGCCGGTCGCCTGCGCATCGCGCCACAGGCGATCACCGCGATGAGCGAGCTGCTGACGGCGGAGGATCGTGTCGCGATCGAGCTCGCTTTCGGCGTGCCGCTGATCGACCAGTTCGTCTCGACCGAGGGACTCGTCGGGCAAAGCGAGCCCGGCGGCCGGGTCCTCAGCTTCGCCACCGACATGTGCATCGTCGAACTCGTCGACGCCGACGATCGACCCGTTCCCGACGGCGTGGCGTCGGCCAAGGCGCTCGTCACCAACCTCCACAACCACACGCAGCCGCTGATCCGATACGAGCTCTCTGATCGCTTCATCCGTCACCCGGTCGACCCCGAGCATCCTTACCTGCGGGCGACGGTCGAGGGGCGTGCCGACGACACGTTCCACTATGGTGGCGTCGCCGTCGACCCGTTGGTCATCCGCACGGTCATGGTGAGGACGCCGGCCGCGCTCGAGTACCAAGTTCGCCAGACCGAACGCGGGATCGACGTCGCGGTTGTCGCCGGCGGCGAGCTGGACGAGGTCGCGCTCGCATCCTCGCTCCGGCGCAGCCTGCAGCGGGCCGGTGTCCCGGAGCCAAGCGTGCGCCTCCGCCAGGTCGCAGACATCACTCGCCACCCCGAGACCGGCAAGGTCCGACGGTTCATCCCCCGGTGAGAGTCAGCGCAGGCAGCATGATCGATCACAAGGCGCGGACAAGGGCATTCTGGACCGAGCTGTTCAACGCTCACGATCTCCGGCGAGTTGAGGACTTCATCGCGCCAGGATCGGTCAACCACAACGCGCGGCCCGGCACGCCCGACGGCCCGGAAGGCGCGCGGGAGTGTTCACCCGCCTCTGGGCTGGATCCTCCGACATGCGCTTCGATCTCCAGACGATGGTGGCCGAAGGTGACAAGGTCGTCTGCATCGGCGTGATGAGCGGTACCCACGACGGCCTGTTACAGGGCATACCCGCCACGCACCGACCCACCGCGGCGCGGCACATCCACGTCCTGACGTTCAACGACGCCGGCCTGATCACCGACCATGTCGCCGTGCGCGACGACGTCACCGTGCTTCGGCAGCTCGGCGTGCTGCCCGGCTTCTCTGCCTAGCCGCTGGACCCGCGTCCGCCAAGCCGCTGGACCCGCGTCCGCCTAGCCGCTCAGGCGGGCATGGACAGATCGGTGGATCGCCTCTTCGGCGCGAGCGGCCATCCCGTGTCGCGCGAGTCCCACTGAGCCTGAGTCCGCGGCCACGTCAGTATCCGGCGGCGAGATCGACGAGTCCGAGTAGTTCGTCTCCGGTGGTGTAGCGGCGGTAGTTGGTGACGAACCGATCCACGAGGCGTTCGAGTCCGTGCGGATCACGGGCCGAGACGTGTGGGCTCAGGCGCACGCGTGGGTGGCGGCGCAGCTGGTGGTTGGCTGGTAGCGGCTCGGGGTCGGTGACATCGAGGGTCGCGAGGCCGATGCGGCCCTCGTCGAGCGCCGCGAGCAGTGCCTGATCGTCGATCAGGGAGCCGCGCGCAACGTTGATGATGTGTGAACCTGGCCGCATTCGCGCGACGGCTGACGCGTCGATGCAGTGGCGGGTCGCCGGTGTGGCCGGAAGCGTGAGCGCGATGTGGTGTGATTCGGTCAAGAGCTCGTCGAGCGAGATGAGAGTCACGCCGGCGGTGGGGCTGGGGCGATCCGTCCGCCGTGTGGCGACCACGTGCATGCCGAACGCGAGCGCGCGCTCGGCAACCGCGGTTCCGATCTCGCCCAGACCAACGATGCCGAGCGTCTTGCCGGCGAGCGTGCCGGAGCGGGCGGTCGCCGCGGAGTCCTGTTGCCAGATCTCAGGGATGTGCTTCTCTGCACTGAGGATCGCGGCGAGGACATACTCGGCCGCGGGCACGGCGGCCAGACCTCGGCTGCACGTGACGACGCGCTCCCGTAGCAGTGCCGATGGGTAATCGTCGATGCCGGTCATGGCGCTGTGGATCCAGCGGACGTCGTGCGCCCAGTCGACGTCGACCCCTTCGCGGGCGGCGGCGGGCAAGTCACGCCGCGGCCACGCGAGGAGGATCTCGGCCCGAGGATCAGGGGGCTCCGGAGGATCAAGCGGAATGTCGATCACCTGCGTGTCAGGCAAGCGCGCGCGCACGAGGTCGCCGATCGCGGCGCCGGCCTGGTTCCACACCACCGCAGATGGCGACACGACCACTGGTCGTTCGAGCTCAGGCCGGGACGATCGTGGGGTCGATGATTTCGTCGTAGGACTTGGTGCCGAGCGCGAGTTCGCGGTCCTGCATCCACTCGTAGGTGGCGTCGAAGCGCGTGCGCGTGTAAGGGGAGGCGTGCACGAACCGGTGGAAGTGCTGATGCAGATCCTCGGGCGCGATCGGGTACCGGCCGGTGACGTAGTGCCGGTAGGCGTCGCGGGCGGCGTTGATGATGTCGACGGCCTCGTTGATGCCGGCGACGAACCGCTTGACGTCCTCGCG
>PMOY01000099.1 GCA_003165655.1 Solirubrobacterales bacterium
CGGTGTCCTCGGGACAGCCGGCGACGAACGGAGGGTTTCGTACGCCAGACCAGCCCGGGGCTTGGGCCGTGGCGCCACCAGATCGAGGAGCAAGCCACCGAGGGTAACGCCGATCGCGAGCGGATTCAGCAGGTCTCACCTCCTTAGAGGACCCGGATCACATCGTCTGCGTGGAGCATGATCGATCGCCACCGGGGGGGCATCATCCAGGTGTCCAGGATTCGACCAAGGGCGTTGGCCATGCGGTTGCGACGGCCGCAATCACCGCGCGCGCGGGGCCTGGTCGAGCAGCACGGCGGCCCACTCACCGCGTACGCGCCGGGCCACGACATCCAGGCCGGCGATGGCGAACGCCCGCCCGACGGCGTCGACCTCGCCGAGCAGGATCCCGCTTGCGATCACCCGCCGGGGCGGGACCGGGCCGATTCGCGACGCCCACGTGATCAGCAGCGGCGACAGCAGGTTGGCGACGACGGTCGGCGTGTCGGGAAGGGGATCGATCCGAAGGTCGAGCTGGAGCACGTCGAGCCTGACGCCGTTCGCTTCCGCGTTCGCGCCGGTGGCTTGCACGCTCGCCGGGTCGTAGTCGACCGCCACCACGGGCGTCCACCCGAGCCGGGCGGCAACGATACCGAGCACTCCCGAGCCGCACCCCAGGTCGAGCAACGGGCCCGCGGCAAGCGGCTCGAGCTCCAGCAGCAGCTCGAGACACAGCCGGGTGGTTGCGTGCGCGCCGGTGCCGAACGCCTGGCCAGGGTCGATGACGACGTCGATCGGTGTCGTTCCCGGCGGCTCCCAAGGAGGCCGGACGGTGATCGCGCCGTCGAGCACCAGCGGCCGGTGGAACTCCCGCCACCGCTCGGCCCAGTCGTCGGGGATCTCCCGCGTGCTCACCTCGACGATCGCGGCGCCGACCGCCGCCCGCAGGGCCGGCAGCGCCGGGAGCTCGCCCGGAGCGCCGTACACGGCGTATTCGACCGAGTCGCCGAGCGCGACCTCCTCGACCCCGCTCGGCACCAGCTCGAGGAGCTCCGCCAGGACCAGCTCCGCGTCGGCTCGTCGCACCCTGATCGCCAGGCGCAGCACGGCGTCTCGACTACGCGCCGAACGCCCGCTTGAGCTTTCCGAACACGCCCTCGTCGGTTCGCAGGTTCTCGTCCGTCATCGTGTCGGCGAGCCGCTGGAGCAGCTCGCGCTGCTCGCGCCTGAGCCGGCGCGGAACGACGACGTTGATCACCACGCGTAGGTCGCCGCGGTGACGACCGCGCAGCGTAGGCATGCCCGCGCCCTTGACGATCAGGATCTCGTGCGGCTGGGTGCCGGCGGGAACCTCGAGCTCGACGGATCCCTCGACCGTCGGCACGTGCACCGTCGCGCCCAGCGCCGCCAGCGGTGCCGACATGTCGACGGCGGTGACGAGGTCGTCGCCGTCGCGCACGAAGCGACTGTCCTCGCGGATGCGCACGAGCACGTAGAGGTCGCCCATCGGACCGCCCCGCTCACCGGCATGACCACGACCCACGAGCCGGATCCGCTGGCCGTCGGCGATTCCCGCCGGGACCTCGACGGTGAGCTTCGTGAGCTTGACGCTACGTCCCCGGCCGCGACAGATGTGACAGGGATCGGTGGCGACGCGGCCATCGCCGTGACACGTGTCGCACGCTGCCGCGCGGACGACCTGCCCGAACGGGGTGCGGGTCACCGCGCGGAGTTGGCCGCTGCCGCCGCATCTCTTGCAGGTCTCGATCGGGGTGCCGGGCTCGGCGCCGTTGCCCTTGCAGTGCTCGCAGCGCACGATCGTCTCGTATGACACCTCGACCGCGGCACCCGTGACCGCCTGGGATAGGTCGATCTCGGCCGCCACGGCGGCATCGCCTCCCTGCTCGGGGCCGGCCGCACGTCCGCCCCCGCCCCCGAAACCGCCAATCGGGGAGCCCCCGCCGAAGAACGCGTCGAAGATGTCGGCGACCGATCCGAAGCCGTCGAAGTTCGGCGCGTAGCCTCCGCTCCGCAATCCGTCATGCCCGTAGCGGTCGTAGATCGCGCGCCGCTCGGAGTCGGCGAGCACCTCGTAGGCCCCCGCCGCCTCCTTGAACTTCTCCTCGGCGTCGGGATCGTGGCTGTTGACGTCGGGATGGAGCTCGCGCGCAAGGCGTCGGAACGCCTTCTTGATCTCCCCCTCGTCGGCTGCGCGGGCGACGCCGAGCACCTCGTAGTAATCGCGGGGCATCGCTGCTAGCGCTCGTCGTAGATCTCGACGACGAACCGCGAGAGCTGGGTCGCGGCATCTCGCACCGAGCGGATCGCGCGCCCGTAGTCCATCCGCAGCGGCCCGATCACGGAGACGGTCCCGAGCCTGCGCTGCGGCAGGCCGTAGCTGGCGGCGACCAGCGCCAGCGAATGCCATGCCGGCGACTCGTTCTCGTTCCCGATCCGCACGAGCACGTCGCGCTCCGCGAGCGCTTGGCGTAAGACGCCGAGCAGCGACACGCGGCGCTCGAGCATGTCCAT
>PMOY01000403.1 GCA_003165655.1 Solirubrobacterales bacterium
CCGTCGCCCAGGCCCAGCACGCCCTGCGCGAAATGGCCGACCGGCTGAAGGCCGAGGGCGTCGAGATCAAATACGCCATCCACCCGGTGGCCGGCCGCATGCCGGGGCACATGAACGTGCTCCTCGCCGAGGCCGACGTTCCCTACGACCTCCTCCGGGAAATGGACGACATCAACCCCGAGTTCTCCCGCACCGACGTCACCCTCGTGATCGGCGCCAACGACGTCACCAACCCCGCCGCGAAAAACGAACCCGGATCCCCGATCTACGGCATGCCGATCCTCGAAGTCGACCGATCCGCCGCCGTCGTCGTCCTCAAACGCTCCATGGCATCAGGCTTCGCCGGCATCGACAACCCCCTCTTCTACGACCCCAAAACCTCACTCCTCTTTGGCGACGCCAAAGCATCCGTCAGCCAGATCACCACCGAAATCCAAGCGCTATAGCCACTCCCTGATCGCGGTGCAGCAGACGCCGGAGTTGATCATCAAGCCGACACGGCGGGCGACATCGACGTACGGCCCTGCTCGACACCGCCCAGCGGCGGAGTCGCGGGACGCCCGTCCGGGGTCGGCGCCGGTGGCGGCGCGCTTGCGTACCCTGCGCTGGTGATCCCGTGGGCAGATCCGCTCTCCGGCCGCAACCGCGCGCGCGAACGGGTGCTCCTGCTCTCGCCGATCATCATCCTCCTGCTCCTCGCTCTCGGCGGGTCAGCACGGGCGGCGACGCCGGTGGTGACGCCGCCAGTCACGATCGACGGCCCCAGCGCAGCGATCCAGGGTCTTTCCGGGCTTTCCGTTTCGAGGGACGGGACGGGTGGACTCGTTTACCTGGGGTCAGTGGACGGGATCAACCACGTCTTCGTCAGCGAGCTCAGCGGGGGAGTGTTCGGCGCCCCCGTCGAGGTCGACGCCGCGCTCGGCGGCCCCTCCTCGCAGCCGGTGATCGCGGCTGGGGATGGAGGTCTGCTCCTGATCGCGTTCATCAACGGGGGCCAGCTCTACGTCGTCTCTCGGGCGAGCTCCTCGGCACCGCTGTCCGCGCCGGCGGATCTGTACGACGGCGCGATCAACCCGGCGATTGAGCTTTCTATCCACTCCGAGGGATACCTCGCGTTCACCGCTGCCGACGGAAGCGGCTACGACGTTCGCGACCTCTACTACGACGCCGGCCAGTGGCAGCTCGAGAGCGGTTCCCTGAACG
This sequence comes from Solirubrobacterales bacterium, assembly GCA_003165655.1. Taxonomy (GTDB): domain Bacteria; phylum Actinomycetota; class Thermoleophilia; order Solirubrobacterales; family Solirubrobacteraceae; genus Palsa-465. The sequence continues at coordinate 1,204 of PMOY01000403.1, forward strand.
TCACCCCGGCCGATGACGCCGGCACCGGAGCGGGTGCGCCGCGGGTGGCCGCCGCCGGCGACGGGGAGGCGATCGTCGTGTGGGGAGAGAACGGCCACATCGATGCGCGGCGCGTCTGGTACGACATGACGAGCTACGAGGTCGAGCAGGCCGACGTGCCCTCGATGTCGGGCTTCACCGAGGTCACCTCGGACTCGCCTGTCGTCGCGGCGGGCGACGATTCCTCGTATACCGACGTGGCCTTCCGCGAGGAGTTCACCAACGGATCGGAGACGATCTCGCACGTGCTCGTCAGCAGACTCGTCGGCGCGACCTTCGAGGGCGTCGACCAGGCGGACGGGCAGTCTTTCGCCACCGCGGGAGCGGCATCGCCCGAGATCGCGATGATGCAATACGGCGACGGCTTTGTCACCTCCGATGTCCAGGGATCGAACCAGGTGTGGGCGACGGTGTTGGGCCAGAACGGCGTCCCCGGCGCAGCTCAGCAGATCGACAGCCTCCCCAACGCCAGCCCGGCCTACCCGGCACCAGCGATCGCCGGGGACTACTCCGGGCTGATCGCATGGCAGCACGATCCAGGCCCGCTGGGCGCGCCCGAGATCCGCGCCCGCTTCTACACGAACTCGAGCTTCGGCCCCGAGATGATCGCGTCGAACCCGTCGCTCGGTCCCACCAACGCCGCGCAGGGACTGTTTGCCGCGGGCGATCATGGCGGTGACGTCGCGATCGCCTATGTGCAGGGAAGCGGCTCGAGGACGATGATCGAGGTGACCCAGCTCGTCTACCCGCCGGGTTCGTTCGGTGCGTCGAGCACGCCGCGCTACCGGACGACGACGAGACCGGTGCTGAGCTGGTCTGCCCCCCGCGAGCTGTGGGGACCCGTGGAGTACCAGGTGTCGATCGACGGGGTCCCCGCGGGAACGACCACCGGAACCTCGCTCACGGCTCCGGCGGCGCTGTCGCAGGGACCCCACACCTTCGCGGTGACGGCGATCAATGTGCATGGTCTCGCCTCGTCGGCGACGGCGGCCAGGTTCTTCGTGGACAGCATCCGCCCTGTGGCGCAGCTGACGCTCGCGGGCCCCGAGCGCGAACACGCCCTGCTGCACCTCCGCGTGCGCTACACCGACGCTCCCATCCCGCTCCCGCCCGCCGACGCGTCCGGGGTTGCGAAAGTGGTCGTGAACTGGGGCGACGGGACGAGCAACCGGATCAGGCGCCAAACGGAGACCCATCGCTACGAGCGCGCTGGCCGCTATCTGCTCACGCTGACGGTCACCGATCGCGCCGGGAATCGCACCGTCCTCGCTCGTCGACTCCGGATCGTCACGACCACGATCGCCAGGGCCGAGAAATGAGCGCACCGGCACGAACCCTCGACGCGGCGGGCCGTCGGCTCGAGCTCGGCGATCGGCCCCTGCTGATGGGAATCGTCAACGCGACGCCCGACTCGTTCTCCGACGGTGGCGTTACGTGGACGCTCGATCAACGCGTCGAGCTGGCGCGCTCGATGCTCGCCGCGGGGGCGGACATCATCGACATCGGCGGCGAGTCCGGCGTCACCAACCGCCCGCCCATCGATCCCGAGGAGGAGATCGAGCGGGTCGTGCCGCTGATCGAGCGAGTCACGGCCGAGCTCCGCGTGGTCGTTTCGGTGGACACCTACAAGCCCAGCGTGGCGCGGGCGGCGATCGCGGCCGGCGCATCGATCGTGAACGACGTCAGCGGACTGCGCGACCCGGACCTCGCGAACGTGTGCGCCCAAACCGGTGCCTCGCTCGTGCTCATGCACACTCGCGCGCCGCCGAAGCAGAGGCTGTTGGACACGGCGTACGACGGCCACATCGTCGACGACGTGCTCACCTTCCTGCACGAGCGCATCGAGCTCGCGCGAGCTCGCGGAGTCGCCTTCGAGCAGCTGATCGTCGACCCCGGCCCGGATTTCGCCAAGACACCCGCCCAGACCGTCGAGGCGCTGCGCTCGCTCGGTCGGCTCCACGAGCTCGGGCGCCCCGTCCTGCTCGCCGTCTCGCGCAAGGACTTCGTCGGAGCGATCACGCGGCGGGCACCCCGGCAGCGCCTCGCGGGAACACTCGCCGCGCTCGCCTACGGCGTCGATGCCGGGGCGCACATCGTCCGCGTGCACGACGTCGCGCAGGCGGCCGACTTCCTTGCGGTCCGCGCCGTGCTGGACGGGAGTCTCGAGCTCGATTCCGGGCTGCGGCTGGCCGATGATCTGCGCCGGGAGCAAGGCTGACAGGGGCGGGGGCGCGGGTGCGGCCTCGAAGCCCGTCGGCCGCCCTCGCTAGTATGTCGCACCCATCGCCGGCCGCTGGCTCAACGCGGTCGGAGCCCACCGATTAGGAGGAGGTTTCACACGTGTCCGTGCTCGACCGTAGTGCGCTGGAAGAGAGCCCGCTCGCCGACCTTCACGCGATCGCATCGGAGCTTTCGGTCGACGGCTATCGCCGGCTGCGCCGAGCTGATCTGATCGATTCGATCCTCGCTCATCAGGCCGGCGGCGGGGCCACAGAAGCCTCAGAGACCACGGAATCCACGGAGGCCACAGAAGCTCCGGAGGCAATCGGGGCCACACAGGCCCGGGACGACCCGGACGAGTCGGAGGCCAAGGAGTCCCCGGACGCCCACACCGCGGAGGAGGCCTCGCCCACGGAAGACACGGAGGAGCAACCGGCCTCGCGGCGCCGTCGCGGGCGTCGCGGCGGGCGCGCTCGTTCGGGATCCGGCGATGATGCCGAGGTCGTCGCCGAGGACGGCGACGCCGAGAAGGCGCCGGTCGCGGAGGAGCAGGAGCGGACCGAGGTGGAGCCGGCGCAGCCGCCGTCCGAAGCCGCCACCGTCGAGGGCGTCGTCGAGCTGCTGCCCAACGGTTCCGGCTTCCTGCGCGTGCAGCCGCCCGACCCCTCGGACGACGACGTGTACATCTCGGCGGCCCAGGTCAAGCGCTGCGAGCTGCTGTCCGGCGACGTGATCTCGGGTCCACCTCGGGCGCCCCGGCGCTCCGAGCGGTTTCCCTCGCTCGTGCGGGTCGACACGATCAACGGTCACCCTGCGGGCGAGGTCGCCGAGAGAAGCCGCTTCGACGACTTGCCTGCCGCCTTTCCCGAAGAGCGCATCCGGCTCGGATCCGAGGATCCGACGGTCAAGGCGATCGAGTGGCTGACGCCGTTCGGCAAAGGGTCGCGCATCACGATCGTGGGCGCGACGCGTGCCGGCAAGACGGAGGCGCTTCGGCGGCTCGCGCGCTCCCTGGCGGAGCATTCCGAACTGCAGCTCTCGGTCGTCCTCGCGGGCGTCCGGCCCGAGGAGCTCGCGGACTGGCAGGAACCACTCCAGCCCGTCGCGGCGGTCAGTTTTGCGGTCTCGGCCGACGTTCAGGCGCACGTCGTCGAGCCGGTGGTCGAGACAGCCCGGCGCCTCGCCGCCCGCGGCGGCGACGTGGTGCTGCTGATCGACACGCTCGACGGTCTGCCACCGCTCGCCGCGCGCAAGGCCCTCGCCGCCGCCCGCAACATCGTCGGCGGCGGCTCGCTGACCGTGATCGCGACCGCGACCGAGCCGGTCGGGGGCGAGACGACGGTGATCGCGCTCGACGCCATGCTCGCGAGTACGGGGCGCTTTCCCGCGATCGACCTCCTCGCGAGCGGGACCATCCGTCCCGAGCGCCTCGTCGGAGAAGCGGCGGCAGAGGCGATCGCCCGCGTGCGGATCGAGGCGGCCGAGGACGAGTAGGCGCGCTCAGTAGGCGGTGCAGCGCGAGCGGTGGCGGGGCGATGACTTGTAGCCGGGACCGCCGCCGCGTTGCCACAGCAGTCGATCGACCCCGGCCGCCGAAACGGACCCATCCGGCCCACCCGCTCGGGCCGAGACGATCAGCTCGACCGCGTGCAGGGCGCACGCCCTGATCTCGACCTCCTCGGGCGAGCCGTGCTCGATCAGCTCGCCATCGTTGATCCGCGCGAGCAGGTCGGGCGCGAAGCGGAGCATCCCGTCGAGGCGCAGGACGTGGGGGACGAGATTATCCGCGAACATCGTCAGTCGCTCGCCGTCGTGCCAGCGGACGACGCCGGCATCGGCGAGGTCGGCGGCGGCGATCTGGGCACGCTTGTAGAACGGCACGGTAAAGCCGTCGTAGCTCGACACGTCGGCGAAGCACTCCCAGCCGGCGATTAGCTCAACGAGGGCCATCGCCGAGCCTCCGGCGCCGTCCACCACCGCCCGGAAACGTCCGCCGTGATCGCACGCAACATGCCGACCGAGGTCGTTTAGCGACCGCGCGAACAGCGCCATGAGCTCGTGCTCGGAGTCTTGACCGAGCACGCGGGCGACCTCGTCGGGGCCGATCGCGGCGAGCTCCCGGGCCGGCCAAGGCCCGGCTGTCGCGAACCGCTCCCGCAGCCCGATCGCAACCGTGTAATACCCCGACCGACCGGCGCGCTTGCGCAGCGTCGGAAACCACCCGGACCCGAAGTTGATCGCGTCGAGCGTGAGCCAGAAGGCGGCCAGCTCTTCCTCGGTGCCGGCGATCAGGTGCGCCTGCGGATCGGGCGCCGGCGGGGGCGCCGCCGGCGGGAGCCCGGCCGCGTACGCTGGGATCGCCTCGCGCTCCACCGATACGTGTCGCGCGCGGGCGGCCACCCGGGCACAAGCGCTGCGAACCATGCTCCCGACGTCGCTCATGTCCGGAGCATGACGGCCACGGGCATCGCTCACGGTCGAGCGTCGCCAGTGCCCGCGACCGCCGCCCGCCTCGCTACCGTCTGTGGTTGATCGATGCCCGAGCGGAGCGGCGAAATAGAGACACTCCTCGCTGGACTGAACGATCCCCAGCGCGAGGCGGTCACCCATGGCGAGGGTCCGCTGCTCATCCTGGCCGGCGCGGGCTCGGGGAAGACGCGCGTGCTCACCCATCGGATCGCCTACCTGGTCGCGTCCGACTTCACGCGTCCGAGCGAGATCCTGGCGATTACCTTCACCAACAAGGCGGCGGGAGAGATGCGCGACCGCGTCGAGCTGCTCGTCGGTCGTCGCACCCGGGCGATGTGGGTGATGACGTTCCACGCCGCCTGCGCGCGGATGCTCCGCGCCGACGCTCACCGCCTCGGCTACACGCGCCAGTTCACGATCTANNCAGATCTCCGACGCCAAGAACCGGCTGCGCGACGCCGACGCCTACGGACGGATGGTGAGCTCCTACTTCGAGCAGACGGTCGTCGACGTGTTCCGGCTCTACGAACGCGAGCTGCACCGCATGAACGCGATGGACTTCGATGACCTGCTCGTGCGGGCAGTGAACCTGCTCGAGCTCTTCCCCGAGGTTCGCGACCGCTACGCGACAGCATTTCGCGACGTCCTCGTCGACGAGTACCAGGACACGAACCATGCGCAGTACCGGTGGCTACAGCTGCTGGCGGGTGAGCATAAGAACCTGGCGGTGGTCGGGGACCCAGATCAATCGGTCTACGGGTTCCGGGGCGCCGACATCCGCAACATCATCGAGTTCACCGACGACTTCCCGGACGCCCACGTGGTCAAGCTCGAGCAGAACTACCGCTCGACCCAGACGATCCTCGACGCGGCCAACTCGGTCATCGAGAACAACCGCGGACGGGCGTCGAAGCGGCTCTGGAGCGAGCTTGGCGGCGGCGATCCGATCAAGGTGCGCGAGCTCGAGGACGAGCACGCGGAGGCGCGGTTCGTCACCGGCGAGATCCAGCGGCTCGCCGACGAGGGCGTCGCGCGCAGCGAGATCGCGGTCTTCTACCGCACGAACGCGCAATCGCGCGTCCTCGAGGACACGCTCGTGCGCGCCGAGATCGCCTACCAGGTGATCGGGGGCACGAAGTTCTACGAGCGGGCCGAGATCAAGGATGCGGTCGCGTACCTGACGGTGCTCGTCAACTCCGCCGACGCCGGAGCATTCACCCGGATCGTTAATTCTCCCCGGCGCGGGATCGGCTCCACCTCGCTGAGCCGGGTGCTCTCGTTCGCGAATACGATGGGCATCACGATCTGGGACGCCGCCTCGGAACCCGAGCAGGTCCCGAGCCTCGGAGCCCCGGCGGTGAAGTCACTGCGCCGCTTCACGGGAACGATGCAGTTGCTGCGCGAGCGTGCCGACGGGGACGCGTCGATCGCCACCCTCCTGCAGGAGGTGCTCCGCGAAACCGGTTACTTGGCGGCACTCGAGGCCGAGCGGACGATCGAGGCGCAGGGCCGGATCGAGAACCTCGAGGAGCTTGTCAACGTCGCCGCCGAATACGACGCTGCCGAATCCGAGGAGGCACGCTCGCTCGGCGAGTTCCTCCAGCAGGTGGCGCTCGTCTCCGACGCCGACGGACGCGCCGACGACGAGGGCTTGGTGACGCTGATGACCCTCCATAACGCGAAGGGCCTCGAATACCCGATCGTGTTCATCATCGGCTGCGAGGAGGGGGTGTTCCCCCATTCGCGGGCGCTGGACGAGGGCGGGCTCGAGGAGGAGCGAAGGCTCTGCTACGTCGGGATCACCCGCGCCGAGCGCGACCTCTATCTGACCTACGCGCGGACCCGGAACGTTTTCGGAGCACGCAACTACGGGCTGCGCAGCCGCTTTATCTCCGAGATCCCGGCCGAGCTCACCGATCACGATGAGCAGTCGCCGCGTCGCACGAACGGCTTCCGCGCCAGGGCCACCTCGTGGACGTCTCACGTTGCCGACGAGCCGGTGCCGATCGCATACCGCCTGGGCGAAGACGTCGTGCACGCTGCCTTCGGTGAAGGCGTCGTCACCGGCGTCGAACCGGGTGGAATCGTCGTGATCCGCTTCAGCAAGGATCGCTCCGAGCGCAAGCTGGTCGCCGGCCTCGCACCGATCTCGAAGCGGTAGCGGTACTAGCTCCGTGATCGAGGTAGCGGTGATCGGCGCGGGTCCTTACGGCCTCTCAGCCGCCTCGCACCTGCGGTCGGCCGGCATCGAGTCACGGGTGATCGGCGAGCCGATGGAGCTCTGGCGCCGTCACATGCCCAACGGGATGCTGCTGCGCTCGGCGCCGCGTGCGTCGTCGATCGCGGACCCCGCCGGCCAACGCACGTTCGTCCGCTGGGCGGCGGATGACGGGGTGGCGATTCCCGACGCTGTCCCCCTGTCGACCTTCCTCCGCTACGCCGCCTGGTTCCAGGAGCGCGAGGTCCCTGAGATCGATCGCAGGCGGGTCAGCACGATCGAGGTGGACGTCGGTGGGTTCACGATCGCGCTCGACGACGGCGAGCGTCTGAGCGCGCGCCGCGTGATCGTCGCCGCGGGGCAAGCGCAGTTCGCCCGGCGCCCGCCGCCGTTCGCGGAGCCGGCGTCCAGCCGGATCGTGCACACCTCCGACCTCAGCGATCTGGCAGGCTTCGACGGCCGGCGCGTGCTCGTGGTCGGAGCCGGTCAGAGCGCGCTCGAGGCGGCGGCGCTGCTGCACGAAGCCGGGGCGCACGTCGAGCTCGTGGCCCGTGAGCCGGTGATCGCCTGGCTTCCCGGCGACACCGGTTCGGGCCACGTCTCCGTGGGCGGTGGCGCGGATCCTGTCCCGGCCCGCACGCGGCGCGGAATTCAGCCGCCGCCGACCGGCGTGGGCGGGCGCGCGAGCGGTTGGCTCGCGGCGGCTCCGGACCTCATGCATTGCTCGCCGCCGGCGCTCGGAAGGCTGGTCTCGGAGCGCTGCACTCGGCCCGCCGGCTCGGCCTGGATCCGGCCCCGGCTCGCGGGCGTCGAGGTGACGCTGAGGCGCGGGGCGACGCGGCTCACGACGACGGCCGCCGCGATCCGGGTGGAGCTCGACGACGGTTCGGTTCGCGAGGTCGAGACGGTCGTGCTCGGCACCGGCTACGCGGTCGATGTGCGACGCTATTCGTTCCTGTCGAGCGAGCTGCTCGCGAGCCTGCGGCTGCGTGGCGGCGCACCGGTGCTCGGCCGGGGTTTCGAATCGAACATCGCACGTCTTCACTTCCTGGGCGCCGCCGCCGCCGCCAGCTTCGGCCCACTGCTGAACTTCGTCGTCGGGACCTGGTACGCGGGCCCGGCGCTCGTCGACAACGTCCTCGGGTGTCGCGGGCGGTTGCGGCTCGGCATCCCCCCGGAATAGTCACGCGGCGCGTAACGAATTGGCTCAGGCGAGCGAGTCGGCCTGAACCTGGTCGAGTAACGCTACTCACAGTCGCGTAACTCGACCAGGTCCGGTGCCCGGTGGGCTCGTGCGCGGCGTGGGAAAAGCGACGGTCGTTGGGGCCAAGGCGGCCGCGAGCCTGGCGGCCACGCCCGATAACCCAAGTCCTCCGCCGGATGCTCTACCGTCCGAGCCGATGGCGGCGGGACTGATCGACGGCAAGGCGGTAGCGGCCCGTGTGCGGGAGGGTGTCGCCCGCGAGGTGCCAGAGCTGATCCGGGAGAGCGGACGCACGCCCGGCCTGGCGACCGTGCTCGTCGGGGAGGATCCGGCCTCGGCGGTCTACGTCGCCGGTAAGCGCAGGGCGTGCGCCGAGGTCGGCATCGCCGACCTCCATCGGCACCTGGCGAGCGGCGTCCCGGAGACCCTGGTGGCCGCCCTGCTCGACGAGCTGAACAGCGATCCGGAGGTCAGCGGGATTCTCCTCCAGCTGCCCGTGCCGGACGACGTGGACGGCGCCGCGCTGACCGCGAGGATCTCGCCCGAGAAGGACGTCGACGGCCTCACTCCGATCAGCGCCGGTCGCCTCGCTCAGGGCGCGAGCGGCTTGCGCCCCTGCACGCCGACCGGCGTGATCGCGCTCCTGGACGCGTACGAGGTCGAGCTCGAGGGAGCGGAGGCGGTGGTGGTGGGACGATCGAACCTCGTCGGACGACCGGTCGCGGCGATGTTGCTCGAACGCAATGCCACCGTCACCTGCTGCCACTCCCGTACGCGAGACCTTGCGGGAGTCTGCGCGCGGGCCGACGTGCTCGTGGCCGCGGTCGGTGTGCCGGGGCTGATCGGGGCGAAGCACGTGAAGGAAGGCGCGGTCGTGATCGACGTCGGCATCAGCAGGACGGAGGATGGGCTGCGCGGCGACGTGGACTTCCGGGCCGCGTCAGAGCGGGCCCGCCTGATCACGCCGGTGCCAGGCGGCGTTGGACCGATGACGGTCGCCATGCTCTTGTGCAACACGCTCACGGCATTTCGCCTCCAGACCCTATCGCTGCCGCCGGCCAGGCGGTAGCGTTGCAGGCATGGGCGCCACGAGGGCGAATCCTAACCCGCTATGCGTGTCAAGGGGGAGGTACGAGAGGGACCTTCGCACTTCGGTAGTGCGCTACAGGGGATCGGGGACGCGCGCCATGCCCGCCCCGATCCCCGCGAATTCTTGAGCAAATCAACGCGGCGGCGCGGTCCCTGACCGCAGTCGCCATCGGGACTATTGGAGGACTCTGTGGACCTAGCCAAACTCTCGCGGGACGACATGATCGTCGGTGGTCTCGGCATCTTTCTGCTGATCGATCTCCTGTTCCTCCCGTGGTACAGCGTGGATGGCTTCACCGCGAGCGCGACGAGCGCCCCATACTCGATCTGGGGCGTGCTCGCCTTGCTCGTGGCGATCGCGTTCGTCGCCGACCTGGCGCTCGAACGCTTCGGCCAGAACACTCTTCCCGTGATCGGAAGTAGCCGGGCGACCACGCGGACGGCTCTCGCGGGTGGCACGCTGGCGTTCATGGTGATCAAGTTCATCGCGCACACGAGCAATCTGGGCCTGGGCTGCTGGCTCGGGCTCGTGGCGGCGATCGCGCTCGTCGTCCTCTGCGTGCGCCAGCCGGCCTCGTGACCGACTCGATCAGTGGGATTCGGCGGCGGCAGCCTGCGTAAGGGAGAACTGGTCGCGGGCGGGGGCGCCGTCCTTCTGTTCGTTGCCCTGTTCTTCCTCCCGTGGTTCGCGCCGGGCGGACCTTCCGGGAGCCTGGGTTCGAGGTCCGGTGTGAGCACCTCGGCCGATGGCTGGCACTCGCTGACGAACAGCCGCTGGATCCTGCTGATCACGATCGCTGTCTCCGTCGGACTCGTCATCTCCGCCGCAACGCAGCGGTCCCCCGCCGTTCCCTCCACGCTGAGCATGATCTCGTGCGTACTCGGCGCCGTCTCGTCGCTGCTCGTGCTCTACCGGGTCATTGATCATCCGTTTGCTGCGGCGGGGGTCGCTCCCGTGCTCGCCAAGCCCGGTATCTATTGTGGCCTGATCGCGGCCGTCGTGATCGCCTACGGCGGCTACCTGTCGCTGCACGCCGAAGGCGGCTCCGATGTGGATCAGATCTCGGTCGAGACGATGCTTCAGGCACGAACCGGGCGCGCCTCGACGGGTCCGGCCGGGCCTGGCTCGGTCGGACGATCCGCGCCGAGCTCCGCAGAGCGGACGGGCCGTAGAATCGGCCCATGATCGACCGCGACCAGGTCCTCCATGTCGCGAGTCTCGCGCGTCTGCAGCTCAGCGATGTCGAGATCGACACGATGACGAGCGAGCTCTCGAACGTGCTCGACCACATCGAGAAGATCCGCGAGCTCGACCTCGAAGGTGTCCCACCGACCACCCACGTGATCGACGTCGTGAACGCGCTCCGCGCCGACGAACCCGAGCCGTGCCTGCCGGTCGATGTCGTCCTCGCTGCGGCGCCGGAGCCGGTGTCCGGTGGGTTCGGCGTACCGAGTCCCGTCGCCTAGTGGATTCAGTGACCTCGCTGATCGAATTGACCGCTACCGGCGCGGCCGAGCGAGTGCGGGCCCGCGAGATCGAACCGGCAGAGCTCTTCGACGTCTACCGATCCCGCGCGGCCGGTGATGACCTCAACGCGTTCACGTGGGTTGCCGACGGTCCACCGACGCCCGGGCCGGCGCCCGATGCGCCGCTCGGCGGCGTTCCGCTCGCGGTCAAGGATCTGTTCTGTACCGAGGGGGTTCCGAGCCAGGCGGGATCGCGCATTCTCGAGGGCTACCGCCCGCCCTACACGGCGACGGTCGTCGCGAACCTGATGCGCGCGGGCGCGCCGCTGCTCGGGAAGACGAACCAGGACGAGTTCGCGATGGGATCCTCGAACGAGAACTCGGCATTCGGGCCGGTACTCAACCCATGGGACCGGTCGCGCGTCCCCGGCGGGTCCTCCGGCGGCAGCGCCGCCGCGGTTGCGGCGGGGCTCGCGCCGTGGGCGATCGGGACCGACACCGGCGGTTCGATCCGCCAGCCCGCGGCGCTATGCGGGATCGTCGGCCTCAAGCCGACCTACGGCGCCTGCTCCCGATACGGGATGATCGCCTTCGCCTCGTCGCTGGACCAGGCGGGTCCGCTGACCCGCGACGTCACCGACGCGGCGCTGCTGCTCCGCCACATGGTCGGCCGCGACCGGCTCGACTCGACCTCGATCGAGTTTCCCGGCGAGATCGAGCTGCCCCACGCGGAGGATCTCGCCGGGATTCGCCTTGGCGTCCCGGAGGAGCTCGCCGGGGATGGGATCGACCCGGGCGTGCTCGAGAGCTTCAAGGCGACTCTGAAGCTTGCGGAGGGGCTCGGGGCGAGGATCGAGTCGTGCCGGCTTCCGCACGCGGCGCACGCCCTGTCGGCCTATTATCTGATCGCGCCGGCGGAGGCCTCGGCCAACCTCGCTCGCTTCGACGGCGTGCGCTACGGCCTACGCGTCGACGCCGACGAGCTGACCGAGATGTACAGCCGAACCCGCGCCGCCGGGTTCGGGGCGGAGGTCAAGCGCAGGATCATGCTCGGTACGTACGCGCTCTCGAGCGGCTACTACGACGCCTACTACGGGACCGCTCAGAAGGTGAGGACGAAGATCGCCGACGACTTCGCAGACGCGTTCGCGACGTTCGACTTCATTGTCACTCCGACGAGCCCGTGGACGGCGTTCAAGCTCGGATCGAAGGTCGCTGATCCGTACGCGATGTACCTCAACGACATCTGCACGGTGCCGATGCCGCTGGCCGGGCTCCCCGCGATCTCGATTCCGAGCGGTCTTAGCGCTGGCCTCCCGGTCGGGTTCCAGCTCGCCGGTCCGGCATTCAGCGAGAGTCGCATGCTGAGCTCCGCCTACGCGCTCGAACGCGCGATCGGATTCGACGGGAGCCCGGCGCGCCGATGAACTACGAACCCGTCATCGGGCTCGAGATCCACCTCCAGCTCTCGACCCGCACGAAGATGTTCTGTGGCTGCGAGCTCTCGTTCGGCGACCCGCCGAACGTGCACACCTGTCCCGTCTGCCTCGGGCTGCCGGGAGCGCTGCCGGTCCTCAACGCCCGCGCGGTCGATTACGGCTTACTGATCGGCCTGGCGCTCGGGTGCGAGATCGCCGAGCGGTCGCTGTTCCACCGCAAGAACTACTTCTATCCCGACCTGCC
>PMOY01000004.1 GCA_003165655.1 Solirubrobacterales bacterium
GCGGTGACCTCGAGCTCGATGATCTCCAGGCGCTCCTCTTCGATCGCGAGCAGGTGCACGAGGCCGTAGCGCGGCTCCTCGTGCGCGATCAGGCGCAGGATCAGGTCGGTGGCCGACACGGCGGGCTGGATACCGAGGAGCTTGAAGTGCTGAAGGTTGCGCGGGTTGTTGACCCGGGCGACGATGCGCGCCACCTCGTACTTCTCCTTCGCCACCTGGCAGGTCAGCATGTTGTCCTCGTCGTCGCCGGTCACCGCGATGACGAGGTCGGCGCGCTGGATGCCGGCACGCTCGAGCACCCAGAGCTCGGTGGCATCGCCGTACTGGACGGCGTGCTCGAGCTCCTCCTCGACCACCCGGTAGCGGCGGTGATCGGACTCGATGAGCGAGACCTCCTGGCCCTTGGCGATGAGCTCGCGCGCCAGGTTCCACCCGACCTTACCGCCGCCGGCGATGATCACGTACACGTTCTGTGCCCCTTTCTCACGTAGCGAAAGCCGCCTGCTCGACCATCTCGATTGCCTGCTGAGTCGGGCAGATCGTGTGCAGCCCACGCTCCGCGTACCACGCGGCGCGACCAGGATCGCGCACAACCACGACCACGCGCGGGACGTTGAAGCGCCGCTGCGCGATCTGGGCGATCACGAGGTTGGTGTTGTCACCGCGGGTGGAGGCGATGAACACGTCCGCCTCCTCGATCCCTGCCGCGATCAGGGCGTCGACCTCGAGGGCGGTGCCGACCGTGAAGCGCCCGCCCGAGTCCTCCCAGCTCGTCATCAGGTCCTTGTCCAGGCGCTCGTGCGAGAGCGGGTCGGTGTCGAGGACCGAGACGTCGTGGCCGGCCTCGAGCGCTCGCTTCGCGGACGCCGACCCGACGCGGCCAGCGCCGACGATGAGAATGAACATGGCTGAGACTCTAAGGCTTCGCCGCGCTCTCGTGCTCCGCGGCGCCCTCGTCTTGGCCTTCTTGCACAGCGACGCGTCGCCGATCGGGCGGAGCGGTCAGGATCACCCGGCAGGGAGCTTTTCTGATCACGTGCTTGGTGACCTCGCCCAGGTAATTGTCGAGCGGCCCGGCTGACCCGAGCAGGGCTCCGCCGCGCACACGAGAGGGCTCCTCAGCCGCCAGGACGATCGCCTCGACGCCGCGCCGCGCGGCCTCGGCGACGATCGCCTGGCCCGCCCGTCGCGCTCTCACCATTGCCGTCTGGACGACCACGCCCTCGTATTCCTCGCCCACGATCTTGGCGCGCGCCAGCGCGGCCTTGGCCCGTTTGACCTGGACGTCGGGGAGCCGCGCGTCGAGCGGCAGCGCGAGTGGCACCTCGAATACCCACAGTGCCTCGATCACCGCCCCCTCGGGGTCGAGGTCGTCGTGCTCGGGCCCGGCGAGGCGAGCGGCCGTCTGCACGATGTCGTCGTCGAGCTCGGTGCCGAAGATCGGCACCATGATCGAACCGAGCTCGGGCTCCGGCGCCTCGTGGCGCGGTGCGCGCTGGGGGATCGTGACGCGCCGCGGCATCCGCGCCGGCTGGGTGCGGCTCTCCCCCTGGCTGCGACGGTATCCAACGTACAGGCCCAGCCCAGCCAGCAGCCAGCCGATGCCGACGTAGCGCGCTCCCGCGTGAACCACGACGAGGGAGACCCAGCCGGCGCCACCGAGGAGGGCCCCGAGGACCGCCGGCAGCGGGAGCCTGGCGCCACGCAACGGGACCGAGAGCGGGATCGTGTAGCCCCGAACACGGTCGGGCTCGCGGAACCTGAGCGCGATCACCGACACATGCGCGATCGTGAACGCGAGCAGCGCTCCGAACGCGTAGATCCCGATCAGCAGCTCGAGATCGGTCGGCAGCACGAGCGCCGCGGCAGCGAGCGCGGCGACGGCGATCACGACGTACGGCGTGCCCCAGCGCTGGTGCAGACGGCCGACCACGCTGGGGATCTGATGGTTGGTCGTGAGCAGGAAGCCAACGCGCGAGACCCCGAGCATCGACGAGCCCGCCGCGGCGATCAGCCCGGCGGAGGCGATGATCGCCACGGCGTACTTGAGCACGTCCGCCAGCCACCGTGGGTGATAGGCCTCGACGAGCCCCAACAGCGGCGCGCGCAGGTGCTCGGACCCGAGCGCCGGCAGGCCGTGGTGGACCGGGAGGGCGCCGATGCCGACGATCGCGATCCCGACGTAGACGAGAACGATGACGACGGAGCCCGGACCGATCAGCCGGCGCAGCTCACGCGGGCTCGCGCTGACCTCCGCGGCGAGGCTCGCCGCCGCTTCGAGTCCGGTGAACGCGATCACCGCGATCGGGAGCGCGAACGCGAGGTCCGAGACGCTCGGCGCCGAGCCGAGGTGAATCGTCTGCGTCAGCCGATGGGGATGGAACACCACGGCGAGGCCGACGACGATCACCACCGCCTGGATCACGAGATCGGCGACGGTGACGAGGATTCGCCGGCGCAGGCGGCGGGGGGTGACGCCGATGAGATTGTCGGCGGCGACGAAGCCGATCACCGCCAGCGCGACGGCCACCTCGAGGCCGCCGCGTCCGAGCGGCGCCCAGAACACCGCAAGGTAACTCGGCACGGTCAGCGCGGTCACCGCGACGAGGATCGTGTAGTCGAGCACGATCGCCCAGGCCGCGACGAAGCTCACCGTCTCGTTCAGGCCGTGGCGCGCGAACACCGCGGCCCCGCCACGCTCCTGGTACAGCGAGGCGCCCTCGCCGTAGGTCATCGCGGAGAGCCCGAAGAAGATGCCCGAGACGAGGAACACGGCCGGGGTGAGCCCAGCCGCGTGGTGGGCGATCACCCCAAGCGCGAAATAGACCGAGCTGACCGATGTCGTATAGACGACCGCGAACAGCGCGCGGATGCTGATCGGCCGATCGTTCAAGACGAACGCGACTGGATGTAGAGCCGACCGATTCCGGCCGCGAGGAACGCCGCGCCGAGCAGGATCCCGGTCGACGTCGGCCCGCCGCCGAGGGCGATCGTGCGAATGATCAGCAGGACACCGATCACGAGCATCACGAACGACATCGCGCGAGTGGAAGATCGGTGGACGCGTCCGGGCTCCGGCATGCGGAAAGAGATTATGGGGCCCGCTCCGCGAGCTTGATGCCGCGCCGACGCGCGGAGCACGGATCAAGCGTGGTCGGGAGGCGTGAAATCTCCTCGCGCAGTCTCGTGCGCCTGTGGATCGCGCACTAGCGCTCGGCGCCGGCCGGCGTGCCCGGCGCCGGGGCGCGCGCGAGGGGCGGCGGCGTGAGCGCGGCCGCCGTGATCACGAGCACGAACGCCAGCACACGCACCGCGATCGCTCCCCCTCCGGACGGCATCGGCTCTCCGAACACAATCGGTCCCGCGGCGATCGTGCACAGATTGGCCGCCGCGCTGGTCAGCGCGATCACCGGGACCGCCTCGCCGAGCTGGAGGCTCCGCGCCGAGACGAGCAGCCCGACCAGCGACGCGACGAGGATCACGAACGCGAGCGGATGCACAAGCACGCCGGCGCCGAGGGCGTGCAGGTGGCTCGAGAGCGCTTTGATCGAGGTGTCGGAAGCGGCCCACAGCAGCCCGGCCCCGACCCCCAGCGTCGTGCCTCGCTTCGCCATGACGGTGACGAGCAACCCCGCCGCGCACAGGACGACCAGGAACTCAGCGAGCACGGCAGGGTCGTAATGCGAGTGGGCACTACGGGCGTCTCCACCCAGCGTCGCTGCGAGGAACGCAAGCCCCGTCGCCGTCAACGCCACCCCGATCCACTCCCGCCGTGTCACGGGCACGCCGAACAGCCCGTTCGCCACGACCGTGAGCAGCACCAGCCCGCCCGCGATGACCGATTGCACGATCGAGATCGGTGCCAGCGCCAGCGCCCCGACATGCAGCCCCCAGGACCCCAGCGCGATCAGGATCCCCAGCGCATACAGCGGCGAGCGGAACAGCTCGATCGTGCTCCGCAGCGGCCGCCGGAGCTCCACGGCCGGAGCCTCCCGGGCGCCACGGAACTTGTACAGGAACCCCGCCACTGAGCCAAACGCGGTGCCCGCGGCGAGGAGCAGCCCGAGTCCAACGGAGAGCGACATGACCCTGCCGAGGCTAGCGGGCGCTTTCAGGCACTCCGGCGCGGCGGTTCGAGCTCGCCGCTCACGCTCGGCGCTCGATGAGCGCGGCAACGTCGTCGTGGCCGCCGTGCCGGGCCCAGCTTGCCGGCGTGCCGTAACCATGGCCGTCAACGACTGAGGGGTCCGCGCCGGCGTCGAGCAGGATCTTTACGGTGCGGGCGTCCCCGCTGGCACCCGCGAGGTGCAGCGGAGTCACCTGCTTGCCGTGGCTCTCGCCGCCGAAGCTGCCGCGGCCAATCGGGTCGGCCCCCAGGGACAGCAGTCGCGTCACCGCGGCCGAGCGTCCCCTGGACGCCGCCCAGATCAGCGGCGTCCCCCGGTAGACGTCGGCCTCCAAGCGCGCACCGTGGTCGACGAGTGCGGCGAGAACCCGCACGCGGCCGTTGCGAGCGCCGTAAGCGAGTGCTTCGTCGAGGATCTCCTGGGGATCCTCGGACGGCGTCCACGCCGGGAACCCCGAGTGTGGACGGTAGAACCCGCGGTGCGCTCCCGCTTGCCTGGTGCCGGCGAGCTCGTTCACGAGTGAGAGGTCGCCCAGGCCCGCCGCGGTGCGCAGGTTCCGCGGATGCATGCCGGCGGGCGCGAGGACCTCGGTGACCTTGCGGTACCCGCAGAACAGCGCGACGATCAGAGGCGTCCCGCCGTCGCCGCGCGCGGAGAGGTGTGCTCGTCCGCCGGCGCGCAGAAGCCGCTGAGCAAGGTCCACGGCGTTGACGTAGGCCGCCTGGTGCAGCGCCGTCCAGCCGTGCGCGTTGGCGTGCGATGGATCGGCGCCGCGGTCGAGCAGCAACTGCACCGTTCGCTCGTCGCGCGTGCTCGTCGCCATCGCGAGCAGGTCGTTGCCGTTGGTGCCCTCCAGCGCGGCGACCTCGGGCCAGCGATCGAGCACCTCACCCAGGCCATCTGGGTCGTGCGCTTCGATCGCGCGATAGGCGCGAAAGAACGGCTCGCCGCTGCCGGGTAACCGGCCGACGTGGCGGCGCAGCGCCTGCCAGCTCGGGAACCCGTGGGCACGGGCGAGGACCAGGCGAGCACCGCCCTGGGTCAGCGGAGCGTCGCCATGCTCGAACGCCGCCAGGGCCGGCGCCGTCCCGTCATCGGCGGACGCCCGCAGTCCGTACGCGCGGTCCTCGTAGTAGCCGAGATCGGTGTGATACGCGAACTGCAGTCCATCCGGGTGCTCGGCGAGTCGGTCGACGTAAGCCTTCATTCGCGGCCAGCTCGCGAACCCGTGCTCACGGGCGATCGCAAGCTGAACGTCCGAGAGCTTGATTTCAGGGTCGGCGCGACGCTCCTCGCGGAGGCGCTCCTTCGCGCGCTTGCGCAGTTGCTCGAGATTCACGGCGGTCTCCTTCCATCGGTACCCGCGGTCCGCAGTATCGGGCGGCCGACGCACCCGCATTTTGGCGTTGCGTCGGCATTCGGGTAATTTGCCGTGCGTGAGCGATCCGGGGGCGATCCTGCTCTCAGGACCAGTCGGCAGCGGCAAGACGACGCTGTTGCTCGAGATCGGCGACGTCCTCGACGACCGCGGTGAGCGGTACGCGCTCGTCGACCTCGACTGGCTCGCCTGGGTACACCTGGCGCCCGACACGACGCACACCGTTCACGAGGTTCTGATCGAGAACCTGCGCGCTGTCTGGGGCACATACCGCCGAGCGGGGGTGGAGCGGCTGGTGCTCGCGCGTTACCTTACGCGCCGCGAGCAACTCGACAGTATCCGCCACGCACTGCCGGACGTCGACATCGTAGCCGTCCATCTGGCCGTCCCGGCGCCCGTCGTCCGCGAACGGCTCGGCCGGCGCGACACCGGCGCGACACTCGCCGAGCATCTCACGCTCGCCAGCGCCGGCGCCCAGATACCGCCATTCGAGGACCTGACCGTCACCGACTCCGGAGACCGTCGACCACACGATATCGCGCTCGAGATCCTGAGAAGGACGGGCTGGATCGCGGCAGTCGACCCGCCCGGATCTCACGAGCCAGGGCGGGGTCGCGCGTAACCGCGCGGTAACCGCGGACCGGCTACCACTTGCGGGTCACCACATCATCGAAGAGCAGATGCGGGCAACGAACATTCACCGCCACAGCCTGTCGATCGCGCTCGCCGCCGCGAGCTGCGCTCTGACGATCGCCGCTTGCGGCAGCTCGAGCTCCAAACCCAGCGGCTCGTCCAGCCCCTACGGCCCAGCGAGCTCGCCGGCCGCCATGTCGAGGTGCATGCGCGCGAACGGCGTCCCGAACTTCCCCGATCCGACCGCGGGTCCAGGCGGCGAGGGCTTCAACGGCGTCGGGCTGTCATCCAACGGCTCGATGGTCGTCGACGGCATCAGCTTCAGCGGGCCGGCTCTGCTGGCTGCCGAGAAGGCATGCAAGGAGTATCTGCCGGGCGGTAACGGCCCGCCACCGGCGATCTCCGAGAGCAGAAAGCTCGCGATGATCGCCAACGCGGAGTGCATGCGCAAGCACGGCGTCCCGAACTTCCAAGACCCGACCTTCCCCAGCGGAGGTGGGGCGAAAATCACCATCGGACCCGGCGTCAACCCCCAGTCGCCGGCATTCGAGAATGCCGCGAAGGCCTGCGGAGGCCTCGCGCAACGGATCTCCATCAGGCCAGGTTGATCACGGGGCACGCAGCCGCATCACACGGATGACAAGTCCGGGGGCCGCTACGCCAGGCGCGCCAAGCCCACCACCACCCACCCGCTCCAACCAGCTGCGGGGTCACCAGACCACCGCCCGGGGGCCGGGGCGGAGGGCCGGGCCCGCCACCCGGGAGATTGCGTCCAAACCCAGCACCAACCCCGCGCGCCGAGCACCAACACAGCCCCTCCCGGTGGCGGGCCCGACCCCCCGCCACACCGAACGCCTACGTGATGAGAGGGATGATCAGCAGCGCCACGATGTTGGCCACCTTGATCATCGGGTTGATGGCCGGCCCTGAGGTGTCCTTGAATGGGTCGCCGACGGTGTCGCCGGTGACTGCCGCGGCGTGGGCCTCTGAGCCCTTGCCGCCGAACGCGCCGTCCTCGATCAGCTTCTTGGCGTTGTCCCACGCGCCGCCGCCCGCGGTCATCGAGATCGCCATGAACACGCCGACGACGATCACCCCGATCAGCAGACCACCGAGCGCCTCGATGCTGATCAGACCGACGATCACCGTGAACACGATCGGGATCAGAGCGGGGATGATCATCTCGCGCTGCGCCGCCTTGGTGACGAGGTCGACGCAGGTTCCGTACTCGGGCAGCTCGGTGCCGTCCATGATCCCCGGCTTCTCCCGGAACTGGCGGCGGACCTCCTCGACAACGGCCGATCCGGCGCGTCCGACCGCCTCCATCGACAGCGCGGCGAACAGGTAGACCATCAGCCCGCCGATCAGCAGACCGATCAGCACGGGCGGGTTGCCGATCGCGAAATCGGGGTGCTTGCCCTTGCCCGCGAGCTCCTGCTCGAAGGCGTTGAAGAGCACGAGCGCGGCGAGTGCCGCCGAGCCGATCGCGTAGCCCTTGGTCACCGCCTTGGTCGTGTTGCCGACGGCGTCGAGCTTGTCGGTGACGGTACGGACATCCTCGGGAAGGTCGGCCATCTCGGCGATCCCGCCGGCGTTGTCGGTAACGGGCCCGAAGGCATCGAGCGCAACGATCAGGCCACAAAGCGAAAGCTGAGCCATCACGGCAACGCCGATCCCGTAGATGCCGTCAGCGCCACCACCCCCGAGCTTCCACGCGCCGAAGATCCCGAACGCGATCACGAGCGCCGGCAGCGCCGTCGCCTGGTAGCCCTGCGCGAGGCCCTGGATGATGTTCGTCGCGTGACCCGTCTGCGACGCACTCGCGGTGCTCTTCACCGGCGAGAAGCGGATCGAGGTGTAGTAGTCGGTGATAACGAAGAGCAGCGCGGTGACGCCGAGACCGATCAGCGCGCAGAGATAGAACTTCCACCAGTGCGGGGAGCCAGCGGCGCCCTTGCTGTACGTGACGCCGTCCATCAGCCATTTCGTCACGGGAATGAACGCGAGCGCCGCAAGGCCACCGGACACCGCGAGACCCTGATACAGCGCCCGCTCGACATTGCCGGCCTTCGACTTCACAGCGAACGTGCCGATGATCGAGGCGACGATCGAGACGCCACCGATGACCAGCGGATACAACGCCACCGCGCTGGTCTGATGGAACAGCAGGATACCCAGGAGCATGACCGCGACCGCGGTGACGGCGTAGGTCTCGAACAGGTCGGCTGCCATGCCCGCGCAGTCGCCCACGTTGTCGCCGACGTTGTCCGCGATCACGGCGGGGTTGCGCGGGTCATCCTCGGGAATGCCGGCCTCGATCTTGCCCACCAGGTCGGCGCCCACATCCGCGCCCTTGGTGAAGATACCCCCGCCGAGGCGGGCGAACACGGAGATCAACGAGCCGCCGAACCCGAGACCGATCAGACCGTCGACGGCGTGGGTCGAGCTTTCACCAGCAATCCACGTGAGCACGCCGTAATAGCCGGCGACGCCGATGAGCGCGAGTCCGACGACGAGCATGCCCGTCACCGCGCCGGCACGGAAAGCGACGTCGAGCGCGCGGGAGACACCACTACGCGCCGCCTCGGCGACGCGAGCGTTCGCCCGGACCGAAACGTTCATGCCGATATACCCAGCGCTCGCGGACAGCATCCCGCCAATGGCAAAGCCGATCGCGACACGAATATTCTGAATCGGGATCAGCGCGATGAAGAGAACGACACCGACGCCAGCGATCGTCGTGTACTGCCGGTTCAGATAGGCGCGGGCGCCCTCCTGAACCGCCAACGAGATCGATTGCATCTTCTCGTTGCCAGGAGAAAGCGCCAGCAACGAACGCGCAGTGACCGCGCCATAGAAGATCGCGCACGCTGCGCCCACAAGCGCAACCAGGACGCCATGATGCGTCAGAAAGCCAGACAAATAGTCCTCCGCAGAGCAAGTTCCAGCGATCGCGACGAAGCGGACGGAGTCCGGCGAGGCGTGCTTGACTGGACGTCACGAACTGAACGTCGAGAAGCCGCAGTCACAGATCGCGCCAAAGCGGTTGTTGAGGTCGATGAACTCCTGGAGCATGTCCTTGTCGGTCCCGGGGTTTCGTGAGTTGTTCTTGTTCGCAAGCGGGCCCTTAGTCAAGTCGATAGACACGCGGACGGCGCCCGAGTGAAAGCTAATGCGGATGCCCCTCTCGCACTCGTCGTGAGATCGCTGAGGCATTGCTCGCGCGAGTATCCGCGAGCTCGGCGATCTTAACCGCGGGAGTGGTCATGCGTTGATCGGGTGCTACACCTTGCGTTCGAGGATCGTTATCACCGCGACCGCGTTGTCGCCCTCGACAAAGCCGCCAGCGTTCTGGGCCAGCGCGAGCTTCGGCATCGGGTCGATCTGACGCGCGTCGGCTCGGCCGCGGAGCTGGGCTACGAGCTCCATGATCTGCAGGACGCCGGTCGCGCCGACCGGATGGCCCCGCGAGAGCAGGCCGCCGCTCGTGTTGACCGGCAGCGACCCGCCGAGCACCGTACGGCCTTCGGAGATCAGGCGATGGCCCTCGCCTTCGGCGGCGAGGCCGAGATGCTCATACGCTTCCAGTTCGGCGGACGCGGTCGCGTCGTGGATTTCGATCACGCCCACGTCGTTCGCTCCGAGCCCGCTCTGCTCGCGTGCAGTCGCGGTTGCGCGTTGGACGACGGAACCGGGCGCGGAGCCGCCGGTCGCGCTGAGCGCGCTCGCGCGCACGTGAATCGCGCTGTTGGCACCGTCGGGCGTCCCGGTCAGAACGAGCGCCGCTGCGCCGTCGCCGATCGGCGAGCACATCGGCAGCGTCAGCGGCTCGCTGATCA
>PMOY01000022.1 GCA_003165655.1 Solirubrobacterales bacterium
ACGATCGTCTTGGTGGCGGTGTACGCGTCGAGCGCCTCGACGCCCTTTTCGCGCCCGTAGCCCGATTGCTTGAAGCCGCCGAACGGCGTCGCGACGCGCACCGAGATGTTCGAGTTGATCGACAGCACGCCAGTGTCGAGCGCCCGGGCGACGCGGAGCGCGCGAGCCCCGTCGCGAGTCCAGATCGAGCCGGACAGGCCGTAGATGGTGTCGTTGGCGAGCTCGATCCCCTCGGCTTCTCCGGCGAACGGGATCACGCAGGCGATCGGCCCGAAGATCTCCTCCCGAGCGGCGCGGTCGTGATTGTCGACCGGCCCGAGGACGGTCGGGGGAAACCAGTAGCCCGGCCCGTCCGGGGCGCTGCGCTGGAGCGCGACCGGCGCGCCGTCGGACAGGAATGACGCCACGGTGTCGCGATGGCTACTCGAGATCAGCGGGCCGATCTCGGTGCGCTCATCGAGCGGATCCCCGACTCGCAGGGCGAGCACGTGGCGCTCGAGCTCGGCCATGAACGGGTCGAGCACCGAGCGCTCGACGAGGATCCGTGATCGCGCGCAGCAGTCCTGGCCGGCGTTGCCGAACACCGCCATCGGCGCCGCCGCCGCCGCCCGCTCGATGTCGGCATCGGCGAACACGATGTTCGCGGACTTGCCGCCGAGCTCGAGGGTGACGCGCTTGATCGTTCCGGCCGCCACCTGCGCGATCCGCCGGCCAATTTCGGTCGAGCCCGTGAACGCTACCTTGGCGACGTCGGGATGGCGGGTGAGCCGCTCCCCGACGACGCGTCCGGGACCGGCGACGACGTTCAGGACACCTTCAGGAATTCCGGCTTCCAGGGCGATCTGCTCGAGCTCGAGCGCGGTTAGGGGCGTCAGCTCGGCGGGCTTGAGTACGACGGTGTTGCCCGCGGCCAGCGCCGGCGCGACCTTCCAGGAGGCGATCGCCAAGGGGAAGTTCCACGGCACGATCATGGCGATCACCCCGAGCGGCTCGCGGAACGTGAGGTCGACTCCGCCCGCGACCGGGATCGTGTCGCCCAGGAGGCGCTCCGGCGCGCCGGAGTAGTAGCGGAATGTCTCGACGACCATCGCCATCTCGCCCCGGGCATCGACGATCGGCTTACCCGCGTTGCGCGCCTCGAGCCGCGCCAGCCGCTCCGCCTGCGCCTCCAGCCCCTCGGCGAGCCGGCGCAGGACCTGACTGCGATCGCGCGGGGCCACCGCCCGCCAGGCCGGGAAGGCAGCGCGGGCGCGGGCGACCGCGGCGTCCGCCTCCTCGGCCCCCGCCTGCGGAATATGAGTGAGGACCTTCTCCGTCGCGGGCTCGATGACCGCCAGCGTCACAGACGCTCGAACCCTCGATAACGTTCCCAGTCGGTGACCGTCGCCTCGAACGCCCGGAGCTCGACGTCGGCATTATTGAGGTAGTGCTCGACGACGCCGGCGCCGAAGGCGGCGCCGGCGACTCCGGAGGCAGCGAACAGCTCACGCGCAGCGGCCAGCGTGCTCGGCACGCGCGGCTTATCGGAGGCGTAGGCGTTGCCCTCGTAGGGCGGCTCCAGCTCGAGCTCCTGGTCGATGCCGTGAAGCCCGGCGGCGATCATCGCGCTGAGCGCGAGGTAGGGGTTCACGTCGGCGCCGGCGAGGCGGTTCTCGACCCGTAAGCCCTCCCCGTGGCCGACCACCCGCAGCGAGCAGGTGCGGTTGTCGTGCCCCCACGCGACCGCAGTGGGGGCGAAGGTCGCGGGCTGGAAGCGCTTATACGAGTTGACGTTGGGCGCGAACAGCAGGGTCAGCTCGCGCAGGCAGGCGAGCTGGCCCGCGAGGAATTGCTCGAACACGGCACGGTCGTGCGCGAACACGTTCTCGCCGCCGGCTCCGGCGAGCGAGAGGTGCACATGGCACGAATTGCCTTCGCGCTCGTTGTACTTGGCCATGAAGGTGATCGACGTCTCCTCTTGGGCGGCGATCTCCTTAGCGCCGTTCTTGTAGATCACGTGGTCGTCGGCGGTCCTCAGGGCGTCGGCGTAGCGAAAGTTGACCTCGTGCTGGCCGAAGTTGCACTCCCCCTTCGAGTTCTCGACCGCCATGCCGGCGCCGGCCATGCCGTTTCGGATGCGCCGGATGAGCGGCTCGATCCTCGCCGTCCCGAGCAGCGAGTAGTCGACGTTGTAGAGATTGGCGGGCTCCAGGTCGCGATAGCCGCGGTGCCACGCATCCTCGTAGCTGTCGCGGAAGACGATGAACTCGAGCTCCGTCGCCGCATTCGCCGTCCATCCGCGCTCCGCCAGGCGCGCGAGCTGCCGGCGAAGGATCTGGCGCGGTGACGCGATCACGTCCGTCCCATCGGCCCACGCGAGGTCGGCCATGCACAGAGCGGTCGCCTCGTGCCATGGGATCGGACGCAGCGTGGCGAGGTCCGGCCGCATCATGAAGTCGCCGTAGCCGCCCTCCCACGACGACATCGCGTAACCGTCAACGGTGTTCATCTCGACGTCGACCGCGAGCAGGTAGTT
>PMOY01000150.1 GCA_003165655.1 Solirubrobacterales bacterium
CGCCAACCCGCCAACCCGCCCGACAGCGCCCGAGACCCGCCCGACCCGCCCGACGAGGAGCGTGAGGCAGCTCCGGCCGGAGCGGTGTCCGCTTGACGGCGGCGTGGGGGGAACCCGCTGCCCGGGCGGCGTAAGCTGCATCAACCATGCGAGTCGTCATCGCCGGAGGGCACGGGAAGATTGCGCTTCGGTTGACGCGGCGGTTGAGCACTCGCGGGGACACCGTGCTCGGCCTGATCCGTCACCTGGAACAAGCCGACGACATCGCCGCGCAGGGCGGCGAGCCCGTCGTCTGCGATCTCGAGCGCGCGAGCGTGAAAGCGATCGCGGCGGTGCTCGCCGGCGCGTCGGCGTCGGTTTTCGCCGCCGGCGCCGGACCGGGCAGCGGGCCGGAGCGCAAGCTGACGGTGGACCGAGACGGCGCGATCAAGCTACTGGAGGCGGGGCGCTCGGCCGATGTGCCCGGCTACGTGATGATCAGCTCCGTCGGCGCGGAGGCGCCCCCGGCCGGGGAGGATCCCTTCAGCGTCTACCTGCGCGCCAAGGCGGCGGCCGATGCCGCCGTGCAGGCGAGCGACCGTGACTGGACGATTGTCAGACCCGGTCGCCTCACCGACGGTCGGGGCATCGGGCGGGGTCGGATCGACCTGGAGCCGTTTCGCGGCGAGGTCCCGCGCGATGACATCGCGGCCGTCCTCGACGCGCTCCTGCACGACCCGCCCGCGGTGCGCCGGATTCTCTACGTCAACGGCGGCGAGGACTCGATCGAGCAGGCGCTGGCAGCGAGCCTCGCGCGGCCCGCGGTTTCCATCTAGACGTCTACGTGCCGAAGGCGAGCAGGCGGCCGCCGCCGTCGAGGTCCTCGCCGAGGGCGTCGTCGACGTCCACCGAACGGAGCTCGCGTGCCACGGGTTCCACGAGACTCTCCACCTGCTCGGCGCCGCGCATCGTCAGCGCCTCCGAGCCGAGCCGCCGCACCTGGTCGTGGGACAGGCGTCTCACCCAGCGCCGTACGACGCCCACGCGGGCCGCGCCCGCGCTCAGCTCGTCCACGCCGAAGCCGACGAGGAGGGGCACCAGCATCGGGTCCGAGGCTGCCTCGCCACACACCTCGATGCGCCGTCCGGCCGCGTGGGCGCCGGCCACGCTGGCGGCGATGTGCGCCAGCACGCGCGGATCGTAGGTGCGGGCGGCCGCGCCCGAGAAGCGGTCGGCGCCCAGGGTGGCGGCGGTGAGATCGTTGGTACCGATGCTGAGAAAGTCGGCGACCGCGGCGAGGGCGGAGGCCGCGGCGGCGGCCCGAGGCGTCTCCACCATCGCTCCGAGGGGCGGCGACCCGGCGTCGCCGAGCTCCCGCGCGCACTCGACGAGGAGCTCGCGGGTGGCGAGGAGCTGCGCTGGATCGTCAACCAGCGGTAGCAGGATGCGCACGTCGCGCCCTCGCGCCGCCCGGAGGATCGCCCGCAGCTGAGCTGCGAAGGCCGCCGGCTCGCCGAGCAACAGCGTGATGCCGCGCAGCGACGTGCCGCGCAAGAACGGAGGCGCCTTGTCGGCGCCGAAATCGAGCACACGCACCGTCGCCGGATGCGGACCCAACGCAGCGAGGATCGGCTCGAGCATCGCCAGATGCTCGGCCTCCGTCGGCCAAGCCCTAGCCTCCATGAACCCGAGCTCGGTGCGGAGCAGCCCGATCCCCTCCGCCCCGGCGCGCAGGCCGACCGCTACCTCGGCGCTGCCGGCGACGTTGACCAGGACCGTCACGTCGTGTCCGTCGCGGGTGCGGGCGGGCAGCTCACGCTCGGCGTCGTCACGCGCCGTTGCGCGCTGACGCGCCCGCATCTCCTCGGCCATCGTGCGGGCGAGCTCGGGTTCGGGCTCGACCACGAGCGAGCCGGCGTCGCCGTCGAGGGCCACGGGGGTGCCGTCGATCACATCGAGGAGCTCGGGACCGATACCGGTCACCAGCGGCAACCCGAGCGAGCGAGCGACGATCGCAGCATGAGCGGTCGGGGCGCTCCCGAGCAGGGCAACGCCGAGGACCGTGCTGGGCAGCTCAGCCACGTCGGCCGGACCGAGATCATCAGCGATCAGGATCACCGGCTCGTCGGCGGGCCCCTCGGCGCGGTCCGGCGCCGCCGTGGCGTGGGCAGCCGCGCGACGCCCGAGGCTGCGCACATCGTCGGCGCGGGCCGCAAGCATCTCGTCGCCGAGACGGGCGATCGCGTCGGCGTACGCGTCCGACGCCTCGAGAATCGCCGCTGAGGCGGGTGCCCCGCGCACCATCACCGCCTCCTCGACAGTCGCGAGCAGCGCTGGATCGCCCGCCATCAGCACGCCGGCGCGCACGATCTCCCCCTCATCGGCGGGGAGGCGGTCGGCGAGCTCGTTCAGCTCGGTGCCGGCGAGCTCGAGGGCGGTCTGGGCCCGTCGGTGCTCGGCCTGGCGGTCGGCCGCCGCCACCACGTGGGTGGCGCGATCCTGCTCCGGCCGCCGCCAAGCGCCGCCCACCGCGATCCCGGGCGCGGCGGGATGGCCGGCAAGCAGACGCGACGGCATCATTGATCGCGAGCGACGACCCGCTGCAGCGCCGAGAGAATGATCACCGAGGAGGCGGCGCCGGGGTCGAGGTGGCCGATCGAGCGCTCCCCCAGATAGGAGGCTCGCCCTTTGCGCGCCTCCATCGGCACCGTCGACTCGGCCCCCGCCTTGGCCGCCCTCACCGCCGCGGCCAGCGCCTGCTCGAGCGGCTCCCCCGCGTCGAGGCCCTGGTGAAGTTTCGCAGCCGCCGGCGTCAGCGCGTCGATCATCGTCTTGTCGCCGGGCTCGGCGCTGCCGAGCTCGACGACACCCGAGATCGCCGCGTCGAGCGCTTCGGCCAGCTGCTGAGCGTCGAACGTCTCGGCATCGCCGAGGGAGCGGCCCGCGCGTCGCAACGCCGTGCCCCAAAGCGGGCCCGAGGCTCCACCGACCGTCGAGATCAGCGTCTTGCCGGCGAGGATGAGCAGGCGCCCAGGGGGCGCCGGCTCATCCTGCTCGGCCAGCACGCGACCGACGGCCGTGAAGCCGCGGTTCATGTTGGTGCCATGGTCACCGTCGCCGATCGCGGCGTCCAGCTGGGTCAGGTAAGCGCTCTGCTCGGCGATCTCGGTCTCGATCTCCTTGAGCCAGCTGATGATCGTCTGTGCGCGCACGGTCGAGCCGGTGATCACGGCTCGCTCACACGCCCCAGCGAAGCGCCGGCGTGTGTACCGGCGCGTCCCACAATGCGGTCAGCTCATCGTCGAGCTCGAGCACCGTAATCGACGCTCCCGCCATCTCCAGCGAGGTGATGTAGCTGCCAACCAGGTTGCGGGTGGGGTTAAGGCCCGCGGCACGCAGCTGAGTGTCGACCTCGTTGTAGAGCAGGTACAACTCGATCAGTGGCGTGCCACCCATGCCGTTGACGAAGGCGAGGACGCTTGCCCACGCCGCCGGCTTAAGGTCCGAGAGCACCGCCTCGAGCATCGTCTCGACGATCTGGTGAGCGGGGCGGACGGCCTCGCGGCGCCGTCCGGGCTCACCGTGGATGCCGATGCCGACCTCCATCTCGCCATCGGGCAAGTCGAACATCGGCTTACCTGACGCCGGCGGAGTGCACGACGAGACCGCGACGCCGAAGGACCGAGCGCGCTCGTTCACGCGACGGCCAATGGCGGCTACGGCCGCCAGGTCGTCACCGCGCTCAGCCGCCGCTCCGGCGATCTTCTCCAGCAGCACGGTCGCTCCGACGCCTCGTCGGCCGGCGGTGTACAGCGAGTCCTGCACGGCGACGTCGTCATCGACGAGCACCGACTCGACCTCGACGCCCTCGTCGGCCGCATCTTCGGCGGCCATCTTGAAGTTGAGCACGTCACCGGTGTAGTTCTTGACGATGTGCACAACCCCGGCACCGCCGTCGACCGCCTTGGTGGCAGCCAGCATCTGATCGGGTACCGGCGAGGTGAACACCTCGCCGGGGCACGCTGCATCGAGCATTCCGTGCCCGACGAAGCCGCCGTGCAGCGGCTCGTGGCCGGCGCCGCCACCGGAGACGAGGCCCACCTTGCCCTTCACGGGAGCGTCGCGGCGCACGACGATCTGCGCGTCGGCGTCATAGCGCAGGAGGTCTCCGTGCGCGGCAGCCAATCCGGACAGCGACTCCTTCAGGACGTCGCTTGGTTCGTTGATGAACTTCTTCATCAACGAGGGTGCAGAAGTAGTCATCTCATCCTCTCCTCAGGTGACCTTCATTCGACAATGCCGAACATAGTGCGGCAGCGGGCACGTGTCAACTGCGTGTTCTGTATCACTCCGAATGTCTTATATATCACTCCGGCCGCGGCGGGCCGGAGGCGCTGTGACGGCGACGCGAGACGCACCCCGCTAGGCTGGGCACCCGCGGCCCGGGGCCAGGATGTGACCCGCACCAGCCTACCGTAACCATCATGACGCGACTCATGGCACCGGACACGCTTCGCTCCAGGACCGTGATCACGGGGGAGCAGCGCGCCCATCCCGTGGTGCAGACCCTCCGCCGCCGACGGGCCGAGGGCTCGCGTCCGGGAAGCCGAGCCGACGGTCGTCACGTGGCGCTGGTGATCGAAGGTGGGGGGATGCGGGGTGTCGTTTCGGCCGGGATGACGGTGGCGCTCGAGCAGCTCGGGTTTCGCGACGTTTTCGATGAGGTGCACGGCGCCTCGGCGGGCGCGTTCAACGCCGCTTTTCTCCTCGCCGGCCAGGCGCCCTACGGCTGCGCGCTGTACGGGCACGGCTTCGGGGACCCGCGCTTCGTGAGCCTCGGGCGAGCGCTCCGCGGTGGTCCGGCGTTCGATATGGATTACGTGATCAATGAGGTGTGGACCCATCAGCGGCCGCTGCGCTTCGAGACGATCCTGAGGAGCGGCATCACCCTGCACTGCACGGCCACCGATGCCGATCGAGCCGAGATCGTCGAGCTCGCCCAGTTGGAGACTCCCGAGGACATCCGCGGCGCGCTGCGCGCCTCTGGGCGGCTCCCGTGGCTCGCGGGTCCGCCGGTCCTCTTCCGTGGCCGGCGCTTACTTGATGCGACGCTCTCAGAGTCCGTCCCGGTGCACGCAGCATTCATCCGGGCGACCGACGTGCTCGTGCTCCAGACTCGCCCCCTGGGCGTTGCCCACGCTCCGCCGTCCCGCGCCGTCGCCCGTCTCACCGAGTTGTACCTGCGGAGCGTCAATCCTCGGCTGGTGAAGCTGCACCAGACCCGGTCAGCACGCTACGACGAGCTCTCCGCCCGCCTCGCCGCCCAGGCGAGCGACCACACGGCGAGCCCGTCGGTGTGCGTGATCCGCCCGCCCGCGGGCTCAACCGTCGTCGGACATCTCGAGCGCCGCTCCGGCACCCTGCAGGCCGCGGGGAGCGAAGGTCTGCGGGCGGCCTGGGTCGCGCTCGAAGGCGAGGACCCGGAAGTGCTCGCCACCCTGCGCGCCTTTCCACAGGTCAGCGGCGGCGCCTGAACGGCTCCGCTGATCCATTCGCGGGAGGCCGCCCGGGCGGCCCCGCTGGTTCATCCGCAGGGGCGCCCGAACGGCTCTGCTCGTTCATGCGCGGCCTTAATCGTCGTCGTCCTCGTCGACCCAATCGAGCGCTCGCTGAACCGCCTTCTGCCACTTGCGATAGCCCTTGGCGCGGAGCGCCGGATCCATCTTCGGGCGCCATTCCGCCGCCCGATGCCAGTGGCCACGCAGGGTCTCGAGGTCGGGCCAGAAGTTGACCGCGAGCCCCGCCGCGTACGCGGCGCCCAGCGATGGCGTCTCGGCGACGAGCGGACGCACGACGGGGACGTCGAGCACGTCGGCGAGGAACTGCATCAGGAGGTTGTTGGCGGTCATCCCCCCGTCCACACGCAGAATCTCCAGCCTGACCTTGGCATCTGAGTTCATCGCCTCGAGGACCTCGCGCGTCTGCCAGGCCGTCGCCTCGAGCACGGCGCGGGCCAGGTGCCCCTTGGTGATGTAGCCGGTCAGCCCGGTGATCACGCCGCGGGCATCGTCGCGCCAGTGGGGGGCGAACAAGCCGGCGAAGGCGGGCACGAAATAGCAGCCGCCGTTGTCCTCCACGGTCAGGGCGAGCGTCTCAATCTCGGGCGCGGTGCTGATGAGACCGACGTTGTCGCGGAACCACTGGACCAGGGCGCCGGTGTTGGCGATCGATCCTTCCAGGGCGTAGGCGGCGGGTCGCGAGCCGAGCTTGTAGGCGACCGTGGTGAGGAGTCCGTTGGCTGATTGCACCGGTGCGTCACCGGTGTTGAGCAGGAGGAAGCTGCCGGTCCCGTAGGTGCACTTACCCTCACCGCGCTCGAAGCAGGTCTGACCGATGAGCGCCGCTGACTGGTCGCCGAGCGCCGCGGCCACCGGCACGCCTTCCAGCGACCCGGTCGCCTCGCCGTACACCTCGGCCGACGAGCAGATCTCCGGGAGCATGGCGCGGGGCACGCCCATCGCATCGAGCAGCTCGTCGTCCCACTCCAGGGTGCGCAGATTCATCAGCATCGTGCGACTGGCGTTCGTCGGGTCGGTCACATGCCTGCCGGTGAGCTTCCAGATGAGCCAGCTGTCGATCGTGCCGAAGAGCAGATCCCCACTCTCGGCGCGCTCGGACAGACCGTCGACGTGGTCGAGCAGCCAGCGGATCTTCGGACCCGAGAAGTACGTGGCGAGCGGCAGGCCGCAGAGATCGCGGAATCGGTTCTGACCCACCTCGCCGCCCAGTTCGCGGACGAGATGATCCGTCCGCATGTCCTGCCAGTTCACCGCGTTATATGCCGGCTCGCCGGTCTCGCGGTCCCACAGCACGGTGGTCTCCCGCTGGTTGGTGATCCCGAGCGCNNTCGAGCGGATCGTGCTCGACCCACCCGGGGCGCGGGAAGATGTGGTGATGCTCCTTCTGACTCACCGACACGACGCGGGCCGCGTGATCGAAGACGATGCAGCGAGAGGATGCTGTGCCCTGGTCGACCGAGGCGACGTACTGCTGGATCACCATCCTCGACCCCTCGGTTCGTTCACGTTGATCGGCGTCGCCGTTGGTCGCATGAGGTGCTCACCTTACCCCGGCAACGCGCCCAGCTCGCGCGAAATAGACCGAGCCGCTTCTCGCACCGNNGGCCGCCAGATCGCTGCGCGTCTTGCCCTTAACGCACAGGCGCTCGGCGGGCCCGGCGATGCCGATCGCCCCCACCGTATCACCCCGCCGATCCTTGATCGGCGCGGCGTAGGCCGCCTCGTCGGAGACGAGCTCCTCGAGATCCACCGCCCACCCACGGTCCCGAGTTTCCTCGAGCTCCCGGCGCAGCTCCGCAGCGTCGACGATCGTCTTGGGCGTGTACCTGGGCAATCCCGCTTTGATGCATTCGGCTGCGGCGTAGCTGTGGTGGGCGAGCAGCATCTTGCCCAGCGCCGAGGCGTGAGCGGGCAGCAGCGCTCCCACCTCCAGCACCTGCCGCGTGTCATCGGGGCGGAAGACGTGATGGACGACCAGCACCTGACCGTCGTGCAGCGTCCCGATTCGCACCGCCTCATTGGTGCGCGAGGCGAGCGAGTCCGACCAGTTGAGCGCCCGCGTGCGAAGCTCGTTGCCGTCGAGGTAGCTGCTGCCGATATGCAATAGCGCCGCGCCGAGCTGATATTTGCTGGACTCGGGATCCTGCTCGACGAAGCCCACTTGCGTGAGCGTGCGGAGGATGCCGTGAGCGGTCGCCTTTGCCAGGTCGAGCTCGCCGGCGCTCTAGACCACTCCCAAGCGACGAGCCGGGCCC
>PMOY01000052.1 GCA_003165655.1 Solirubrobacterales bacterium
AGGTCGTGGCTGCGGAAGATGTCGAAGACCACGCCGATCGCGATCCAAATCCAAAGGAACAGGAAAGCGAGCTCAAGGACTGTGAGCAGCCCGTCTCCGAAGGTGTAGGTGGAAGCGGCGAGTGGCATTCGTGTCCTTTCGCTCAGGGATGCCGAGCACGCTCGGCGAGGTCTCTATCAGGCAGTTGTTTCGGCATTATCGGACGCGGAACCTTTGCTCCGATGGACTTCTGCAACACGTTCGCTGCCGCGTTCGCCTGTTCGGCTTGGTCTCCGCTCTTCCCCCACGCCTATCCAGTCGCTACAGGATCCTCGACATCTTCGCCAGCGACGGGGACCCAGTTGCGTAAGGTCGAGTGTGTTGAGCCGCGGCGTCGATGCGGTGCGAAGTTGATCGATCGCAGCCTCGACTCGGGCTCTCGACGCGGGACCGATCGGGGGCGGAGCGCCATCGTCGCGGTCGGTCACGGTGTTCAGGCTTCGCCTGCCCGCCGGTGCCTGTCGCGCTAGACGAATGCGCCGACGCCCGTGATGTCACGGCCGACGATCAGGGTCTGCATCGTCTCGGTGCCCTCGTAGGTGTGGATCGCCTCGATGTCGGCCATGTGGCGAATCACGTGGTTCTCGAGCAGGATGCCGTTGCCGCCGAGGAGATCGCGGGCCTCGGCGCAGTCCGAGACGAACGGACACTGGCAGGCGTCGCTCAGGCACGCCGGCGAGCGCGCGCGGCCGGTGCGCCGGAGGATCACGCGGACGCCCGAGACGGCTTTCAAAGTGGGGATGCTGCAGCCGAACATCCCCTGGAGGTCAGCTCCGAGGGAGATCGCGTGCGAGACGAGGTCCGGTCGTCGGGCGGCGAGCGCACGGGCGTAATGGCCGCCCCGGCGGTGTCCGATCACAGCGACCCGCCGGCCGTGGCGGCGCGCGATCGTCTCGACGCGGCGCTCGACGCGGTCGAGGGCTCGGTCAGAGCAGGTGACGTTGGCGATGAACCCGCACACCCGCGGCCGGTAGCCGATTCGGTGAAGCCACCCGGCCATCACCGTCAAGGTCTGGTCGCCGGCCAGGAAGCCCGGCACCAGCACGGCCGGCCCCCGTCACCGTGTCTGATGTCGCGGCCGGCGATCACCGGGTCGGTCAGCAGTCGCGAGAACTCGAGCACGCAACGCGTTTCGGCCAACGGGCGGCCCCGCCACCCAGCGGGCAGTTCCGATTCCGAGCAGCTCATGCGGCGTGAACGTAGGTTCCTGGCGCCTTCGCCTGCGCCTTGTACCGGCGGTTACCAAGAGTCTTCGGGGCCGCCTTCAGGGCACCGGACCTCGTCGAGAGCCACTCGATGTAGTCGGGCCACCAGCTACCGCGTCTGGTCACCGCGTGCCGACTCCACTCATCAGGGTCGGCCGGATACTCGTCGGCGACCTGATAGCTCGAGCGGGTCTCGGCCCCGTCCGGTGCTGGAGGGTTGATCAACGCCTGGATGTGGCCGCTGGCGGAAAGCACAAACCGGGTGTCGCCACCGAGCAGCTGGGTCGACGCGTAGGCGTTCCGCCACGGGACGATGTGGTCGGCG
Organism: Solirubrobacterales bacterium; assembly: GCA_003165655.1. Taxonomy (GTDB): domain Bacteria; phylum Actinomycetota; class Thermoleophilia; order Solirubrobacterales; family Solirubrobacteraceae; genus Palsa-465. The sequence continues at coordinate 1,570 of PMOY01000052.1, forward strand.
CCGCCGGCGACAATATAGCTGTCGACGGTCACCTGGCCGAGGTCGACCGGCGTGCCCAGCACCCTGAATGCTCCGGGCTTCGTGAGCGCGTTCTGCATCGCGACCATCACGAAGTCGCGATGAAGCCCAGCAGCCAGCCGCACGGTGTCCTGGTTCCAGTAGAGGATGTCGAACGCCGGCGGCTCCTTGCCGAGCATGTAGTTGTTGACCACGTAATTCCAGATCAGGTCGTTCGGGCGCAGCCAGGCGAACACGGTGGCGAGCGCCTCGCCGTCGAGGTAGCCCTTGCGCGCCGACTGCGCGACCGCGGTCGCCGCCACCTCCTTGGTCGCGAGCGCCGCTGTCGTTCCGGCCTGCGCGTTGTCGATCGCGCAGACCATCAGCGTCAGGCTCGACACCGACCCGAGCCGGCCCTCGGCCGCCAGGTGGCCGAGCGCGCCGGCGATGATGATCCCGCCCGAGCAGGCGGCCATCACGTTCACCGATTCGTGGCCGGCGATATCGGCTGCCGCGCGCCCGGCCTCGATCGTCGCCTCCGCGTAGGTGTCGAAGTCGAAATGCCCGTTCTCCCGCTCGGGGTTGCGCCACGAGATCATGAACACCTGCTGCCCTTGGCCCAGCAGGTATTCAACGAGGCTGCGGCCCGGCGCGAGATCGAGCACGTAGAACTTGTTGATCGTGGGCGGCACGATCAGCAGCGGCGTTTCATACACCTCCGCGGTCTGCGGCGCGTACTGGATCAGCTCGAAGACGTCGGTTCGGAGCACGACCGATCCCGTCGTCAGGGCAAGGTTCCCGCCAACCTCGAACTTGCTCGTGTCGACCATCGCGGGCAGCCGGCCCTTGGAGACGTCACGGACCAGCCGGCGGCCACCCCGCACGAGGTTGGCGCCGCCGCGGTCGATCGTCTCCTTCAGCACGGCCGGATTGGTCAACGGGAAGTTTGTCGGCGCGATCGCGTCGAGCAGATTGCCCAGCGTGAACCGCACCTGACGGTCGGCCTGCCAGTCGAGGTCGGCGTCGTCGATTAGCGCCTCGATCGTCCCGCCGAGGGCGAGGTAGGCCTGGATCAGCCGGCGGAACATCCAGCTGTCCTTCCAGGCACGGTCAGCGAAGCGGCGGTCACCCTTCGCGGGAGCGAGCTCCGAGTCGCCGGCCACGACACGCGCCAGCTCGGACCCGAGCCAGCCCACACGGCGCGTCACCGCGTCGGGTCGCCGCGCGAGGCTTCCGGCGAGCTGAGCGGTCGCGACCGGATCGAGAAAGCGCCTGGCCGGGCTCTGACTGACCGCTGCGTCAGTCAGCATCACCTCGAGCGCCGCGCGGGTCGCGGCCCGCGGTCCGATGGGCGCGCGACCGTTCGCTTCAGTGCCGGTCGCCATCACGACGCTCAGATCTTGATCGGGTGCTTGACCCCGACCACCGGTTCGTTGTCTGCACGCACGTGCTCGCGTCTCCTGGCGAGGACCAGCTCGGCGCATCCCCCGAGCATCTTTCCCCCGGGCAGGAACAGCCGCCGGTGATAGAGGCGAGGCTCGGGCTCGGACATGTCGTTCCAGAGCGGGCGCCAACGATCACGTAGGCGAACGTCATCGCGTCCCTCGCGATCCGCCGAACATCAACTTCCCGAACGCCTGCAACGCCCGCGTTCGCCAGATTGAGTAGGGCATCGCATACGGCGGCCGGCGCAGCGCGAGCCTCGCCACCACCACTGACTTCTTCTTGCAGTGACTTGCGGATCCCGTCAGGCCCATGCCGAGCGCCGAGTCCCGACGACTTCCAGCCGCCCATCGGAAGCTCTAGCCCGAAGTAGTTCGCCTGCGCGTCGTTGACCGTAACCACTCCCGCCTGCAGCGCGTCGACCAGCTGGTTCGCCTTGCCCAGGTCCCGCGTCCACACGGACGCCTGCAGCCCGTACGGCGAGTCGTTGGCGAGCTTGACGGCCTCCGCGACGCCGTCCACCTTCATGATCGGCAGGGTTGGACCGAACGTCTCCTCGCGCATGCATGCCATCGAGTGGTCGACGTCCACCAGTACCGTCGGCTCGTAGAACGAGCCGTCACCCCCGCGCCGGTGGCCGCCGCACAGCACTCGCGCTCCCTTCGCGAGCGCGTCCTTCACGTGGTAGTCGACGATCTCGAGCTGGGGCGGGAAGATCATTGCGCCGATGTCGGTGCTGCCCCGCGGGCCTGGCACTCCCTGACGGAGAGCTTTCACCTTGTCGAGGACCTTGGCGACGAATTCGTCGTAGACCGAGCCCTCGACGTAGATCCGCTCGACCACAATGCACGTCTGGCCCGCGTTCCCGAGACCTGCCTGCACCGCGTTAATCGCGGCACGCTCCACGTCGGCATCGCCAAGCACGATCATCGGATCCTTGCCACCGAGCTCCAGCCCGACGGGCGTGAGCGTCGCGGCCGCCCGCGCTGCGACGTTCTTCCCAGTCGCCGTCGAGCCCGTGAACATGACGAAATCGACGTGGTCGATCAGGGCGGCGCCCGCCTCGCCGCGGCCGACAGCCACCTGGAAGACGCCCTCCGGCATCCCGCACTCCCGCAGACCGTCTTTCATCACCAGCGAGGAGAGCGGAGTCACCTCCGAGGGTTTCAGAATGACCGCATTCCCCGCTGCCACGGCAGGCACGCAATCGCCGAACGAGTTCACCAATGGGTAGTTCCACGGCCCGATCACGCCGACCACGCCGACCGGCGAATAGCGGACGCGGAGCTGACGGCCCAACAGGAATGGCGAGCCCGAGCGGACCTTTTGCTCGTGGAGGTAACGCTTCGCGTGGGTTGCCCAGAAGTCGAGCGCCGCAGCTGCATAGTAGATATCGACGAACCGCGCGTCCTCCTCGGTCTTGCCCGTCTCGGAGATCAGCGTCTGCGCCAGGCGGTCGGCGTTCTGCATCACCCACCGGCGCGCACGTCGAAGCACCAACGCCCGCCCCTCAAACCCGAGCGCCTCCCATGCCGGCTGCGCCTGGCGCGCGGTCGCCACCATCTCCTGAACCTGCTCCACCGAGCACTCCGGCACGGTCCCGGCCAGCTCACCTGTCGCGGGATTGAGGACCTCGATCACGGAGCCGGCGCCCACCGCGCGTGTGGCTGCGGCTGCGGACATCACGAGACACCCTTCGCGGCCGGCACCCCGACAGGTGGTTTGATCTCTCGCTTGAGGATCTTGCCCGTCGCGCCCTTCGGCAGCTCGTCCATGAACCAGACGTGACGCGGGTACTTGTAGGCGGCAACGTTCGACTTCACGTGATCGCGGATCTCCGCCTCGGTCGCAGTGGTTCCCGGCTTCAGCGCGATGGCGGCGCCAACCTCCTCCCCCAGCTCAGGATGAGGAATGCCGATCACGGCGGCCTCCCGAACCGCCGGGTGCTCGTAGATGACCTCCTCGATCTCGCGCGGGTACACGTTGTAGCCGCCGCGGATGATCAGTTCCTTCTTGCGATCGACGATGAAGAAGTAGCCGTCCTCGTCGACCCGGCCGATGTCCCCGCTGTGGAACCAACCGTCGCGGATCGCCTCCGCGGTCGCCTCGGGACGGCGCCAGTAGCCCTTCATCACGTTGTGGCCCCGAATCAGTATCTCGCCGGACTCTCCCTGAGGCACGTCGTTGCCGTTGTCGTCGACGACCTTCATCTCCACCCCGGTGACCGGCGTGCCGATCGAACCCGGCTTGCGCTCCCGGTCGGGATGGTTGAACGACGCCATCGGCGAGGTCTCCGATAACCCGTAGCCCTCGAGCACCGTGCAGCCGAAGCGCTGCTCGAACCCGTGCATGACCTCGATCGGCATCGCCGCCCCGCCGGACATGCAGACGCGCAGCGACGAGGTGTCGTACGTCTCGCTGTCAGGGGCGTGGAGCATCGCCACGTACATGGTCGGAACGCCCTCGAATGCGGTCACCCGATCTCGCTCGATGATCTCCAGTGCCTTGCTCGCGTTGAAGCGCGAGATCAGCGACAAGGTCGCACCGACCGCGACCGCGGCGTTCATAGCGCATGTCTGACCGAACGCATGGAAGAGCGGGAGCACTCCGAGCACGACAGAGTGCGCATCGAGACCCAGCAGGTCGACCGCCGCCTCCACGTTCAGGCCCAGGTTTGCGTGGGTCAGCTCGGCGCCCTTCGGCTTGCCGGTGGTTCCGGAGGTGTAGAGGATCACCGCCGTGTCGTCGCCCTCCATGCCGACCACCTCTGCCTTCGGCTCCACCGAGGCCAGCAGGCGCTCGAACGGCCCAGGGGTCACGCCGACCGTCTCGGCCCCGGCCGCCGTCGCGCCCGCCTCGGCTGCGGCTGCGAACTCGTGCCAGGCGAACACGAGCCGGGCCTCGGAGTCTGCGAGGTAGAACTCGACCTCGCGCGCCTTGAGCAGCGGGTTCATCGGAACGACCACCGCACCCGCCCGGAGCACGCCGTAGTAAGCCACGGCGAATTGCGGCACGTTGGGCAGCATGATCCCGACGCGCGCACCAGCTCCGATCCCTCGGAGGCGCAGGAGCCCGGCCACCCTCGCGCTCGCGGCGTCGAGGGCTGCGTAGGGGATCTCGGTCTCGTCGAGCTTGAGTGCGATGTGGTCGCCGTGGCGCTCAGCGGTCGTCGCGAGGTTGTCCGCAAGGTTGTCCATCTGTGGTCCTCCGGGGTGCGTGCGTGGAGAGGCGACCAGCGTTGCAGACGGTCGCAGCGTCCGCCTTGGAGGATGCTCTGAGCCTGCTTGGAGGACGGCACAGTCCGATTCCCCGTAGGCTGCGCCCGGGTTGATGGTTTCCGACTCCGATAGTGGCTCGCAGGCACGATGGGAAGCGTTCATCGACGCGCTGGTCGCCGACAGGGAGCTATTGACCGGGCGCATCCGCGAGAGCATCCGCGCCGGGCTCCCCGCCTACCGGAGAGTCTCGGACAGGGAGCTCGACTGGGGCTTTCGCATCGATCTCGACGGCGTGCTGAGGACCGCCCGGGCGGGTCACGAAGGGGTCACCGACGAGCAGCTTGCGGCGCTCGCCGCGGTTGGCGACGCGCGAGCCGAACAGGGACTCCCGATCGCTGACGTCCTGCTGGCCTGGCGGATCGGTGTTCAGGACGTGATCGACCGAGCCACTGAGATCCGCCCACGGCTCAACATCTCGGAGGCCGAGATGCTTCGCTTCGTCAGGGCGCTGATCGCCGCCACAGATCGTGCAATGGCGATCATCGCCAGCGCGCACCGGACGGCCGATCTCGAGCTCGCGACCCGGGAGCACGAGCGGAGGGCGGCTGTGGTCCGCGAGGCTCTGCTCGGGACGATCGCGCCGGTCGTTGTGCGCGCACACGCAGAGTCCTGCGGGATCGACATCAGCCGCGAGTACGTCGCCATCCGCGCCGCTGATGTGCCCGAGGAGCGAACGCAGCGCGAGCGCCAGCTCGGCTTTCAGGGCACGCTCACGCCGCGGCTCGGTCTCGCCGCGATGATCGATGACGACCTTGCAGGCTTCCTCCTACGCCCTCCGGCGAACGAAATCCCTTTCGCGGTCGCCGTTGGGCCGCCGCGCCCGATTGAGCGGCTGACCGAGTCGTTCGAACTGGCCTCGCGCACACTCGCGACCGTGCGAGCGTTCGACATGGTCGGCGTCTACGACCTCGACGCCCTCGGCGTGCTGCCCGCGATCGTCGCAGACAGGACGGTCGGCGACGCGCTCGTGCGGCGCTACCTGGAGCCGCTCGCCGCATCGCAAGCCGAGATCGCCGCGAGCCTCCGTGCCCTCTTCGAATCCGACATGCACGTCGAACGCGCCGCGGAGCAGTTATTCGTGCACCCGAACACGCTGCGTTACCGGATCGGTCGCTTCGAGGAGATCACCGGCGCGAACCTGCGCAAACCCAGGAGCGCCCTCGAAGTCTGGTGGGCGCTCCAGCGCGACGCAATCCGGACCCGTCCGACGTCTTCCTAGACCGGCTCCTTCGTGGGGCCGCACGAACACGATTGGACGCCCGCACATTGGGCTCGTCCAACCCGTCGGCTAGCGTCGCCCGGCGGCCCTGGACCTCGCCGCGGTGCCAAATTCGTTGAGAGGTATGGAGGGTGCAGATGGGAGCGACACATGAGCGGTCATAAAGGAGTGCTAAGGGTCAGAAGATCTCGCCGCCAGCGGTCAGTTCTTCCTCCAGCGCACGTTCACGTTGCTGGTGTTCGCGGGCATCTGGGCGCTCATGAAGGGCGTCACCGAGATCGTGCGCGCCTTCCAGATCCGTTCGTTCGCGAATTAGTCCGATGTACCGGTTCACTTCACAAGACGGAGGAGGCCCGCAGTGACGACAGTGGCAGATGCGACGTGGACGATGCTCGCCGAGTCGGGCGTCAAGAGGTGCTACGGCATCATCGGCGACGCGCTCAATCCGGTTATCGACGCACTTCACCGCGACGGGAAAGGTCGAGTTCATCCTCGTGCGCAACGAGGAGGCCGGCGTGCTCGCCGCCGTGGCCGAGTCGCTCGTGACCGGCGAGCCGGTTGTCGTGTGCGGCACAGCCGGCCCCGGCGTTACCCATCTGCTCAACGGACTCCTTGACGCGGCGCGAGAGCGGGTCCCGGTCATCGCAATCGCCGGGGACAACCCGTCGTCNNGCGAGCGCGTCCCGGTGATCGCAGTAGCCGGGGACTCAGCGTCGTCGGTGATCGACTCCGGGACCGTCGAGGAGATCAGTCCCTACGACCTGTTCAGGACCGCCTCGCTCTACACCGGACGGATCCTCAACCCGGCGCAGACCCGAACGGTCGTCCAGACCGCGATTCGCACCGCGATCGTGGAGCGCGGACCGACCGTGATCGCCATACCTGGCGACGTGGCGGCGAAGCCCTTCGAGGGTTCCATTCAGGAGGTCACGTTCCGCCAGCCGCTCCTTCGGCCGGCCGATGCGGATCTGACCGAACTGGCCGACCTGATCAATCGCGCCAAGGACGTCACGATCTTCGGGGGCGACGGGTGCCGCTTCGCTCACGATGAAGTCGTGGCGCTGGCGACGAAGATCGGCGCGCCCGTCGGCTACGCCTACCGGGGAAAGCAGTGGCTGGAGTGGGACAACCCAAACGCCGTCGGCATGACCGGACTGCTCGGCTGGGGCGGCGCGTATGAAGCTATGCACCACGGCGATCTCCTCCTGCTGCTCGGGACCAGCTTCCCCTTCGGAGACTTCTATCCCACCGACTGCACGATCGCGCAGATCGACTCGCGGGGCACGATGCTCGGTCGACGCACACGCGTCGACCTGGCGCTCGTCGGCGACGTGCGGGAGACGGTCGCCGCGGTGCTCCCGCTCGTGGACGCTAAGGAACCCGGCCATCATCTCACCCATGCGCTCCATGTCACCAAGCATTGGCGTGAGCGCATGGGCCACTACGTCACGCGTGGCCCACGGCTCAAGCGAATCCGGCCCGAGTATCTCGTGTCCACACTTGACGAGCTTGCGAGCGATGACGCCGTGTTCACTGTTGACACCGGGACCGCGTGCATCTGGGCGGCGCGATACGTGACCGCCAAATCGGGTCGGAACATCCTCGGCTCGTTCAACTGGGCGACGATGGCCAACGCCATGCCCTACGCGATGGGCATCGCGATCGGGGTCCCCGGCCGTCAGGCGATCGCGCTCTGCGGGGACGGTGGGCTGGCGATGCTGATGGGCGACCTTCTCACGATCGCTGCACGCCAACTCCCGGTGAAGCTGGTCGTGCTCAACAACTCGCACCTCGACTTCGTGCACATCGAGATGATGGAGGCCGGGATCGAACCGTTCGGAACTACGCTCAAGAATCCGAGCTTTGCGGCACTGGCGGACGTAATCGGGATCGCCGGCTTCCGGCTGGAGAACCCGAACGACGTCCGGTCGACCGTCGATCAGTTCCTCACGACGCCGGGACCAGCGTTGCTCGACGCGGTGATCGACCCGCATGCCCTAAGCCTGCCGCCACACGTTTCGCTGGGGATGGCCGAAGGATTCTCGCTGAGCCTCGCCAAGCCACCTCGTCGATGGCGTCGAGATCCTGCTGCGTGAGCAGCCACCGATGGACGCGCTGCGAAGCTGGGTCGAGCGGCTCGCGGGCTACGCGGTGACCAAACATGGGCTCGCCGACGCCCTACGCAAGGTCACTAGCCCCGCAAACGATCTGTCCTCGACCGACATATACACCGCGATCGTTGGAACCCTCGATCGTCTACTGCAGGTGAACATCTCGGCAGGAAACCTGCGCCCAGACCTCGACGCCGAGGACGTGATCCTCGCGCTGGCCGGACTCTGGCAGCTCGACCCGGCAAGCGATTGGCGAGGGCAAGCACACCGCATCTACGACATCGTCCTCGGCGGCCTGCAGCGACCCGCCCGTCACACAAGCACTTGACGAAACGGCCCAGGGCTGATTCCAAGCGAAGTCGTCGCTGCGTCCACAGCCACGCCGCAACGCACCGGGAGACACTGCGCGCCTACGATGGATTGGTGCTGAGACGCTGGCCCGGAGCTACCGCCGCGGCGCTGATCACGCTGGTAACGCTCGGGCTAATCGCGGTCGACCTGACCGATGCGGCTGCGCGCCGCTGGTGGGCTGATCGCGCTTTTGCGACGGACGTCGTAGCAGGGATCCTCGTGGTGTTGATCACAGTGTTGGTGGTCGACCAAGTAGTCAGGGTGCGACAGCTGAAGGATCGTGCGCAAGTTATGGCGGCGCAGGCGGCGATCCTGATGCTCCAGGCTGGACGGGCGAGGCAGAGCGTATCTGCCGCGATGAATACGTCCGGGGATCGGGATGCGGCCCTGGACGAGGTTCGGATTTACATGACGATCTTGTCGATCAGCGCTCCGGTACTCATCGATGCAAGGGTTTCTCGCACGTTCCTGGAGCAGGCCCAGAGACTTGGTGCGGAGCTGGCGCGCGGGCTTGCTTCGGGAGTCAAAGCGTCTGGCGAAACCAGCACAGCGTCCGACTCCCGACTGGAAGACTCCTTCCAGCGTCTTCGCTCCGCCTCGACCCCGTTGCTCGAGCTGCTCACCGCCGAGCAGCGAAGCGCTGCAGGCGGACGCGAGTCCCAATGATCGGAGGGACATCTCGGCTCAACCGCGGACCCAGTCGTGGCTTCGGGTCGGCGGATAGCCGTCCTCTAGCCAGCGAAGCGCCGCGCGGTACCCCGATCACGAGCCATCGAGCGAAGTGATGAACGGCTAGCGCCAGCCGAGCGCCGGCGCGACGTGGGTAAGGATGTTCTCGATGACATGAGTGTTGTATTCGACGCCGAGCTGGTTGGGCACGGTTAGCAGCAGCGTGTCGGCGGCCTGGATCGCCTCGTCGGTGCGGAGCTGCTCAACGAGTACGTCGGGTTCGGCTGCGTATGACCGCCCGAAGATCGCGCGTGTGTGCTCGTCGATCATGCCGATCTGGTCTTGGGAGTCGCGGTTGCCGGAGAAGTAGGCGCGGTCGGTGTCGGTGGTGAGCGCGAAAATGCTGCGGCTGACGGATATCCGCGGCTGACGGTCGTGCCCGGCCTCGTTCCACACCTCGCGGTAAGCCTCGATCTGCCTGCGCTGCTGGACGTGCAAGGGTTCGCCGGTTTCGTCGTCCTTCAGCGTCGAGCTTTGCAGGTTAAGGCCGAGTCGGGCCGCCCAGGCACTGGTTGCGTTCGATCCCGACCCCCACCAGATCCGATCTCGCAAACCAACCGAGTGCGGCTCGATCCGCACCAGGCCCGGCGGGTTGGCGAACATGGGCCGCGGGTTCGGCTGCGCGAACCCTTTGCCTTCCAGAACCTCCAGCGCGACCTCGGCGTGGTTGCGCGCCATCTCGGCATCGCTGTCGCCGTCGCCGGGCACGTAGCCGAAGTACCGCCAGCCATCGATCACCTGCTCGGGCGACCCCCGGCTGATCCCGAGCTGAAGCCGGCCGCCAGCGATCAGGTCAGCCGCCCCGGCGTCCTCCGCGAAGTACAGCGGGTTCTCATAGCGCATATCGATCACGGCGGTACCGATCTCGATCTGCGAAGTCCTCGCGCCGATCGCTGCCAGCAGCGGGAACGGCGAGGCGAGCTGACGCGCGAAATGGTGAACTCGGAAGTACGCGCCGTCAGCGCCCAGTTCCTCCGCTAGGACCGCAAGCTCGATCGACTGCAGCAGCGCATCCGCGGCCGAGCGCGTCCGCGAGTGCGAGCCCGCGTTCCAGTGACCGAAGGAGAGGAATCCGATCTTCTTCATGCGTTCTTGAATCCGCCGGACCGGCAAGAAAGCCAGCAGGTCTCCACTACGCCAGGCTAATGGGCTGTCCCAGTTTTAGTTGGTGACACTTGGAGGGCTCTCCAGGGTCCGCGGCTGAGAGGCGAAAGCGCTGGCCGAGCGTCGGGACGCTGGTCGGGGGACTTCGGGGCGAGCCTCCGCTATGCGCTCAAGCTATGCGGAGGCTTCGTCGAGCTCCTGCAGGAGCTCGTGGGCGACGAGCTCGATCGCCTTATGTCGCCACTCGGCGGCGCGGTAGTGGCAGGCGATTAGCCCCGAGCGATGGATGCGCCGGAAGTCCCCGAACACGAACGCGTAGCGCGCCTTGGTGTCCTCGTTCGCGCCGTCAGTGAGCCCGAGGAACCAGCGCCCGTACGCCTCCCAGTCGTGCTTCTCCAGGTAGGCGTTCTCGACCGCGGCCGTGGGCTGGACCTCGCCCCACTCGCTGCGCAGCACATACTGGCGTGCGGCGATCAACCGCCGCGCGTGCGCGACACCCGCCTCGTTGACCGAGTAGGAGGCCGTCGCCGACTACCTCGACTCGTTGTTGGTTGACAGTTCACTCGACTCACGCCGTCCGCTCTACCCGTAACCGCGGCCCGAGAACCGTCGTCGTGCGCTGGCGGACCGCCGAGACTCGGTGCTGGCGCCCCAGGGGCGTGGCGGCACCAAAGCATCAACCTGACCGGCGGGCGCGCCGCAGTTCGGGCTTATGAGCGCAGGACCATCTCCCTCACCATCACCGCCACCGAGCGCCACCAGCGCGACCAGAACCGGACGTCGTCGACCTCGACCTCGACCTCGACCTCGACCTCGACCTCGAGCAGCGGACCGACTGGCTTGAGCTGTTCCCGTTCCTGACGACGCGCCGTCTCGACGCCTACGGCTCCTTTGACCGTGCGAGGACCGTGCGCGCGCCGCCGTTGACGCCGGACATCCGGGTGTTGTATACGTGCAGGTCCCGTGGGGTCCCTGCACGAACTGCCGCGTGAACCCACGCGAAGCGATCGTGATCGTGAGTCCCGGCGGCCGACCGCGGTCGAGTCGGTGCTCTCGCTACAGCGCGCGATCGGCAACCGAGCGCTCGCCGCTCAGGTGGCGAGAGCGAGGCGGTTGCAGCGAGACGCGGTCGACGATCTCGATCTCGCCGTACCGCCGCCGCCTCCCGCGCCGCCGCGCCTTCCTCGGCCGGGACGACAGCCCGGGCCGACCGCTGCCGCTCTGGACCTCGCGGCGCCGTCGACATCCCGACCGTATCGGCCGGATCCCGGACCTCCGAACGTCGCCGCGCGGCGCTACTACGAGGCGGTGCTCGCCGCAGCCGACGAGAGTCACTTTGCGCGGCTGCTGCAGGTGGTGCTCCTGAAGGAGAACATCGAAATGCTGCAGTCCGCCAATCAGGCGGAGGATGTGGAGCATCAGCGAATCGCTCTCGCACAAATGCCGATGCGCCCGGCCGGGGCCGGGTCTGGTGCGCGGCTGCTCGAGCTGTACCACCGGTTCCGGGATCAGCCTTTGATCCATCCATTCTGGCGCGGCGTCGTGGAGGAGAGCCGTCGGCGCGGCGTCAACCCCGCCGCAGACGCCATGGCGGTGCCGTCGGAGCCGGGCCCGAAAGCCGACCCGGAGTGGCTGCGCCTCGCGGGCCAGCTCACGATCCGCATCCACCCGACCGCGTTCGCGGTCTGGGACGGCGGCCAGCCCGACAACCAGTTCACGGGGCTCGTGTACGTACCCGATGGCACGGCGATCGGGGTGCTCTATCTCGCGCCGCTCGTCCCTGGGCCCCAGGGGTCGACCAACTATCCCTACGCGATGCTGAACGACGTCGACGATGACATTGAGCACCGCGCCCCGATCATGCACACCCAGCCGGCCAGCCGCGACGCGCCATACAACCGCTTCCGCGATGAGGTCGCCGCAGGCGTCAGTACAGCGACAGGCGTCGCCAAAGCATCGGTCCTGATGCCTGCTCAGGCGTCCGAGCCCGACATCCGCCGGGCGAACGATCTCGCAATCGCGGTGGTGGCGCTGTTGCAGCCCCGGATCCTCCCCGCGAGCATGCAGACGGGCGTCACGGAAAAAGAGCTGGATATCCTCGCCAGCGGCTTCGGCACGAATAACATCGCCGCCCTCCGTGCTGCCGCCTCCCGCTATCCGGACCAGCCCGAGGCGGCACGGATCGCGAACATCGTCGAGCACCGGTTCGTGGCGGGCACGGCGGCAATCAGACAGGCCCAGGCGCTGCAGAAACCGATCCGGGGATCGTCAGCGAGTCATCAGCTCCTCGCGGACCGGTTCCATGTCGATCAGAATCGGTGCGTGGGCTTCAGCGTTGCCCAGGGTCCGAACGCGACGGTCAAGCGCTTCGGTTGGACCTCTAGGTCATCGAACGGAGCGAAGTTCGACGCGAGCGGCGGGCTGCCCCGCGAGTGGGCGAACAAGATCATGACCGCGCTCGTGTCGAACAATGCGAACATCTTCGGCCTTGGGCCGTGGGGACCCGGAAGCGATGCGCCCCCGCTAATCTCGGTCCGACCACCAGCCGGCCCGAGGATGGGCGCACCGCCGAAAGGCGCCTTGCCCGTGAAGCAATGGAGAACGCCCGTGCCCGCCGCATCCCCGTCCAAGCAGCCGCCGAAATAGCGCAGGAGCGGGAATCCTCTGCGGCAACGCGTGGACGGCGTGGTCCGAGTGACCGACTGACCCGCCGCGCCCGCGTCCGCGTCAGCGGGCGGCGGTACCTCGTCGAACGCGAGCTCGCGACAGGCGCACGCGAGCTTTCGCGTCAGGCGCTTGACCAGGTCGACCGCGGAATCGCGACGTCGTGTCTGCGGGCCGCGCTCGTCACCCGCGATCAAGGCTTCCGACCGGTCACTTACGGCGCCGTGGCGGCCGGCGAGGCGGCCGGTCTCGCAAGTTGGACCTCGGCTACGGGTGGCATGTTCACCCTGATCGCAACGAGAACGATGGTTCACGATCGTCCGACGACCTAAGCTGATCGAAGGATCGGACTGTGACTCCATGACCACCTTGACGACAACGCCGCCCGAGGAGGGCCTCGAGCAGCCGCTCTGGAGAGAGGGTTCGGTTGCCCGGGGCCTGCTCGATCGGGATCAGCTCCTCCAGATGCTCGATCGCGCTGTGACCAAGCGGGTGACGGTCATCTCAGCGCCGCCCGGAAGTGGGAAGACCTCGCTGTTGCGTGGATGGGCCAACCGCTCGACGGGCGCTCGCCGCGTGGCGTTTGTGTCGGTCGACCGCGACGAACAGGATGCACAGCGGTTCTGGAGTGCGGTCCTCGACGCGATCTGCAGCCCGGCGCGCTCCGTTGATCCGGAGACGCGACCGACGGCGAGCACTGGTCTCGACGACGATCAGCTGGTCCACAGAGTCCTCTCGGAGCTCGCCGAGCAGGGCGAGCCCGTGGTGCTGATCATCGACGATCTGCACGAGCTGAGATCGTCGGATGCCGTCGCACAGCTCGACCGTGTGCTGGCGCATCTGCCGAGCTGTGCACAGGTGGTGCTGTCGTCTCGCCGAGATCCGCCGATCAGGCTCCACCAACTCAGGCTTGCCGACGAGCTCGCCGAGATCCGAGCCGGCGATCTACGGTTCACCGAGCGCGAGACGCAGGAGCTGCTTGCAGCGTCCGGGACCACCTTGTCCGACGCCGGGACAACCGCGCTGCACCAGCGTACGGAAGGGTGGGTGGCTGGCCTGCGCCTCGCGGCGATCTCGCTCAGCGGCCACTCAGATCCCGAGCGGTTCGTGGCGGAGTTCTCCGGTACCGACAGGGCGATTGGCGAGTACCTGATGGCCGAGATGCTCGAACGCCAACCGAGCGAGGTTCAAAGCATGCTGTTGCGAACCTCACTGGTAGATCGCATGAACGGCGAACTCGCCGACCTCTTGGCCGGCCGCCCGGGTTGCGAGCAGATGCTGCTCGAACTGGAGGACGCCAACGCGTTCGTCGTGTCGCTCGACGCTCGTCGCACCTGGTTTCGCTACCACCAGCTTCTGGCGGATTTTCTGCGGTTAGAGCTCCGGCGACGTTCAGCCGATGAGCTTTCAGAGCTCCATCGCCGGGCAGCACAGTGGTTCGCTGACCATGGGGACGTCGTCGAGGCCGTGCGGCACAGGCTCGCGGCCGGCGACTGGACCGATGCCGCGCGACTCGTCGCAGACCACTCGTTCAGGTGGGTGCTTGACGGGCAAGCCGGAACGATCGACGCCGTGCTGCAGGCGTTTCCCGAGGGCGCATCAGCCGATCATCCTGACCTGGCGCTGGCCCACGCGGCAGCTGACGTGAACCAAGGACGACTGGAGGAAGCGGCTGCTCAACTGGCGCTGGCCGAGTGACACGTCCAGAGCGCTCCGCCGGCTCGACGCCTCCGCCTCACCGTGGCGATTGCGTCGCTGCGGTTGGCGCTGGCAAGACGTAACAGACAGTTCACGGCAGTGCTCGAGCAGGTGAACCTGCTCGATGCTTCGATCAACGACGACTCGAACGATCCGATCGCGATGGACAGCGAGCTGCGGGCAGTCGCACTGCTGAATCTCGGGATCGTCGAGACATGGACTGGGCGACTCGCCGACGCTGAACGGCACCTCTCCGAGGGAGCTGCACTCGCCCAGACGATCGGGCGGCCCTACCTCGAGGTCGCTTGCCGCGCGCATCAAGGGTTCCCGTCAAAGCTCGTCTCCGTTGCGAAGGCATACGAGCGCGGCCGTGAGGCGGTGGCGCTGGCGGACCGGTGTGGCTTGGCGGACCGGCCGATCCTCGCGCCCGCGCTCGCTGCGGCCGGCGGCATGGCAATCTGGATGGGCGAGTTCGACGAGGGAGAGAGCTGGCTCCGCCGCGCGTGGGAGGTCGCCGAGGAACACGTTGACCCGGCCGCCGCGGTGCTTCTACACGTAGCAACGGGCATGTTGCACGCCGGCCGCGGACAGCATCGATCGGCGCTCGAGGAATATGCGGCGGCAGCGCATGTGCAGTCGCTGCTCACGGGTGTTCACGCTCTCGCGCCGCGCATCGCCGGATGGCTCGCGACTGCACAGGCCCGACTTGGCATGCCAGATGAAGCGCGCGCAACCCTCGCCGGATTCTCCGCCGAATCCGGCCAAATGGGACCCATCGACAACGCGCGCGCAGTCATCTCCCTGATCGAAGGGGACCCCGCCACAGCTTTGGACGCTCTCAGAGAACTTCGCGAGACGTCGGGCCGGGTCGCAGCTTCGTCTCAGCGTCTGCGCGTTCAACTGCCGTCCCGTTCATTGGCCCATTCCCAGAATAAGAGTGGAATCTGTCTCTTATAGAGAGTAGGCGACCTTGCTAAGGAATGCAAGTCTCTCTAAGCTGGAGACGTGGCCACACCCACGCCGGAGCACACCCGTCGCCGTCGACGCGGCCCCCAACTCGAATCCGCGCTGCTTGACGCTGCCTGGGACGAGCTGGTCGAGGTCGGCTTCGCGAGCCTGACGATGGAGTCGGTCGCCGCACGCGCCCAGACCGGGATCGCGGTGCTCTACCGCCGCTGGGCCAACAAGGACCAGCTCGTGCTCGCCGCGCTCGAGCACTACCGGCACGCCCGCCCGGTCGAGACTCCCGACACCGGCACCCTGCGCGGCGACCTGCTCGCCCTGCTAACCGCGATGAGCAAAGCCCGCGCCACGTTCACCGCCATCGCCGCAGCCGCGGGCTTCTCGGGACTGCTAGCGGATACCGGCCTGACCCCCGCGCAAGCGCGCGACAAGATCCTCGGCGACCAACCGGTCTGGCGCGATCAGATCATCTACCGACGCGCCCACGACCGCGGTGAGATCGACCTGGAGCGCATCCCACCCGCTGTGCTCGCCATGCCGTTCGACCTCGTGCGCCACGACCTGCTGATGAACCTCAAACCGCTGAAACCCGCGCGCATCAAGTCGATCATCGACGAGCTGGCCCTGCCACTACTCCAGAGCCACCAAAGCGGGCCGGCCTCGACACGCGGCGCCATCACTCGGCTGGCATCTCGCTCAACTCAGCATCCCTGAGGCGAACGAAGCCCGGCCACCGGCCGATGAGGAGCAGGGATGAGACTTCCGGTTTGTTCGCCAATCCGGCAAGGCGATCCAGGCTGAAGCTGCACGGCCGCGTGTGGTTCGCCCCCGGTCCCGGAGAAGGTGGCCGCATTGGGCAATGGGGCGGCGGCATCAGGCAGTTAGCGGAAGTAGTGGCCCGTCTCCACGTCCTCGACCCAGCCCGGGTGGGTCGGCTCCCAGTCCAGCACCTCGCGGGTCTTGTCGTTTGAGGTCGGGTTGTCCAGGCCAGCGAAGGCGGCGAGAAAGCCGAGGTACTCTGGCGCCTCCTCAGCCGTGATGCTCTTGGTCTCGATCCCGAGCTTGCCAGCGATCGTCTCGGCGATCACCTTGCGCGGGATGCCGGAGTCACCCACGCCGTGCAGGGTCGAGCCGGCAGGGGCCTTCTCCAAGGCCAAGCGGTAGAGCACGCCGATGTCGTATGTGTTGGCCGCCGGCCAGCGGTTGCTGCCGTCGTCGGTGTAGGCCGCAATGCCGTTCTCACGGGCGAAGCCGATCAGCGCATGCGTGAAGCCGTGATGGTCGAGATCGCTGTGCACCATCGGCGCGAGCCGCACGACGGAGGAGCGCACGCCCTGCTGTCCCAGACCGATCGTGTAGTTCGCCGCGTCCGTCCGGGGGCCGCCCTGGGACTGGTCGTCCTCGGTGCCGGGGCGGCCGGTGATCCCGGCCATTGCGAGCATCAGCGTGCCCCCGGTCGACACGAAGGGCTTGTCGGTGCCGAGCAGGGTCTCGCCGATCGCCTTGTGGGCGGCCATGTCGGAGTCGACCGCGCCCATGAAGTCGCCGGTACGCATCGCCTCGTGCTTGAAGGCGAGATGGATGACGCCGTCGGCCTCAGCGGCGGCGACCGCCAAACCGTCGAGGTCGTCGAGATCACCGCGGCGGACCTCGGCTCCGATGGCGGCAACGGCCTCGGCGGATGCGTCGGAGCGGGCGAGGCCGACGACCTCGTGGCCGGCGATGAGAAGCTCGGGGATGACGGCGGCGGCGATATGGCCTGAGGCGCCGGTTACGAATACACGCATTTGGGGTCTCCAGTCGGTGGGGTATGTCACCTGGTGTCATCACGATAGCACCCGCATGGCACCTGGTGTCATCAACTACGCTCTGCTCAGATGTCACGCTGGAAACCGGACGCACAGGGCCGCCTGATGAGCGCCGCGATCGAACTGTTCGACGAGCAGGGATATGAGGCGACGACCGTTGCCGAGATCGCCGAGCGCGCGGGGCTGACGAAGCGCACGTTCTTCCGCTACTTCTCCGACAAGCGTGAGGTGCTGTTCAGCGGCAGCCAGGAGCTCCAGCGCATCTGGCTAGAGGGCGTTGCCGCCGCCCCGGCGGACGCGACTCCGCTCGCGGTCGTGGCGGCCGGACTCGATCCGGTCGCAGAGATGTTCACCGAGCGTCACGACTTCGCCCGCATTCGTGCGGGGATCGTCGAGGCCAACCCGGAGCTGCAGGAGCGTGAGCTGATCAAGCTGCAGAACCTCGCCGCCGCGATCAAGGCCGCACTGGTCGAGCGGGGCGTTTCAATGAACGCGGCGATCCTTGCCGCCCAGGCGGGTGTGACCGTCTTTCACGTGGCGTTCGCTCACTGGGTGCAACAGGACGACCCGACCGCGTTCCGGCGGCTGATTGACGAGTCGCTGGAGGAGCTGCG
>PMOY01000093.1 GCA_003165655.1 Solirubrobacterales bacterium
CGGTGCGGGCGGGCCGGCGGTGCGGGCGGGCCGGCGGTGCCGGACTACGGCGCTCCGACGGCTTGTCCCGCGGGAACCGCCGAGGCCACCGGGTACGGCGTCGGGGTGGGTACTCCTGCGGCGCTGCAGAGCCAGGCGGCGTGGAGCGTGGACTACTTCGCAGCGGTCTCCTGTCAGGCCTTCTCACCGTGCTGGCGGGCGGCGGACCCGCCGGTGGCGGATCGGCCTGCTCGAGGATGAGGGGCCGGGACTCAACCGCTCGGGCTCGGACGGTGTCTACTACCGACTGTTCGACACCACGACGAAGAGCTTCGGCTCGTCCGTGCTCGTCTCGGATGAGACCAAGCTGTCGCTCGACGGCGCAGACGAGCTGAGCGCTTCGCAGGACAGCGCCGGAGGCGTGTACGCGACCTGGCACGACGGCCGCGGGATCTCGTCGGCGGCTAGTGGGGCTAGGGCGCCCTTACAGGCCCAAACGCAGCGACCTGCCGCGGATCATTCCGCGGCAAGTCCTTAGCGCCCTTGCCATTGCGGATGGCGCTTCTCGCCGAAGGCCAGGACGCCCTCGTGGAAGTCCTCCGAGGAGAAGCAGGCGCGGCGAAGCTCGACCAGCTCCCGCTCGACATCGGGCGCCAGCGCCGCCTGCGCGTCGAGAATCGCTCGGATCACGCGCTTGTTTCCGCGGCTCGCGAGCGGAGCGTTGGCGGCGATCTCAGTAGCTAGCTCCAGCGCCTGTCCCTCTAGTCGCTCGGGCTGGACGATGGCGTTGACGAGGCCCCACTCCGCGGCGGTACGGGCGTCGATCTGGCGCCCGACGAGAAACAGCTCGCGTGTCCGCGGGACACCAACGGCATCGATGAACTTGCGGACCCC
This sequence comes from Solirubrobacterales bacterium, assembly GCA_003165655.1. Classification (GTDB taxonomy): domain Bacteria; phylum Actinomycetota; class Thermoleophilia; order Solirubrobacterales; family Solirubrobacteraceae; genus Palsa-465. The sequence goes on from PMOY01000093.1 coordinate 874, forward strand.
GGTGTGTGAGTAGACGAGGCCGAGCTTGGCAGGAGGCATCCCCAGCGCGACGGTGGCGGCGGCGATGCGCAGATCGCACGACAGTGCCAGCTCGAGTCCACCGCCGATCGCGTGACCGTTGAGCGCCGCGACCGTCGGGTAGGGATAGTTCTCGATGGCATCGATCGCCGCAGCAAACGGATGCGCAACGAGCTTCTCCGCCTCCTCGGCGAGCAGCTCGTCGGCGAGGTCACCGATGTCGTAGCCGGCCGAGAACGACCCGCCCTCGCCGGTGACGATCACGCACCGGGCGTCGAGCTCCGGCATCGTCGACGCGAACCGGTCGAGGATCGCTTGGTCCAGTGCACCGCGCTTCTCTGGATTGGAGATCGTGAGCCGGACCACGTTGGGCGCCGGCTCGTCGACGAGAAGGCTTCCGCTACTCGAGGACGACAAGCGTGTCGCCCTCGGCCACCGACTGGCCTTCCTCGCAGCGGATCTCCGCGACCACGCCCGGATCCTCGGCCTCGACCGGCATCTCCATCTTCATCGACTCGAGCACCACGACGGTGTCGCCCTCCTCGATTCTGTCGCCGACCTCGACCTCGATCTTCCAGACGGTGCCGGTGATGTGGGCCTCGACCTGGATCACAACGAAAGGCCTCCTGTGCTCGTGATGACGGGCCTGAGCATAGTCGCGGAGGCCGACGGCTACACATACGTTCGCCGGCAGGGGGCAACGTCCGAACGATGAACCAAAATGCGAGATGGATCGCGGCGACGGCTTGACTGTCGACCCGTCGCCCGGTTGCATCGCGTAACTAGGAGAGCAAGTCGATGCCCCCGCCGCAGATCTTCGTCAGTACGCGCTCCCGCCGCGAATATCCTCGCCGCCGAGCAGCAGCTCCGGCCGTCCCCCTCTCGGTCCTCTTGGTGGCGTTTGTCGTGCTGGTGTGGGCGCTGGTGGCGTTCGCCCTGTGGTCTGTCTTGGTGTGAGCACCCCGGTAGTGAGAGCCGCGATCTTGCACCACTACGGCGAAGCTCCGCAGCCTGGAGACTTCCCCGGACCCGTGCCCGCCGAGGGCCAGACCGTCATCGAAGTGTCAGCGGCCGGGCTGAACCCGGTCGATATCTCGATGGCGTCGGGCAGCTTCTACCAGGGCAGGGTTCCGCTGCCCTGCGTCGCGGGTCGGGAGGGCGTCGGCCGGACGAGCGACGGGGAGCTCGTCTACTTTGCCGCGCCCGTGCCTCCGTATGGCTCGTTCGCGGAGTGGACGCTGGTCGACTCGGAGTCCCCGATCCCGCTCCCGGAGGACGTCGATCCCGCGCTCGCGACGTGCTTCGGAATCGCCGGGCTCGCGGCATGGTTGGCGCTCGAGTGGCGGGCACGGTTGCGCGATGGCGAGACGGTCCTGGTGCTGGGCGCGAGCGGAGTCGTCGGTGGCATCGCCGTCCAGGCGGCGCGCCTGCTCGGAGCCGGACGCGTGATCGCAGCGGCCCGCGCTCGCGACGGCCTCGAGCGGGCACGGTCGCGTGGAGCCGACGACGTCGTCCAGCTGGACGGGGCCGGGAACCTCGCCGAGGCGTTCCGCGAGGCGTGCGTCGGCGGCCCCGACGTGGTGATCGATCCGCTCTGGGGCGAGCCGGCCGCGGCGGCGATCGAAGCGTGCCGGCCTGAGGCGCGACTCGTCCAGATCGGCCAGTCGGCCGGCTCGCACAGCTCGATTGCGTCCGCCGCGGTCCGCGGTAAGGGGCTGGCGATCCTGGGCCACGCGAACTTCCGCGCGCCGCGTGAGGTCAAGATCGCCGCCTACATGCAGATGATCGAGCACGCCACCGCGGGGAGGCTGACCGTCGACATCGAGCGGGTCCCGCTCGAGAACGTCGTTGACGCCTGGAATCGCCAACGCAGCTCCCCCGGACGCAAGCTCGTGATCATGCCGTAAGGACGCGACGGGGTCGCCGGGCGCGTGGGGTCGCCGGGCGCGACGGGGTCGCCGGGCGTGTGGGTCGCCGGACGCGACGGGGTCGCCGGGCGCGTGGGGTCGCCGGGCGCGACGGGGTCGCCGG
>PMOY01000300.1 GCA_003165655.1 Solirubrobacterales bacterium
CCGTCGCGGTAGATGGCGAGCGCCTTGATGCCGAGGTGCCAGGCCTGGAGGTACGCGTCAGCGATGTCCTCAGCAGTGGCGGTCTGGGGCAGGTTCACGGTCTTCGAGATCGCGCCGCTGATGAAGGGTTGGACGGCGCCCATCATCTTGATGTGGCCCATGTGAGAGATCGCGCGCTCGCCGACGGCCACGTCGAATACGGCCAGGTGGTCCTCGGTCAGGCTCGGCGCGCCGACGATCGTCCCGTGGTCGTTGATGTAGGCCTCGATCTGCTCGACCTGATCCTCGCTATAGCCGAGCGTTTGCAGCGCGAGCGGCACCGTGCGATTGACGATCGTCATCTGACCGCCGCCGACGAGCTCCTTGTACTTGACCAGCGAGAAGTCGGGCTCGACGCCGGTGGTGTCACAGTCCATGAGAAAGGAAATCGTGCCTGTGGGGGCCAAGACAGTGGCCTGCGCGTTGCGATAGCCGTGCTCCTCGCCTGCGGTGACCGCTTCCTCCCACGTGGCTCGAGCGGCGGCCAGCAGTTCCCCGTCGACGCACGTCGAGTCGAGAATCGAATACGTCGCATCGCGATGCATCCGCATCACCGCGTTATGCGGCTCGAGGTTCTCCGCGTAGCGCTCGTAAGGACCGATCGCCTCGGCGATCCGTGCGGACTGCAGGTATGCGCGGCCCGTCATCAGCGCGGTGATCGCCGCCGCTGCGCCGCGTCCCGCGTCGGAGTCGTACGGCATCCCATTCGACATCAGGTACGCGCCGAGGTTCGCGTAGCCGAGCCCGAGCTGCCGGAATGCACGGGCATTCTGCGTAATCTCGGGGGTCGGATAGCTCGACGGCGAGACGACGATCTCCTGCGCGAGGAGCATGATGTCGACGGCGTGCTCGAACGACTCGACGTCGAGCATGCCATCGGCGCGGCGGAACTTCATCAGGTTCAGCGAGGCGAGGTTGCAGGCGCTGTCGTCGACGTGCATGTATTCCGAGCACGGATTAGACGCGTTGATCCGGCCCGATACCGGGCACGTATGCCACTCGTTGATCACCGTGTCGTACTGGACCCCGGGGTCCGCGCATCGCCACGCAGCCTGGGCGATCTCCCTCATCAGCTCGCGCGCGGAGACCGGCTCGCCGACCGGCTCTCCCGTCGCGCGGGCGATCAGATGCCATTCGTCGTCGTTCTCCACCGCGTTCATGAACTCATCGGTGACCCGCACGGAATTGTTCGCGTTCTGGTACTGGATCGAGTAGAAGCCCTCGCCATCGATCGACATGTCGAAGCCAGCGTCACGGAGCGCCGCGGCCTTGTCCTCCTCCTTGGCCTTGCACCAGATGAAGTCGCGGATGTCGGGATGGTCGACATCGAGGACGACCATCTTCGCCGCACGGCGGGTGCCGCCGCCGGACTTGATCGACCCGGCCCAGGCGTCGGCGCCGCGCATGAAGCTGACCGGTCCCGACGCCGTGCCGCCGCGACTCAGGGGCTCCATTGAGCCGCGGATCCGCGACAGGTTGATGCCCGAACCCGAGCCGCCCCGGAAGATGATCCCCTCCTTCGTGTTCCACTCGAGGATCGACTCCATCTCGTCCTCGACGGAGAGGATGAAGCAGGCTGAGGCCTGCATCTTCGGGCTGCCCTCAGGGTGCCAGCCGACGTTGAACCACACCGGCGAGTTGAACGCCGCCATCTGCTGGAGCAGGATGTGCGTCAGCTCGGCCTCGAAGACATCTCCGTCCGCTTCGGTCGCGAAGTAGCCGCGCTCACGTCCCCAGCGTGCGATCGTGCCGGCGACACGCCCGACCATCTGCTTGACGGAGCGCTCTCTGGCGGGCGTGTCGGGCTGACCGCGGAAGTACTTCTGGGTAACGATGTTGGTCGCGTTCTGCGACCAGGTTTTCGGGAATTCAACCCCCCGCTGCTCGAAGGAGACCTTGTCTCCGTGGCCGATGCGCGCATCGCGCAGTTCCCACCCGACCGTGTCGAACGGATGCACCCCGGGCTCCGTGAAGTAGCGCTCAATCGCGAGGCCGGCATCCGGCTTCGGACTCCGCTCGCGGAGCTGGTCGACGGGGGTGAGTGGGGTCTGCGGGGTGTGCTCCATAATCCGACCTGCTCCTCTGTTATCGCTGATTCCGCGCGCCTGGCCTCGTCTCCTCTACAGCCACGGTGGGCAAAGGATCTTGGCGCGGGTCCCGGACGGAACGGTTACGTCGAGGGCGGCCTCGCGCCGTCAACGGGAAGCATGAGAAGCGAACCTCATTTTATCGCGTCCGCAGCGTATTTCCGTGTTCTGAACGCGGTCTCCCGGGGAATTCCCGCACTCTGCGCGTGCCGGATCCCGGCACTCTGCGCCCGCCGAATCCCCGGCACTTTCCGCCAGCCGAATCCCGCGTTCGCCCGCTCTCCTTCCGGTACCGGATCCCCAGGGGACCAGCGGCGCTAGCGACCCAACCGTAGCCAGTCGCTGAACTCCGAACAGATGCCGGATACCCGATACCCGGCCTCGCTCCACGAGTGGCCCACCCGGGCCACCCACGGGGGATCCCATCCCCTCAGCCGTGCCACACCCCCGACTGCTCCGCTGAGCACAAGCAGGCCGCCGAGCACCACGAGGATCACGATCGCTGAGCCTACGGCGCGACTCCGATCTTGATCGTGCCTGCCAGTACGAGCAAGGCAAGGAGCGTTCCGAACCCGAGCAGGATCATCCCGATCATCGACTCGGACGGGAGCCAGCGCGACCTGGCGCGCTGGCGCACCGGGGTCTGCGTCGATGTCGTGCGCGCTGTGATGAGCCGGATCGCACGGGCGCGAGCCGCGGCCTCGAGCGCCTGGTCCGCTACGGGTGGTCGCGTTTCTGCCGCCGCCCTGGCCGCTTGCGCTTCGCGCACCGCGGCCTCCGCCTTAGACCTCGCCTGCGCGGCCTCTCTGAACGCCACCTCGGCGCGGGCCTTGGCTTCGGCCATCTCTTGGCTGGCCGCGGCGGCCACCGCCTCCGCGCGCTCGCGGGCCTCGCGCTCTGCGGTGATTCGCGCCTCGCTGGCCGTCTTCAGCTCGGCGCGGAGCCGTGTGCGTTCGGCGTCGAGCCGCGCGGTCCGATCACGCGCCTGGCCTCGGGCCGCTTCAAGCTCGACTCGCGCCTGTGCGAGCTCGGCGGCGACGCGGTCGCGCGCCAAGGTCAGCTCCGCGAACTCGGTCGAACTGCGCTCTGATGTCGCGCTCATCTTCGACAGCGCGGCTGCGCGGCCCTCGAGCTCGGCGCGAGCCGCCGCAAGCTCCGAGGCGAGCTGCTCGTAGCGCCGATCGACGTCCGCCAGCCTGGCGCCGGCAGCCGTCAGGTCCGCCTGGAGCACGACCTGGACTGCCTCCGCGTCGAGCCTGGCAGCCGTCACCGCGCTGAGTTCTACGATCGCGTCGGCGAGCCCTCGCTCGAGCTTGTCACGCTCGGCGTTCACGGCGGCTCGTGCTTCGGTCTCGACGGCGACGGTCGGCGCGGAGGCGAGGTCCTGCTCGAGTGCCGCGATTCGGCCACGCGCGCGCTCGAGCTCCCTGACTGACTCGGCCGCCTCGTCTGCGAGCCGGTCGCGCGTCGCCGTGGCGTCGTCGAGCGCGATGCGAGCCTGATCGCGTTCTCGCTCGAGCTCGCGCGCACCGTTCTGCTCGGCCTCGAGCCGGTGTTCGAGCTCGACCGTACGGCGGGCGTTCTCCTCGGCCGTGGCCTCCGCGCCCGTCGCGACCCGCTCGGACTCGGCGAGGGTCTGCCGCATCATGACCAGCTCGGACTCGAGCTCCGCACTCGAGTCCAGCGCTCGGGAGGTGTCGGCACGAGCCTCGGCCAACTCGTTGTCGCGTTCGGCGATCAGCGACGAGAGCTCGCCGCGCCCTGCCGCAAGCGTGGCGACGGCGCTCCGCGCGTGCTTGAGCTCACGTTCGAGCCCGGTCGCGACGGCGCCCGCTGCGACCAGCTGCTCTCGCACCGAAGCCGCCTCGCGCTCGAATGCCGCGGCCCGCTCGGCGGCCACGGCGTGGATCCGCTCTGCCTCCGCTGCTCTCGCCCGCAAGGCTTCGGTGCGGCGTGTCTCCTCGGGCAGCGCAGCCTCGAGTGCTGCGGCGCGCCCCTCGGCCGTTTCGGCGCGCACGATCGCTTCGGCGCGCGCCTGCTCGGCGCTCAGCAGCTCCTGCCCCGCCTTGGCCTTCTCGCTCTCGGCATCGCCCGCCCGCAACGTCGTCGCGACGAGCTCCTCGCGGGCCTCCGCGAGCGCGGCTGTGAGGTCCATGATTCGTCGCTCCAGCTCGGCGGACCGCGCAACCGAGCCGGCCGTACGTTCCTCGACGGATTGCGCACGCTGCTCGGCGGCGGCGGCGGCGGACTCCGATTCCCGAACTCGTTCGGCAGCCTCGGCGCCTTCGAGCTCGAGCTTGTGAACACGGCCGACCATCCGAGTCAGCTCCAGCTGCATCTGGGCCGCTGAACGCCCGGCCTCGAGCACCGAGGCCTCGAGCTCGATCGTCCGCGGGGCCGCTGCTGCGGCACGCTCTTTGGCCTCGGCCGTCTCGACCGCCAATGCGGCCGCGCGGCGCTCGAGCTCGCCCGCGTGACCCTCGGCCTGGATCGTTCGCGTTCGCAGCTTCCCGACCGTCTGCTCGAGCTTCGCCTTTCGTCCCTCAGCCTCATCGGCTCGCGCTTCGGCCTGGCGTGCGCGTCGGGTCTCCGTCGCCTTGGCGCCGTCGAGCTCCGCGGCACGACGTTCGTGCTGCTCGGACTGTGCACGGGTCCGCTTGATTCTCGACTCGAGCTTCCGCGCCGAGACCTCGGCGAGTCCGAGCTGCTCTTGGAGCTTTGTCGCGCGGTCCTCGGCTTTCTCGGCGCGGGCGATGGCTGCCGCGGCGTTCGCTTCGAGCTCGGCGACGGTACGGTCGCGGTCGGCCGCGAGCTCTTGCTCGCGCTGGGTGGCTTGCGCGGCGGCCGCGTCGCGGACTGCTTGAGCGTCGGCGAGCTCCGCCTCTGTCTGGGCGAAACGATTGTCGAGCTGGGCCTGTACCTCGGCGAGGCGGTTGTCGAGCTCGCTCGCTGTGGCGCGGGTGTGGTCCAGCGCGACCGCGTTCTCGCGCGACTCGCGTTCGTGGGCGGCCGCCTCGGCCCGGGCTTGGTCGAGCTCGGCTGCGGCGCGCCAGCGTTGATCGGCGAGGGCACGATCGGCCTCGGCTAACCTCGCCTCGGCGGCCCTGATCGCCGAGACTCGCTCCTCGGCCCTGGTCTCTGCTTGGGCCCGCTGGTCTCGCTCCGCCTCGAGCCGCTGCTCCAGCTCCCTGATCGCCGAGCGGAGGCGCTCCGCACTGCGATCCGCCTCGGCGCGCGTCCGGCGCTCCGCCACCAGCTCGTCCGTGTCCGCACCGCTCCGCGGCTCCCGCGGCGCAAGCGGTCGCTGCCGAGTCGGTGGCTCGCCTCGAGCCCGCGCGGCGGGTGGCCGCTTTCGGCTTGTCGGCGAAGGAAGATCGATGACGCCGCCGTCGGACAGCTCGAGCGCGAACGTGGCGGGCCCCGCGTCGAGCAGTGCACTGGGCACCGTATACGCGGCCCGCATCAGCCCCTCCGGATCCGGGGGCGCAGGCAGCGGCGCGAGCCGGTGCGTCGCGTGACCGTCGTCGACGAGCAGCGTGGGCGGGTTGGTGCGCGGGGCATCGTCGGGCTGGCGGATGGCCACGCGCAGCAGCGCCGTGTCGGGTCCGACCTCGACTCGCTCGAACTCCTGTAGCTCGATGACGCTCACGACTTCGGCCACCCGGCTGCGCGGAGTTCCCGAGGCAGCGAGCGGCCAAGCCTTGTCGCCCCGATCAGACTGTCAAAATGGCACAACGTTTTCACCTGCTCCCTTCACCGATCCGCGGATGCCGAAGGATGATGAGAAATTGTAGGTCTGTGATATCTCCGGCGCTGATGGGATTTGACGTCAGACAGTACGGGTCTGCGTGCGTCTGCCCCGAAATCACCAGCCCGCCGCGTCCGGCGTCATGAAGCTCCTGGTCACCGGCGGCGCCGGTTATATCGGCTCGATCATCGCCGCTCAGCTGCTCGAGGCCGGTCACGAGGTGGTCGTGCTCGATAATCTCGAGCGCGGCCACCGCGCCGCAATTCCGGCGCGAGCACGCTTCGTCCTCGCCGATCTGAGGGATCAGGCAGCCGTGGCGGCGGTGGTGAGTGAGGGCTTCGACGGCGTCCTGCACTTCGCTGCGTTGTCGCTGGTGAGCGAATCCGTCGCCCATCCGGAACGGTATTACCGCACGAACGTGGGGGGAACGCTGAACCTCCTGGACGCGATGCGCGCCGCCGAGGTCCCGCGTCTCGTGTTCTCGTCCACCTGCGCCGTATACGGGCAGCCGGACGAGATTCCGATCGCCGAAACCGCCCCCGCCCGGCCCGCGAACGCATATGGTGCCTCGAAGCTGGCGGTCGATCGGATGATCGGCGACGTCTGCCTCGCCCACCGCCTCGGCGCGGTCAGCCTGCGCTATTTCAACGTGGCCGGCGCCAGTCACGGGCTCGGCGAGGATCACCAACCCGAAACACACCTGATTCCCAATGTTCTGCGGGCCGCGCGGGGCACTGCGAGGTTCGTGGAGGTCTTCGGCACCGACTATCCGACGCCGGACGGGACCGCGATCCGCGATTACATCCACATCGACGATCTCGCCGTCGCCCACCTGCTCGCGCTCGACGGTACCCATGAAGGTGAGCACCGGATCTTCAATCTCGGCAACGGCAGCGGCTTCTCCGTGCGCGAGGTGATCGCCACCGCCGAGCAGGTGACCGGGCGCCAGATCGCGACGCGCGAGGCGCCGCGCCGGCCCGGTGACGCTCCGCGGCTCGTGTCGGCCAGCGACAAGATTCGTCGCGAGCTCAACTGGGCCCCGCGCAAGCCGGCGTTGGCGAACATGGTCGCCGACGCCTGGGCGTTCGCGACCGCGCGCCCGCACGGTTACCGGTAAGCGCGACGCTTCGGGCCGCGCTATTGAACAAGCCCATCGAGGGCCGCGAGCGCGGCCTCGAGCACCGACTCCGGCGGCGCTTCGGCGTCGATCACGCGGATGCGCGCAGGCTCCGCGGCGGCCAGCTCGCGGTACGCGCGGTTGGTTCGGATGAAGAACTCCTCAGCCTCGCCTTCGAGCCGGTCGAACCCTTCCGGCCTGGCGCGCGAGCGTGCACGAGCGCGCGCCGGGTCGATCTCGAGCAGCAGCGTACGGTCGGGATCGAGGTCTCCGGTCGCAAACCGGTTGATCGTTCGGACCTGCTCGACGCCGAGGTGGCGGCCCGCGCCCTGATAGGCGAGCGAGGAGTCCACGAACCGGTCGAGCAGGACCCACGAACCAGCGTCCAGCAGCGGCCGCACGGCTTGCTCGACGAGCTGGGCCCTGGCCGCGGCGTAGAGAAGCGCCTCGGCGCGCGCGCCGATTCGCACCGCCGGGTCCTTCACCAGGTCGCGTACGCGCTCGGAGACCTCGACGCCCCCGGGCTCGCGGAGCAGACGCACGTCCAGGCCGCGCATCTGGAGGGAATTCAGCAGGGCTGCCGCAAGCGTCGTCTTGCCAGCTCCGTCGATACCTTCGATCGTGATCAACCGTCCGCGCAAGAGCCGCGACGATAGCCATCCGCCCTGGTGCCTGCACCTGCCGTCGCTATCACTAGCATCGAAGTCGTGCTCGCCGAGCTCGACCGTCATCCTCACGCCCGCGCCGTGGTCGGACCCGTGCTTGCTCCCGGAGGTCGCGCTTCCCACGCGTATCTGTTCCATGGGCCGGCCGGCGCCGGCAAGCGCGCGGCTGCTCGGGCCCTGGCAGCCGAGCTGCTGGCCGCGGGGTCAACCGATGCCATGAACGCGCGGGCGCGGGCGCGTTCGGGTGCGCATCCGGATCTGACCTGGGTCACGCCGAGCGGCGCGCACGAGATGCTGGTCGCGGACATCGACGGTCCCGTGATCGGCGCTGCCAGCAGGACGCCATTCGAATCCGGATGTCGCGTGTTCGTGATCGAGCGTGTTCACACGCTCAACGACGAAGGCGCCAACAGACTGTTGAAGACGCTTGAAGAGCCGGCGTCCTTCGTCCATCTGATCCTGCTCACTGACAGGATCGTCGAGGTGCTGCCGACGATCGTGTCGCGATGCCAGCTCGTGCGTTTCGACGCTCCTTCGGTCGAGGAGATTGCCGCTCGGCTCGAGTCGACGGGAGTCCCGAGCGACGCTGCGCTCGCCTGCGCCCGCCTGGCGCTCGGGGACGGCGAACGGTCGCGCGAGCTCGCGGGCGCGGAGGGTGCTGCGCTCCGTGCCGGCGCCGAGCGTTTCGCCCGTGGCGCGATCGCCGGCGATCTCTCGGCCCGCCGTCCGTGGATCGAGCTGTTGTCGGCGGTGAGGGCGCGTGGCGAGTCGGCCGGTGCCGAGATCGAGGCGCGCCTCGTCGACGAGCTCGAGCTCTCTCCACGCAAGGACCGCAGGCGCATCGAGACGGACTTCTCCGAACGCATCCGGCGCATGCGCCGCCGCGCCGAGACCGCCGCGCTCGACCTCGCGCTGACGCTCGTTGCGCTGTGGTATCGCGATCTCATGTGCCTTGCCTGGGGCGCGCCGGACCTCGTACACAACGTCGACCGGTCAACCGAACTGGCGGCCGACGCCGACCGCTCCCCAGATCGTCTCCGCGAGGCCGTGGAGCTGGTCCAGGGCACTCGTGAGCGCCTCCAGTTCAACGTTTCGGCCGAGCTGGCATGCGAAGCGCTCGGTTACCGGCTCGAACGCGTCCTCGGTCCGCAGGAGAAGCGCCGGTGACGTCGCCCGTCCGACTGAGTCCGCCCGTCGAAGGTGACCGGGAGGAATTCCTCCGCCTGATGCGTGACAGTCGTGCGTTCCACCGACCGTGGGCTGCGGCGCCGGTCGACGACGCCCGCTTCGACGCCTATCTCGCCGACTCTCGCCGACAGGACTATGAGGCGCTCCTCGTGCGCCGATGCGGCGACGACGCGATCGTCGGCTTCTTCAACATCTCACAGATCACCCACGGCTTCTTTCAGAGTGCCTACCTGGGGTACGCGGTCGGTAGTCGCTTCGCGGGCCACAGGTACATGAGCGCGGGGATCGAGCTCGTGCTCCGGCACGCGTTCGTTGTGCTGTCACTTCATCGCCTCGAGGCCAACATTCAGCCCGGCAACGAGGCCTCGCTCGCACTCGCCCGCGGGGCCGGATTCCGCCGCGAGGGCTTCTCGCCGCGCTACCTCAAGATCGGTGGTCGCTGGCGGGACCACGAACGCTGGGCGATCCTCGCCGAGGAATGGCGAGCGCGGCCACGCCGGCGCGCTGCCGAGGACGCCACAGAGCGCCGGTAGACTCGACGCCCGGTCGCCGACGTAGCTCAGCTGGTANNCGGTTCGAGTCCGGGCGTCGGCTCTGAGGATTCGGCTGGTTCCCCGGGCGGATGGAAGCCATTTGGAAGCCTGACGTAGAAACGCCCCCGCCCCTGGGTGGGGCGGAGGCGCTGATCCGGCTGCCGATCCAGGTTGGCGAGGGCGCTACCGCGGCGCGTCCTTGATGTCGGCATCGAGGACGACGCGGAGCGCGCCGGCGTACTCGGCGGTCATGCGTGACCGGCGCATCTGGCGGCGGCGCGCGTCGGCGATCTCGTGGACGTAGACGACGCGAGTGACGGTCGCATCGCGGTGGCCGAGCAGGAAGGCGACCTCGTCGACGCTCTCACCGGCGAGCAGTGCGCGCGACGCGACCGTATGCCGAAACGAGTGCATGGACGGCACCGTGTTCGCGGGTACGTCTCGCTCTTGCAAGGCAGGGAACACCGGTCGGCCGTGGTCATCGGTGGCTCGCTCCTGCGCCTTCCGGAGCGCTCGAGCGACGTTCCGCTGAAATAAGGCTCGACCGGTACAGGTGGCGAACACGAACGTCTCAGGAGTCGTCATCGGCGACGTACGTTTGTGCCGCTCCAGGACGAGTGCCAGCTCGCGCGGAATCGGGACGGTGCGTGCGGAGCCGTCAGTCTTGGTCGGTTGGCGGTTCCCTCGCCGGTCGACCTGCGATGCGAACGTGACGTCAGCATCATCGAGGTCGTCGAGTCGGACGTCGGCCCACGTGAGCCCGCACAGCTCGGAAACGCGTGCTCCGGTTAGCGCGGCGACGATGAACAGCGTGCGATACGGCTCGTTGGACGCCGCGAGCGTCTGCTCGATCTGCTCCGGCGTGAAGATTGGCCGCCGGTTCGCCCGCGAGACCTTCGGCCGCTCCGACGACAACATCAAGGTCGTCGGATTGGTCCCTGTGAAGCCCAATCGCCGTGCAGCGAACTTATAGATCCGACCCACCGCACCGAGCACGGCAGCGATCGTCGCCTCGCTCTTGCCCAGCTGCCGGAGCTCGCGGACTAGGGCCGCGAGATCGTCGGCCGTGATGGCCTCAAGGGGGCGGTTGCGGTAGCGCGGGCGAAGGTGTTGTTCAACCGCGCTGCGATAGCCAATTTGCGTGGCCGGGCGCAGATCTTGCACCGGTCCCTCAAGCCAGAATGTGGCTGCCTCGGTGAAGCCCAGCCGCGGGTCCGGCACCACCGTATCGCCTCGTCCGCGGCGAGCGAGCAGGTCATCGCGGAGCTTGCGTGCCGCCATGACCCCGCCGTCGACTGTCCGCCACCGCTGGACCCCTGAGGCGTCCTTGAAGCCCACCTCAAGCACGCCAGTGGGGCGACGGTAGATGTTCCTCTCGATCCTGACGCGTCGGGGTGCCGCTGCCGTGGCGGACATCAGACGGCCCTCAAGCGGGCGACGGAGCCAGCAGCCGACTTGGTGGAACGACGCCATTCGTCCAACTCATCGCGACGGAAGTAGAGCTTGCATCGCGGTCCGTCTTGGTGCGTGGGCACGGCACGCTGGGCTGCGAGCTTGCGCAGTGTGTCCGGATGAACGCCGAGGTAGTCCGCGGCGCCGCGAGCATTGAGCCACTCGGCGACGCGATCGGTCACGTCTGCGGCTGTGCGCTCCATGAGCCGATCGACCACGAGATCGGCTAGGTGGCCCACAAGCTGATCGATGAGGTTCTCGGCCGCGCCCGCTCGAATTACCGAGGCGCCAGTGGCGATGGCCGGGTCGGGAGTTCGGAACTGGGTGCCCTGGGGTAGCCGTTCCGCGTGGGCGTACGCTTGCATTGTCGGGACCTCCTCTTTAGGTCTCGGCCAGGCCCCGGGGTGTTCCAGCACCGCCGGGGCTCCTTTTTTATTACGGATGTAAGGTATCGAATGGTTCGGACAGAAAGTTCCGTCCGTAAGGTTCGGCCGTCGGCGGAGCTACGGTTCTCGCATGGGACGCAAGGTCGACGTCGACGACCTCATCGACACACGGTCCGTCGCCGAGATTCTCGGCCTGGCGCATCGCAACACGGTGAGCGACTACCTGGCCCGCTACGACGATATGCCGCGTCCCGTCGTCGACCTCGGAGGCGGTCGTTCAAAGCTCTGGCTGCGCTCGGAGATCCAGCCGTGGGCGGAGACTCATCGAGGGCGTGCCGATGGTCGTGGCCGTCGCCGTCTCGTTGATCTGCCCTGACGAGGTCCGACTCGTCGCCGGCCTGGTGGTGTTGGATCGTGAATGTTCAGATCAGAGTGCTCCCGATCAACCCGTAGGTCATCCACTCCCGATTTGGCGACGGTCATGACCGACGCCGACGCGCCGCTCCCGCCGACTTGGGGCCGGTCATGGCCGTGGTCAAATCGGGAGTACCCGCGCCGGAGGCGACCGTCGAAGCACTGCAGTCTCTCGCGAGTGGCCGTAGGGGGTCGGCTCTTGCCCGGGGCCGGACGAGGCACCGAGCGCGAAGGGCTGACGATCGGGCACGCCAGCGAGGTGCGTGCGTCTTAGGGAGCGCGGGCGACGGAATTTCCGCCAGCCGGACGCGCGGATCTAGACGTTGCCCGCTCGTGCCTGTTCTTCTGCGTCTTCTCGCCGAGCTGTTCGCTCGAAGTCTGCCGCCAGTTCGTTGAGCAGTCGCCCGGTTCTGGGCCATTGGTCGATGATCTCGGCTGCTGAGTTCCGGTACTCCTTGGCGATCCCCCATTCTTGGGTGCCGCCGTCATACATTCCTCGGCTGGTAATTCCTCTGGAGTTGAGCACACCGATCACGAATCCCGTTTCGATGGCCGTACTAGCAAGGTCCTCGATAAGCTCGCGAACCTCCTCGGCAGGTCGGATGCCGTCCGTTCCCGGCGGAGCTCCTGACAGGAGTTGTCCGATGTGATGGTCGCCCACATCGGCACGGTCAGCATCCATAAGGAGAAGGCGCGCTCGCCGCACCCATCCCCGTAGCTGCTGACTGTCGATTTTCCTCTCGCTGGTGAGACCAGGGGGCTCGCGCCAATGGGTCAGTACTGACCACGCGTTGCTAGCGACGGCGGTTGCTGTGTCATCGCTCTCCCGCTCGGATGGTCCGTTCTTTGGCCGATACAGGACTGAGATCAGTTCGACAAAGAATTCTGGGTTGCGGGCAAGCCTGGCATAGAGCGCCCGAGGCTCTCGCGTGTATTCGAGGAGCCTGAAGAAGCTCCATTCGAGTTCAGCGACGGTGTCCTCTTGCACCGCCTGGCGGTCGAGATAGTCCAGCAGCTGACCGACCTCGTACCCCGCAGATGCGGCCTGAGGCCGGTCTCCCGGGTTCGCGACGGCCGCCTTGAGCGCCGCGACGACGGCGTCCACCATCGGCTGCTTCGGCAGCCCATCGTCTGACGCGCGATGTCGCGATGTGGCGAGCACGTCGATGGCCGCCCACGGACGATCGTGGACCAGCAGCTTGTCGACGACGGTTGCGAGCACGCTGCGATCGATAGCGAACGGCCTGGTTGTCCTCCAGTATTTCTCCTGAACGTTCCCATCCAACTGGTTGAGAAATTCGAGAAGGCGGGGCGTCGGGGCTCCTAGGCCCCTCAGAAACGCGACTTGAGTCTCTTCCGGCCAGCCAGGCATTTCGGCCGCCATTCGCAGCCACCAACCCGGTTCAGCGTCATGAGCCATCCGAGCGACCCAACCGTCAGCTAGTCGTCCCGAGGAGTCCGGCTGCCCGAGCAACTCGCGAACCCGAGGGAACTCGCGGTCTCGTGACACACCAGCGAGCTGAGAACCAACCTCTTCCGGCATCTTGCTCTCTAACGCCAGTCGCTCGATGCCTCGCATACCCGATGCTTCGAGGATCCCGCGCACTGCTTCGGCTCTGAGTTCTGTCAACGCTATCTGGTGACCTTCGTAGTCCGCTGGATCGATGCCGGCCAGGTGGGGGTGCCAGTCGAACAGTCGCACATGCCTCGTCACGAGGTCACCCGGCGCCAAGCGGCCGACAATGTCTTCGAGCCTTGCAAGTGGGGCGTCTGCCAGTGCCCAGCGGGCGTCCGGGAACTGGCGGTGTCGTTCGATGAATTCGATCATGGTTTCCCAGAGCCGCGATCGCCCGGCTGACTCCATGGCCAGTGGCGACACCGAGTCAAGCCCGGCGATGACCGCATCGCGCTGCGCATCTGGCAGGTCGCCAATATGTTGTAGGAGAGCAGTCCAACGGATGGGATTCGTCCCTGCATCCTCGATTGCTCGGCTCGTGATCTCGGTGATCGCAGCCAACCACTCGTGTAGTGGAGGACGCTCGTCATTCGTGTCCCAGCCGCGAAAGCGCGGACGAGGGGTGTACGTCGAGAAGTCGTGCCCGGCCGGCATGATCGCCAGCTCTAGATCCCAGGCGACGTCCGAGTGATCGCTCCTGAGTCGGTCAAGTACTCGGATCCGACTCTCTAGTGAGGCGGCCGTTTGGGGAATCCATGGAAGAAAGACGCTTCGCAGCGATCCGATTGGCCTGTTTCCCGACCGTCCGCCCGGATCTACCTCGGCAAGACGCGCAAGAGCACCGGCCGCCCGCGAGAACTCCGGAGACCAACACAGAAGCTCGAGCGCCCAGAGTAAACCGGTATGCGGCGATGTGCTGCCGAAAGCTTCGGTCTTTTCGTGGTCAGTGAACATGAGCGCGAGGACCGGTTGGTTGCCAACTAGTCCGGCCTCGACCCCATTGAGGAATTCTTCGGGAGCGGCTTCCGCGAGCAGCTGGAGTTGCGGCGACAGCGAGGCCCACAACCGTGCTGAAGGATCGTGGTTCGCGCGGCGAAGTAGTTCGCGGACCGTGGCGTCAGCGTAGTCTCGCCCGGCTGCGCCACCGGGGAGGGGTTCGTTGAACGCGCCAAGGAGCGCGAGGCCCTGAGCGAGGCCCGCTCTGATGGTGCCCGAATAGATAGGGCGGATGCCGCGAACGCTGGCAAGTGATCGCTCATCCGGGACGAGATCAAGCAGCGGGTCAGTCTCGGACAGAACGGCGGCCGCGACGTTGCAGATACGCTGGATATCGCCCGCCTGAACGGCGTCATGCAAGAGCGACCATGCCCCGTCCGCCGAGGTCACCTGCCATCGATCGCCTGCAAGTACGAACGGCGGATCGCTCGATGTGTGCCATGACACCAGCTCATCCTCAACCGCTTCCCAATCTCGTCCGACGGCTTCCGCAATGGCGTCGTGGTCCCGGTCGCTAGGCGACCATTCCCCGACGAGAGTCAAGCGGCCAAGTAGTCGTGCGTGATTGCCCCGGGCCCAAGCCGGGCTGCTTCTGGGCGCCGAGGCGAGTGCCGGATCACGCATGAACGCAGCCAAGCTGCGGCGCGCTAGACCCGCGAGGCGATCGGCTTCCCGGAACGGAAGGCCGGCCTTCTCAACGAGCGTGTCCCGGGCTTCGGTCCGCTCTAGAGTGCCGAGCTCGATCACGTTAAGTCCCTGGACGCTTCCACGCTCTTGAAGCGGTACGACGACGAGGTGGCCTCGTCCGACGGCGGGCGCAATGTTCGGGTCGTCGAAATCCGGAATCAGAACAGCCGCCTCTGATCCCATCGTGAGTCGCTCCCAACCTTGAGGCGTCAGACCAACCAGGGCAGGGCCTCCGCGCTCCTCCGCCGAAAATAAGACTGCCGCGACAAAAGCGGCCGCTTCCTCTCTTGAGCCGCCCCGCACATAAATTGCTGTTGGGGCTTTACTCGTAGCGGCGGCGCGGAGCTGCGTTGCGGAGTGTTGGCGACCAGCAAGCAGCAGCTCGCGTGGCAGCTGTGGCCGGGTTTTAGCGCTGAATTGGGCCCACCAATCCTCCAGCGTTTGGACGTCCCGTGGCCGCAGCCCGAGGCGCTCGGATAGCCAAAGGTGTACGGCGGGTTGTGACTCGAGCCACCCCTGGAGATCATCACCGTCGATCACACGGATGTGCTTCCACGTCTTCTCGTCTCGCCGTTCGCGCTCCCAATCGCGCGCGCGAGGCCACCGACGTGGGGTGACGAAGACGAAGGTCGTGACCCCGGGGTCCACGCCGAGCGGTTCGGCTGTTCGCTTTGTGTACTCGGCCTGAGCCTTTCTTGCGGGATCTCCTCCCGTGCCGAGCTCCCAGGCAGACGAGCCGACAGGCACCCACGGGCTTCCTGGGCTGTCCTCGATCAGCCCGTCCCAGCCAGCATCGCCAACGCCGTCACCTGCCCGCATCGACAGACCGATGACTCCTGCCGTGCCGGCAATGAGGCGGCGAACGACGCCCGGGAGAAGCGCCTGTGCGTCCCGAGTGATCGCCCACGTGTCCAAGTACGCGGCATCTACGAACTCGGTCGCAGCCTCGACGCGGGGGCTCGCTGCCAACGATCGATCCTGCTGCCGTACAACGCGATCAATGTCGTCGGCCCGGAACCGCCGATAACGCGTGCCAGGGACCTTGACCGGCTCAAGAACGCCCCGCTTGACCCAGTTGCGCAGAGTGTTCTCGTGCACATCCAGCCGCCGGGCGGCCTCTCGGAGGGTAAGCAACTCCTCTGCCGAACTCCCTGAGATCATATTGCCATCATAGCGTCAAGTGGCTATTAGAGACCATGTTGTAGAGTTGTAGACATGACGGAGCGAAGGCGCACCACCCCGGTCCGGCGGCTCGCCGACTTTGGATTCAAGATCGCGACCGGTGATGTTGCGGAACCTTCCCACATCAAAATCAGCGTCGAAGAGGAGCTGGGACGTTTTGAGCTCCCGGCGATGGTGCTGCGTTCCAGCGATAGGCGCGCGCCGATAATCGTGGGCGAACGCTGGCCGGTGGGGGCGAGGTGGTCGATCGATGATCGGCTCCGACACGACGGGGCTAGAAAGGGACGCGTCCTCGCGGTCTGGCAAGGCAATCAAGTAGTCGCCGCGTGTCCGTGGCATCTCCACGAATCGGGTCCACCGGTCATCTTCGACCTCATCGCTCGTAACGACCTTCATGACGATGATGCGAAGCGGTTAATCACTGCCCTGATGCTCTGTCTGCGCCAGATCGCGGCGACGCCGAGAATCGAGCGCGACACGACCAGCCTGCGGTGGACTGATCTTGCCGCCGAGCGAATCGGAGATCGACGCGAGCGCGAGCGTGTCCGCCGCGCGATCCAGTCGCGCGCCAGAGCCGCCGGCTTCGGGACGCTGCGCCGGCCCCCGAAATGGCTCACCGGTCACTGGGCGGTGGCTCGGCAGTTCTAGTCCAAGCCGTCCAGCATGCGTCTGAACTCCTGAGTCCCAGCGTCATCAGCAACCAAGCGAGCACTCCCTTGCGCGCCCCTGATGGCCTCCAGGTCGGTTTCCGGCACGCGGGGCGTCCAGTCGACAAGGCCGCGGGTCAATTCCGCAAGCCCGACCCCGCGCCGCTCTCGCAACCAGCTCGCCGGCGAGCTGCCATGCAGATTCGGCAATGGAGCATTGAGCCAAGTGCCGACATCGAAGTCATCGAGCATGTATGCACGAGCCTCCTCGCAGAGCTCCTGTAACAGCAAGACTTGCGCGACCTTGGCCGCGTGTGGACGGGTGACGGAGTGGTCACGCCACTTGGCGGTCGTGCTCTCGTCCCAGCCGAGCGCCTGCGCGAGCTGGGAGTCATGCGCGAAGAATCTGCGAACCCTGTCGAAGAGGTCGAGAGCCTGACTCGCCTGTGGCGAGCGCCGACGAGCATCGGTTGACCCACGCGGGCTAGTCACCCCGACGGATGGCGTGGCCCGCTGGCGTCGTGTTCTGCTCGTCGTGGACATGGCTACACTCCTATCTACGGGAGCGAGTGTAGCACTCAAGCCGCGTCCCGAGCGACGCACAGACCCCGAGCCGGGAGCACGGTTACCGGCGTCAGCTCGAGGCCAAAGCCCCGCGAACCCCGCGCAACTCAGAGTAGAGCGCCGCGGCATTCGAAATCGCACACTTGAGCTGAGAGCCTGGCTGGAACGCGACTTCTGGAAGCTGCATGTCGCGCATTGTCCCGGCAGGGATGCTCGACGCCGTTGGGGTTGTGCGTAACGGATCGCCATCACCCGGCCATCGACCTTCGGTCATGCCGTTTCGCTCACAGCCAGCGGAGCGGCTCCGCGGTTTTGCGCTCGGCAGCGTGGTGATCGCTTTCCTCAGGAGCGATCGTGCCGAGTACGGCGCAGGTGATTCCTCCTATGGCGACGACGAGCGGTTGCACCTGTGGCATCCGCCCGGTCATCCCTACGCGCGCTTCCGTGTCTGGCGGGACTTGTTGCGGGCGGCGGTAGCCCTTCACAGCTGTCCGGCACGGCGAGCAGCATGTGCGTGTGCTCGACATTTGCGTAGCGGCGATCTCAGCCACGACGATCGTCGTCGTCGTCAGTGCGGCCTTCACGGCTGTCGTCGCCGTGGCAACGGTCGCGGCGGTCATCTACGCCAGGCGAACGGTGGGTGAAGCTCATTTGACGCGCACCGAGAGTCACGCCGCGCACGACGCCGAAATCGCGGCGATGGAGCAAGCGACCACGCTTGCGGCCGAGCAGCACAAGCAGCAGATCAGCGAACTCCAGTTCGCGGCGTCAGCAGCGTACGCGGGCCACGAGGAACAAATGGCGGCACAGAAGGAAGTGTTTCGGCACGACTTGATTGTTCGGCGGCTTGTCCAGATGCAGCGTGTTGCCGAGGTCCTGTTCGACCTCATTGGTGCCGCGCGAGGAGTCGGTACATCCCTCTGAACGCGTTGACCTCGGAAACCGCCGCTTGCTCGGAGCAACCCCGATTCCTGCGCTTCAGACCCGGCTCAGAATCGAAGTTCGCATCCTGAAAGCTCTAGGTGGTCCTGACCTCACCCAAGTCATCCCGCCACTTGAACGTGACGACGACCCGGAGGGTGTGCGGCGGCTATGGACTGGAAACGGGCTGACCGCGCTTCAACGACTCGAGGGCATGATCGAGGCCGAGGAATCGCTCCGGCCGAATCTCGCTGCATGACCCTCCGCGCAAAATCACGTGGGATCGGGGTTCCGGGGAGCACCTGAGCGAATGAGGCGAGGATCACGGGTCTCGGCGATGCCGCGCGGTACGTGCTCGAGAGTGGTGCTTTCTGTCCAAGACGAGGTAGAACCCCGTCGCCCGAACGATTGCTTTCCCGTCCGTGCGTCTCCGATCGCACGACTGCCACAGCGACGAAGCACTCCTCGAGGCTCCGAGTAGCGGACGAGGCCATGCCGCGAAGGCGATCGTTGGCTCGCGCGCCTGGCGGACGAGTCCGTCGGCGACGAGGCGATCGTCGGCTAGCGAGACACCCGATGCAACATCAACCGAAGGTTGCGGAAGCCGAGGTGCGAGGTCGGGTCGGCTGGCAACCCTTCGGGTCTCTGGCGCGGCATCCAGGAGCCTCGTCCGGCCCCGGGCAAGAGCCGACGCCCTACGGCCACTCGCGAGAGACTGCAGTGCTTCGACGGTCGCCTCCGGCGCGGGTACTCCCGATTTGACCACGGCCATGACCGGCCCCAAGTCGGGCGGGAGCGGCGCGTCGGCGTCGGTCATGACCGTCGCAAATCGGGAGTGGATGACCTACGGGTTGATCGGGAGCACTCTGATCTGAACATTCACGATCCGACCAAGTCGATCACCGACCGGCTGATCGTGATCGGACCGGCCAGCCGAGCTACGACGACGCGATAGCAGCGCGGTTGCGTGTGACCAGGCCATGTCTGACCTGCTGGGCGCGGGCGCATGGAAGCCTGGTGGAAGCTTCAGAGCGCCAGCGCTGCCCGGCAGCGTCCAGACGACGTGCTGAAGATCGCCCGTCCTACCAGGAGATGCCCACGTCGGACCAACACCGAACCGCACGTGCGCATGCCTCGTAATGAAGGGGTCCCCGGTTCGAGTCCGGGCGTCGGCTTAGGGGAGCCATGTAGAACAGGGGTTTCGCAGTTGGCGGGATCGCAGGGGCGGGAAAGCGTGTCCCGGATATGTCCCGGATCGGTGTAGGATTCGCTGCATGGTGGGCGTGGTGAGATCACCGAGGCCCGCATGACATGTCATCCGGCCGCGGTTCGGGCGACCTAGCGCTCTGCGGCCCCGGAAAGCCGACTCCCTTCACGGCAGTTCTGGGACGTCTCCGGACAGGAGGAGCCATCTGGCGCGGGCCCCCCGACGTGGCCGCTCCATGGGGCGAATGCAGAAGCGAGGGCGCGGTACCGGCGCCGATCGGTGCTCCTGCTGCTCGCACGCGCGATTGCACCAGCCGCGGTCCGACGCCTGCGAGCCGGGAGCGAGTGTTGCTTTCTGCGCTCCTGCTTGCAGCCATCGGATCGCAGCTAGCGGTCCTCTCGACCCTGCTTCGTTCGATGAGCAGTGCCCGGCGGGTGCGGATGGGCAGGCCGGGCTCCATGATCGAGGAGGTCTTCGTAGCCACGGCTGACCGCAGCAGGCCCGGTCCGCTGTCGCCTGGGACAGATCAATCCACGGTCATGACGATGTCAAGTCGAGCGAGCTTTCGAGATGAACCTCACCGGCGAACAAACGCGCATCCTGCTCGTCCAGGCAGGAGGCTGCCGACCTTCATCGACTCCAAACAGCCAGGGCCTCTGCCACCGGCGTCCGAACAGCGGTCTCGTGAAGCGCCTACATCTGAGCGCCACGCCAGCGCTCGGTCCATTGTGTCTCCCGTCGAGCCTTCCGTAGTTCTCCGCGCTTACGCGCGGGCCTGGGCTTGCGGTGGACCTGCGGCCGGGGCGGCGATTTCAAGCGGCTAGGGCGGATCAGCCGTCACCGAGCGCGCGCCGCAAGCCCGCGTAGTTGCTCTCAAGAGGAACGACGCGGCGGTAGTCCTCGAGCCAGTCCGACGACGCGAGAGCAGCCGCAAGTTCGGAGCTGACGGCATCGACGTATGCGCGCTCGTCCAGCCGGCCGGCGAGGTCCGCGTGTCGATGGAGCGTCTCGATCACGGTCGACAAGTGTTGATCAACGGCCGAAACGGCTCCGAAATGGGTCAAGGCGAGACTCGAGGGTCGCCAGGACCGGACGATCTCAATCGATTCCAGCCACTGGGCGAGGTCGATGTCGGGCGGCGGGGTGGGTGGCAGAACCGGGAGTCCTTCTCCGAGGCGCACGGCTGCGACGTCGCCGACGAAAGCCCTACCGCTCGCTTCGTGCAGGTAGCTGACGTGATGTGAGGCGTGGCCGGGCGTAGCGGCTACCCGGAATCCCTGAACGGACTCTCCGCCTTCTAGTGGTCGCACGTTCTCGGGCGGGATGGCCACCATTTCGCCGTACAAATCGAAGTCACGGCCGAACACGCGCCGCGCGCTCGCGACCAAGCGCTCTGGACTTACGAGATGTCGTGCCCCCTTGCGATGCACGAACACCGGAACATCTGGCCAGCGTGCCACGACCGCGCCGGCCGCGCCGGCATGGTCGAGATGGATGTGGGGCAGGAGGAGGGCCCGGGGCGGATGCGCTCCTAACCGGTCGAGGAGCGTGTGGGCGGTGGTACTCGGCCCGCAGTCGATGAGCACGTCGTCAACTAGCCACGCGCCGATCCGGGATGGCCGGCCGATCCACTCGAGATCGATCAGGCGGTTCTCTTGGCGTGTTGTGGCTGACGGGGGCATGCGGGGAAAGGAGCGAGTGACTGACGAGGGTAGCTCCTGCCATCGGTGGTAGCGGGCACTGGTCGACAGTTGGCGCCGTCGCGCCGCATCGCGGCGCGGTGGCCTGTCGTCATTTTGGCTTGACTTTGGTCTTCACACTGCCTATCTTTGGCCAGACCAAAGAGGAGAGGAGTTTGGTGATGCTACGCATTGTCGAGCTGGCTAGCTGCGCCTGCGCCAGCGTGTCCTGCGACTACGCTCTTTATGGGGAGGAGGCGACATGAGCTCCGCAGGTGTTCTGGGCGAGAGCCCGACCGAAGCCGCTCCGACTCCCGAGCCGGAACCTCGCTTCGGCGCCGCCACGCCACTCGTGGTGATCGTAGGCATCATTGTGGTCAGCCTTGTCACCTGGTGGTTGCTCGGCGATCCGAAGTGGAGCTTCACCAATACGTCGCAGCCGGCCATCGGCGCTGATCTCTTCTGGGTCATCCTGGCGGCGATCTGGACCGGGTTTACATTTGGCAACTGGCCGTTTAGCAAGGTGTCTCAGCCGCTCTCAGGGGTGCTCCAGGTGGCGGCGAACCTTGCGATTGGTTTCCTGTGCGTGTGGCTGACAACGTACGTCATGGGATCGTGGGACCCAACGTTCTCGCACAAGACAGCGGCCGGCGCCGGAGACACTGCCTCCGCGTTCATCGTGTTGGTCGGCTTCTACGCATTCGCGTTTGCCTCCGCCAGCTGGGGTGGGTATCCCTTCGAAAAGGTGGAAGGTCCCACCTCCGGCGTTGCGCAGTGGTTCATGGCCGCATTCATCACCGTTATCGGCGTGGTCATCTTTATCTATCCGAACTTCAACGCCCACCTGGCGGCGAATGCTCCCCTGAAGCTCGTGGACGCCCTCGGCTGGGTCTACTGCTCAATCGTCGTCCTGATTGTCGCCGCAATGCTCTGGGAAAACTGGCCGTGGGCCGGGATTGGCAACCGCCATCTCCGTGCGATTGCGGCAGTGGTGGCCACGCTTGGCGGCGGCTTGCTGGTCTACTGGCTGCTCAGCCTTGTCGTCAAGGCGGTAGTTCCCGGCGACATAAAGGCGCTGCCGACGTTCTCTGCAAGTCAGGAGACAGCGGAGCTCGGCGTGTGCTTCAGTTTCTGGGGACTGACGTGGGGTCTGGTTTGCGGCGCCTGGCCGACTCAGTATTCAGCCGCGGCGAACAGGGTGATCCGAACGGTGATCGTCACAGTCCTTTCGATCCTCACGTACGTCGTGTTTATGCGCTTTCTCGGCACGAAGGTTCTCCACTTCCCCGCGCTAAAGGGCAACTACGGTGGCGCACCGCTGACCTTTATGGACTGGTTGATCCTCGTGCTGCTGTGGTACACGGTCGCGTTTGGCGGCTACGGGTCCACGCGGGTCCGACGTAGTCGCCGTTAGGCTCGATCACGCATCCGGCGGAACCTAAGCCCTCGGCGCCCCGTGAGGGGGCAATTCGCGAACCAAAGCCGAACTGAGCGATACGATGACTGAGGTTTGGCCAAATACGTGGATAAAGAGCAGTCCATATTCGCGCCCGTGCGGCAACGCCGCGCGTTCGAGGAGATCATTCTTCAGGTTGAGGAGGCGATTCTCGATGGTCGCTTGTCGGCGGGGACCCGGCTGCCGCCGGAGCGGGAGCTGGCCGAGATCTTCGGAGTCAGTCGGCCGGCCGTGCGCGAGGCGATGCGCGTACTCGAGGCGTTCGGCGTACTCGTCGCGCGGCGTGGTAGCGGTTCGGAGTCCGGCTCGACCATCGTCTCGGGGGAGGAGACGAACGGCCTCGGAGGCATGCTGCGGCTCTACTCCGCTCTCCTCCGCATCCCCCTGTCTGATTTGATCGATGTGCGGGTGGCGCTCGAGGAGACCGCCGTGCGAGCCACGATCGGCCGAGCATCCGATGCCGAGTTCGACCGGCTCGATGAAATCGTGCGGAAGATGCGCGCAGGGTCGACGCCCGAACGATTCCTGGAGCTCGACACTGCCTTTCACCTGATGCTCGCCGAGCTGTCCGGTAACTCTGCCCTCGCTCTGCTGATGGGAGAGCTGCGCGAGGCCGTCGGCCGTCAAATGCTCAGGGCATTCCATCGCCTCGACGACTTCGAGCGGGAGCGCCAGTGGCTCGTTGACGAGCATGCACACCTCGTCGAGGTCATCCGCTCGAAGGATGAGGACGCCGCGGTTCGAGCGATTAGCGATCACATTCGCGACTTCTACAGCCGGGTCTTGGAGGACGAGCCAACCTTGCCACCAACCGCTCCGCGGCCGGCCGGCGCTGCGCTGCGTCGGTCGCGACCTCGGTCTAGCGCATCCTCGAACTGAGTCTCCGGCGAACCTAGATAGTTCGCCTGCGTCGTAGTATGTTCCCTAGGGGGAAAGGAGAAACCAGGGCATGCGGTTGGTGGATTCCCGCGTGCTTCGATCGCGGAGTTTCGTGACGAGATCGCGTTCTACGACTTCTCTGACGGGTCACTGGCGCCACTTGCGGACCACGGCCCCGGCCGAGTTCAACTGCGCACGTGGTGCGACGGCGCACCGGCGTGAAGCAGGGCGCGGTCGATTCTCCTGGCGCCGGCCGACTACAAGGCGCTGGTCGCCGCCCAAGGAGCGACTGGCGGCGGGTTCGACTGGGGCCCCGACATCTTTGGCTTGACTTCACCACCTTAAACAGATATATGTTTGGCCAGACCAAAGAGGAGAGAGGAGTTTTGCTTACGGTCGCTTGCCCGGGTTGGCAAGCGCCGCGTGCGCTACGGCGAACTGTGTGTTCGGCCTATTGATCGGAGGATCGCGAGATGAGCACGAAGGGGTGTAAGCACACCGCGGTCCTAGGGGCATACTCGCGTCCGGGCTCGTGATCGGAGGAGGAGAGGAGTGCAGCAATGTCGGAGATAAAGAAACTGGAAGTGATGCCCCTTGAAGAGACCGTCAAGTGGGCAAAGCACAATTCTTGGTACGTGGCTGACCTGCTCGCGCGGAGGGGCACGGAG
>PMOY01000232.1 GCA_003165655.1 Solirubrobacterales bacterium
TCGGCGGGACGTGGTCTCGATCGATTGCCTGCTCGACGAGTTGTGGGGGGAGCGTCCGCCGCCGACGGCGGTCCAGACGGTCCGGGTGTACGTCTCGCGCCTACGCAAAGCGCTCGGCGACGGGGTCTTGGAGACGCACGGCCGGGGATATCTGCTCGCGGTCGATCCAGCCCAGATCGATGCAGAGCGCTTCGAGGCGTTCGTCGCCGACGGTCGCGCTGCGCTCGAATCGGGCGAGGCCGGACGCGCCGTCGAGCTGCTGGTCGCCGGGCTTGAGCTGTGGCGCGGCCGGCCGTTGGAAGAGTTCTCGTACGAGCCGTTCGCTCAGCCTGAGATCGCAAGGCTCGACGAGGCGCGGCTCGCGGCGCTCGAGGATCGCATCGACGCTGAGCTGCGCGTGGGTGGCGGGGCGGAGCTCGTGCCCGAGCTCGAGCGGCTCGTGACCGAGCATCCGCTGCGTGAGCGGCTGCTCGCGGGGCTGATGCTCGCCCTTTACCGGGCCGGGCGGCAGGCGGACTCGCTCGCCGCGTACCGGGCCGCGCACCAGCGGCTCGTCGAGGAGCTTGGGTTGGAGCCCGGGCCGGAGCTGCGCGAGCTCGAGCGGCGGATCCTCGAGCACGATCCGACACTCGCGGCGGCGCGTGTCGCCGTTCGCGCTGCAGGACCGCGGATTCGCCGCACCCGCCTGGCTGTGGTGGCGCTCGCGCTCGGGGCGGCGTTCGTAGCCGTGTTTCTGTTCAGCTCCGGGGCTGCTCACCAAGGACCGCCGATGCTCGCCGGCTCGAACGGAATCGTTGAGGTGAACGCCGCGTCTGGCAGGCTTGTGAGCGCGACGCAGCTGTCCGGAACGCCGGGCGCGGTCAGTGGCGGCGGCGGTTCGGTGTGGGTGGCAGATCCGGGTGCGGGGGAGGTCTCGCGGATCGATCCCGGGTCTGGTGTCGTGGTCGATCAGGTCCTGGTGGGCGGCGAGCCAGGGAGCATCGTTGGCGGCGGCGGAGCGATCTGGGTGGCGAGCACCGTCGGTGCCACCGTCACGCGGATTGACCCGACGACGGAGGCTGTGACGCAGACGATCTCGCTCCCCGGGGCAAACCCTGGCGCGATCGCATACGGCAATGGAAGGCTCTGGGTCGCCGATTCAGTCGAGCACGAAGTGTTCGAGATCGACCCAATGACCGGATCGCTGCAGCGAACGTTGTCGCTTGACCTACAGCCGAGCGCGGTCGTGATCGCGGGCGGTGCGGTCTGGGTGGCGGGGTACAGCAACGCCACGGTCGAGAAGCTTGACCCGATCTCGGGGCGGGTGCTCGCGCGCGTCCGTGTCGGCGATGGCCCGGCTGCGCTTGCGTTCCAAGCAGGCTCGCTGTGGGTCGCCAACAGCTTGGACGCGACCGTCTCTCGGATCGACCCAGCCACCCTCGCCGTGACGGCCACGATCCCGGTCGGGAGCGGGCCTACTGCGCTGGCCGCCGGCTCTGGGTCGTTGTGGGTCGCAAATCAAGACTCCGGCACCGTCTCCCGGGTCGACCCGCGGCTCGATCGCGTCGCGGCCAGCATCGGCGCCGGCGGCGCCCCAACCTCGCTCACGATCAGCGGCAGCCGCCTATTGGTAGGAGTCGCGGCGAATAGCGGCAGCCACCGCGGCGGGACGCTGGTGATCGTCACACCAGAGACCCTCACCTCATCCAACCCGATGACCCTCGCTTCTGTCGATCCATTCTTCTACAACTCCGCCAACAACCCCCAGTTCACTGGGCTGGCGTACGACTCCCTGGTCAACTTCCAGCAGAGCCCCGGCGCCGACGGTCTGCGGCTCGTCCCCGACCTCGCGCTGTCGATCCCGACGCCAAGCTACGGCGGCGCGACCTACGCGTTCCGGATCCGGCCAGGCATCCGCTACTCAAACGGGCAGCCACTACGCGCCGGAGACTTCCGACGCGCCTTCGAGCGCCTGTTTCGCGTCGGATCCCCAGGCACCTCGCTGTTCGAGGATGTCGTTGGAGCTGGCGCATGCATCCAAAAACCGCGCACGTGCAACCTCTCCCAAGGGATTGTCACCAACAACCCCACAAGCGCGGTCACCTTCCACCTCACCGCACCAGATCCGGATTTCCTGTTCAAGCTCACCGAGTTCGGCTTCTCGGCGCCGATCCCGCCCGGAACGCCAGACCACGAAACCGGCCAGCACGCCGTGCCCGGCACCGGGCCCTACGAAATCGCCAGCGTCAGCGACACGGAGGCCCGTTTCGTTCGCAATCCTTTCTTTCGCGAGTGGTCCCATGCCGCACAGCCAGAAGGTAATCCCGACTCGATCGTGTGGCGCACAGTGTCTACCGCGCAAGCCGCTGTGACTGCGATCGAGCGGGGACGAGCCGACTGGCTGTTCGGCCAGATCCCAGCGGCCCAGTACGACCAGCTCAAGCTACGGGACCCGGCTCAGCTGCACTCAAACCCCGAGTTCGCCGTCGAGTTCGTGCCGCTCAACACGCACCTCGCGCCGTTCAATGACGTTCGCGTCCGGCAGGCGCTCAACTACGCGATCGACCGCGCCAAGATCGCCCGGCTGTACGGCGGCCCGACCTTCGCCACCCCGGCCTGTCAGCTGATCGCGCCCGGTCTACCCGGCTACCGCCGCTACTGCCCTTACACGCTGCACCCCAGCACCGACGGCGCCTGGAGCGCCCCAGACATGGCGCGCGCGCGACTGCTTGTCGCGCAGTCTGGAACCCTGGGCGAGCGGATCGACGTTTGGGGCGAGCCCGACCAGGGCTTCGTTCCCCCCACCACCCCGGCGTACGTCGCCGGCGTCCTCCGCGCGCTCGGTTACCGCGTCCGCCTCCATCTCGTCCCGTCCGCAACCCTCACTGAAGCTATGCACCGGCGGTTCCAGCTGTCCGTCGACGGCGACTGGGTAGCCGCCTACCCCTACCCGTCCTCCTACGTGCCCGGGTTCGTCAGCTGCGGTGGTGGCACCAGCAACGGCTACTACTGCAACCCATCGCTCGACCGCGAGATGCAAGAAGCTGGGCGGCTCGAACTCGGCGATCCCCGGAAGGCAAGCGCCCTCTGGGCATCGATCGATCGCCAACTCACCGACGATGCCGTTTGGGTGCCAACCGTGACCCTGCGCGACGTCGAGGTCACGTCCAGCCATCTCCGCAACTACCAATACAACCCGGTGTGGGGCTTTCTCGCCGACCAAAGCTGGCTCCGATAGCCACAGCCAACCACCTCGCCGGCCCTCGTCGCCCACCTAATCGGACGCAAACCGCCGGCACATCAGGGCCTGCCGCGTCCGGCGGAAACGGTCACGAACTCGGCAGCGAGCACGTAGCTCGTATCGGTGCGAAGCGGTGCCGAGCTTGTGGAGCTCGAACGCCCGCCCATGACGGGTGTCTTGCGGGCGCGGGATGCCGTGCGCGCTGATCGTCGGCCTGCCAGCAACCTCGGAGCTCCCCGTCGGCTGAAACCGCAGCGAACTCAGCAGCGCTACCGGGTTTAGCATGATCTGAAGCTCCTCGCCGATTCCACTCCCCACGCTGGGATCGTCCTGGTTGCTGTGGGCACCGCTTCGCTCGTCCCAGATCCACCCCGGCAGCCGCGTGATGTAGCTGTTTGCGCGCGGCCGCGCTTCCCAGCGTCGGCCCGCGCTCGGTCCGTGGATCACGCACAACAGCGCGCCGATCGGGAGCTGGCGGCGGATCTCGAGCCATGAGTCGAGCTGCTCCCACGCCCATCGGTCCATCCCGACCTCGCGTCTCCTGCCGCCCTTACCACGCCGAACGAGCACTGCGCCTCGGGAACGGTCAAGGTCGCTCTCCTGGAGCGCGAGCGCCTCGCTGATCCGCAGGCCGGCGCGCCAGAGCAGGACGATGAGCGCCCGAAGTCGGTGACCGTCGGAGCGGTCACCGACGGTACGCATCACGACGACGATCTCCTCAACGGACGGCGGGTCGGCCGGGTACTGCTCGCCTTTGTTTTCGGGGCGGACGCCCTCGGTTGTAGCCGGGCATGGTCGCCGGTGAGCGGCGATGCCCGCGATGTCCAGCAGCACGGATCCCATAGCTCCTCCCTTGGTGGGATTGGTTGACGGTACGCTGTTATTGGAACTCAGTGGCCCTAGTGCCGGAAGGGCTGCCAGCTACCGCACCGCGCCGTGCTCCTGACCGCTCAGATCAGGACGGCACCCCGCTCAACGTGAGACGTGCTCAGAGCGCGGCAGGGCCACGCGCCAGACTATCGACGTAAACGCCTCGCCGCGAATCCGTTTCACGACGGCCGGTCCCGGGCTCTGGGGCTACCGGTACCCTGTCGGCATGGCACCTGCGCAGGAGGTTGAGTTCGTCTTCGAGCCCCAGCAGGAGGGCGGTTACCACGTCTACGCGCCCGAACTTCCCGGGCTCCACACCCAAGGCGACACGCTCGAGGAGGCGACTGAGAGCGCCCGCGAAGCCTTAGAGCTCTACGTAGAGGGGCTGCGTGCGGACGGTCGCTCGCTCGAGATGGGGATCGTCCGGCGCACGCTGCCGCTGCCGGGGTGAGCGAGCGGCTGCCGGTCCTTTCCGGCCAGCAGCTGATCGGCGCGCTTGAGAAGGTTGGATGGGTCGCCGTCCGCCAGCGCGGCAGTCATGTGCGCCTCAAGCACGACGAGCGCGCAATTTCGCTGGTGGTCCCGCTTCATCGTGAACTCAAGCGCGGCACTCTCGCCGGGATCCTGCGCGACGCCGGGATTGACCGCGACGACCTTCGGCAGCTCCTTTGAGAAGCCCGCCTCAGGGGGCTCCCCGGTTCAGAGTTCGTCGGCGTGGAAGACGGCCCTTCCGCGCGAAGGGGAACCACCCGACTCGTGCGCCGGCAGGTACGTCTGAACGTCAAAGGAGGTCCCGACCGACCGGGCGATCGCAAGCGTGGCAAGGCGGGGGGGGCCCTACGGTGTAGCGGCTGCTCGTGCAGAGCAAGGGAACCGCGCCGAGTTGGGCTCTCGACGCGATCCTGCTGCGACGAACACGACGTCGGGCAACTAGAGTCATTCGCAGTTGACCGCAGACGGTCCAGGGAGGAGGATGGGCGAGACCGGAAGGAGGTCCCGCATGTCGCGGATGATGGCTGATTGCCGTCGGTTTCCAAGCGAGTCGAACTGCTCGCTGACGATCATCGGTGAGGAGGAGGAGGTTGTCCGGGCAGCGGCCGAGCACGCCGCCACTGTCCACGGACACGAGAACACTGAGGAGCTGCACAAGCAGATCCGGGAGTTTCTCGAGCCCGCCGAGACGTACTCCAACGACCCGCGTGCGCACGAGGCGATGCCCGCCTAGCTGCTACGACCACCGCGCGCGCCGCGGCACTGTCAGCCGCGGCGGGCGACGGTGTTGGCGCGGTATCTCTCTAAAGCCGGGGGCTCGCATGCGAATCGCTCGTGTTGGCTCGGCCCGGAGAAATGGCACGCGGCCGCGAGCGCCGCGGGTCGGGCGGGGCCCTCGTCCAGCGTTCGTCCGCGGTCAGGCGTCTTCATTGCCACGGTTGAATTCGCCCCTGAGCGCCCGGAGGTCGACTGCCACGACACCCGCGCAATCACTGAAGCAGGACGCAACCGGTCCGCGGGCTGACGTGCCCTGCATCGCGCGGAAACCGCGCATCCCGCTGGTGATCGCTTTTGCGTTTGGGACGGCCCCGAAGCGCACGACCGCATCGGCGACGGAATGATCACGCCGGCCGCCGTCGAGGGCGCGATCGCTCCGCCACGAACTCGATCGTCCGCGGCGAACGGAGGAGAACGAGCCTGAGTTTTCCGCGCCCGTCACGAGACGATCATCCCAACGCGGCACCACCTCGGTGACGAGCCGCGCCCTCGTCTTCCGTCAGCCGGGACTTTTGCGGCCAAGCTGGGCGTATTGGGGTCATGCGGCCCGCCGCGTTACTGGCTGTCCTGGCGTTGCTGTTGTCGGCCTGCGGTGGCTCGCATCGACTGGCCAGTCCGAGCCCGGCGATCGCCATCGCCGGCTGCGTGAACGAAGGGCTCGCTCGGGCCCCGCTATCCGGTGAGAGTGGCGTCTACCGAGCGGGGCCGTTGACGCTCTCGATCGGCGAGGACCTCGCGCAGATCCCCCGCCGACAGCTCGCCCAGCCGATGGGAAGCGAGGCGATCGCGTTGATCACCGGTGACCGACCTGTGCTGGTGCGCGTCCACTCGGCCGCACATGCACGGATGTCGCTCGAGTTCACGCCGCTGTTCCCGGGGCACCCGAACGCGGTCATGAGCGACGGGCTTCCCGCGGTGCGTTTCCCTGCTTGCGGACGCTCCGCGCACCGGTTCGGCGGCGGTGTCCTGTTCACCGGCCGAGGGTGTGTGCGGCTCGATGTCACGACCGCGAAGGGTCCGCCATCGACGATGCTGATCCCAATTGGGGACAGCCTGAAAGGCTGTCCGGCTAAGGACACGTCTGCGTCGCTGCCCTCCACGTCGCTGCCGTTTCTCGGCATCGCATGCGGCAAGGCCAACTCGATTCAGTGCGATCGCATCGGTGTCGGCGTGACGCTCGACGAGGACGCGACGCTCGTCGTCGTGCGGATCGCCGGTCGACTGGTGACCCTCAGTCCTCCTGGCCCGCCCGGGTCCAGCAATATATGGCTCGGCTACTTGTATGGCGCGGGCCCGGCTAACGGCGCTCTCCGCGTCCGCTCACCCCGGCACGACGGGCTGTGGCCCGGGACCCCGTTGAGGTACGCGAGGGTTCGTGTGACCGCCTTCTTCCTCCACGGCCGCGTCGCCTCAGAGGCAGCCACTGTGATGCTCCACCCCGGGTTCGGGTGAGACTTCCCCCGGCGACCGCGCTCACGAGGTCAACCCTGGTGCTGCTGGCTGGTCTTGCCGGTTGCGGCCGCACCGGCCATCACGAGCCGCGTCACACCCCGCTCACAGTGACGGCGACCCATGCCCAGCCGCGCAGATCCCGACCTAGCCGGTCACAGCTCGCGGTTGCGCAGCCGCCGCTGCAGGCCCTCGTCACCTCACCATCCGAAGATCGACTTCTCGTAGTGGATCTGCGCAGCGGCCGAGTGCTGCGACAGATAAGAGTTCCGGGCGACCCCGGATACCTCGCCGCGATCGGCTCCGGCGGACCGGTCGTCGTCGCCAGCTCATTGGCCGGCACCGTCACCCTGCTAGGAGGAACTTCGCTGCACGTGATGAGGGTGCTAAACGGCTTTACGGATCCCGAGATGCCGGCGATGTCGCCGGACGGTGAATACGCCTATGTCACCGAGGGCGCGCCGGGGCGGGTCGCGGTGATCCAGTTGACCGACGACAAGATCACGTCGCGGGTCTTCGTCGGCGCCGGCGCTCAGCACCTCGCCTTCAGCCCGAACCTGCAGCAGGTTTGGGTCGCGCTCGGACAGTCGGCCGCAACGATCGTGATCCTCAGCACCGTTCTAGACAGCCCTCCGTCGCCGTCGAGCGTCGTAGGGGATCCGGGGCGCCCTCACCTGGTCGCACGGCTCGGACCCGGCTACCTCGCACACGACGTGCAGTTCACGCCCGACGGCCGGCAGGTCTGGATCACCTCCGCCAGCTCAACCAGCGTTGGCGTCTTCAGCGCTCGCACCCGTCGCCTCCTGTTCCGCATCCCCGGCGGCCCACCCCCGCAGCACGTCGTCTTCGCCGGGCACTATGCGTATATCACCAGCGGCTACGGCAGCTCCATCGAACAAGTCTCTCTACTCAGCGGTCGCGTGCTCACGCGCGTCGCGGCCCCCTACGGCTCATTCGATCTCGACGCCAGCGGCGGATACGTAGTCACCTCATCGCTGCTGCGCGGCACCCTCGCCATCTACAACACCCGGCTCCACCTGCTCCGCGTCCGCCGCATCGCCCCCTCAGCCGAGGACGTCATCCTCTACCAGCCGTAACAGCCCGCCCGAAGCACAGCGGACAGCCGAAACCTGACCACTCGAGATCGACAACCTCGTGTCGCGCCGCAAAAGGCCGCAGTCACGCCGAAAGCACAGACCCTCGTCAGATGCTGCCTCCGCATAACAAAGCGGTCATCACGACAGCATCCGGGTTGGCTCACGGGAGGACAACGAGCACGCGTCATGGAGCGAGCTCGACGCTCATCGTTCGGTCGAAGGGAGCACAGATACTCGCGCCCGCGATCTGTTCACCTGCGGCTGGTGACGGCACAGATCGGACGTTCGTCCTCGAAGTCGCGGACGTCTCGATAGTCCATCCACAGCCGAACGCTTTTGGCGGCCCGTTTGCCCTCCGGCGCAGGCCCAGGAGGTCGTCGCACATACCAACGACGTCTGCGACGGGCGACGCTGCCGTGAGCGCACCTGGCTTGGGCGACATTTGATCTGCGTCTGGGCTGGGATCGTGGCTGCATTCGGCGCGGAAGCGATCGCCTCGCGTGTGGCAGCAGGACTGCT
Organism: Solirubrobacterales bacterium; assembly: GCA_003165655.1. Classification (GTDB taxonomy): domain Bacteria; phylum Actinomycetota; class Thermoleophilia; order Solirubrobacterales; family Solirubrobacteraceae; genus Palsa-465. The sequence continues at coordinate 8,425 of PMOY01000232.1, forward strand.
CGAGGCTCCCGGTGCTTCGTGGAAGCGGCGCTCTGCTCGAGTCAGAGGCTGGGCATCGCGCGTCGGCGTGTGCCGTCGAGGGGCAGCAGCGTGCCGTCCTCCAGCTCGCGCGCGCAGATCAGCCATCGCTCGCCATCCAGAAACGAAACGAGCGTGCCGTTGAACGGTCCATCGGGGTCTTCGACGAGGCGGATCGCGATCCGCTCGCCGAGCGAGGTATCGCCCTTGATCGGCGCGGTCACGACTGCCGACACGGGCTCCTTCCAGCGGGCGGGGGATGTACCAAGCACCCGCATCTCGCAGATCACCTCAGCCACCGCTTCCTCTGCGGTCCAGTCCAGGCCCCACAGCTGCTGGTGGCTGGGCGCGAGCTTGGCGATCTGGGCCTCGATCAACGCCCGGCACTCCGGGTCAGAGACCCTGGGGGCTGCCAGACGCAGCCAGTGATCTCTCGGGTGACGCAGGAGCCACCCAACCGAGAAACTCTCCTCCGGCTCGGCGTGCCCCCGGCTCAGACGAAGCTCCTGGCCACGCTGCCTGCCTCGCTGGCGCGCGTCGACGAGCTCTTGGACCCGGCGGCGGGCGACATCGTCCCAGTCCTCCTCAGGCCAAGTACCGATCAGCGCGTTGATCCGATCGAGCAGCCGCAGGTTGTCGGCCGCGAGCCCTCGGTCGATCCCCGCCGCCTTCTGGGCTAGCACGCTGCGGCGCGCCAGCGCGACACTCGCAGCCCATGACGCGTCCTCTTTCGCATCAGCGCCGGGTGCCGGTCCGGCGCCCAGCTTGATCGTGATCGCGATGACGGGTTGAAGCGCCTCAGATAACCTCAGCGCCTCGCGCGCGCAGGCAGGCAGGCCGCGATCGGACTCCGATGGTGAGGCCGCGTCCTCGCGATCCCAATCGTCGAGCACAGATCCAATCCGAGTCAGGTGTTCGTGCGCGACCGTCACGCGCACAATCATCCCCTCAACAGACCAGCCCGACAAGTCGCCTTGGCGCCGAACGCGGCGATGAGCATCGTCGCGGGCAGCGTACGCGACCGCCACCACCAACGGCGGACCCACGAGCTGGACGTACGCGACCCACGACCACGGCCGCCACTGAGCGACGATCACGATGGGCTGCCGTGGACCCCACCGCCCGCGGTCGGTGATGCCGTGCTGTGGGATGTGTGCGGGGCGCACGCGGTCGCGACTCCGACGACGGCGGCCAGCACTGCCATGTGCGCCCAATCACCGTCGGCGCCCACCTGCAACTCGTGCCGGTCTCGGCCAGGAACGCGTGGGCGGTCACCCGCCACACCGCGCTCGTGCGCACGACGGCGGCCGCACCTGCCACGCCTACCTATATCCGGTCTCGACGGGACCGGCGGGCTATCCCGGAATCGTCGGGCCGCTCGGCGTGCTCAGGGCCACCAGCGCCGCGATCGAGTTCGACGACCCCACGGGCCACGGCCGCACACAGATCATGGTCGGCCGCGCGATCGGGCGCGCTAACCCGTCGAGCTTTATCAAGCTGCCGCCCGGTCTGCGCTGACGCGATCACGCGAACGTTGTCGATCGTGTTCGGAGGGTCGAACACATCGGCAGAGTCCGCACGCAGCCGCTGTAACCCAGGGCGGCATGGATATGCTCCATGGGAGTGAGGGTAGGCGCTGCCTATCGCTTCCGCGTTGGGCTGTGGCATAAGCCACGGCTGATTGCGACACCGAACGCCCGATTGGCGATCCGCCAGCTGACCTCCGAACGTTCGACCAGACGCGCCGACTCAGGCGCCCCTGGCGTCTAATGGTCGACCGTCTTGGAATGCCGTTGAGAGACGCGCATCTGGGCAAGAAGCGGCTGCCATGGTAGAAGGCAGATGATGCGTTTGGTCGAAACGGCGGTCCTTGAGATCGAACTCGAGGAGGGAGGTCCGGTGGACGGTCGGCCGGTGCTCTTACTGCACGGATGGCCTGACGCGCCGCGTGGCTGGCGGCCCGTGGTTAAGCGACTGCATCAGCGCGGCTGGCGCACGATCGTCCCGGCGCTGCGCGGGTCGGGCGCGACCCGATTGCGCTCGCGTGAAACGACGCGCGATGGACGCGGGATCGCGCTTGCTGGGGATGCGATCGATCTGCTGGATGTCCTCGAGCTCGATCGTGTCGCGGTGGTGGGACACGACTGGGGCGCGCGCGCGGCGTACACGCTGGCAGCGGTCGCGCCGGAGCGCGTCGGTGCGATTGTCGCCTTGGCACTTCCCTATCAACCCCGAGGGGCGTTCACGATCCCACCGTTCGAGCAGGCACGTGCCTTCTGGTACCAGTGGCTGATGTACCTCGACGCCGGGCTCCGCCACCAGCGCGATGACGTACACGATGCCCGCCGCCCACGCATACCGCCCCCACGGTCTCGACGTCCGCGCCGCTAGCACGATGCGAACTTCCCCCGTGACGTCAGCCCGCATCGTCCCGCTGAGGAAATTGTCATCACCATCAACTCCCTTTCGTGAGCCCCAGCCACACGACCGTTCTCCCGACGGACGGCCTCAAGGTCAACCCACGCCGACACTGGCGCAAAGGGGCTAATTCCAGCAGCCAGCGCCCGTAAGGGGATCCATCAGCGCACGCACGCCAACCAGGCGTCTCAGCACGCCGATCGCAGCATCTGCGTCTCACATAGGCTGTTCGTTGAAGCTGCGCGTGATCGAGTTCCCTGACCCCGCGATCGGGTCGTATTCGCCCCAACAGCGAGGACATCTACGGCTGGGACAACAACAATGACGTCCGCGAGTGGGACGCGTGCCCTGACTGCGAGAATCCCCGGGCCCTGCTCGCGCTCGCGAGAACCCGCGTGACCCGCACGCTCTCACGGGAGGAGCTGCAAGAGTTCGGGGTCGGTGAGACCTCGGCGGCGTGGGCGTCGGCGTCGCCGTTGCGGTGGAATTGATGCGGATCGCGACCTGGAACGTCAACTCAGTCAAGCAGCGGCTGCCTCGGCTGCTCCCGTGGCTCGATGAGCGCCAGCCCGACGTCGTGTGTCTCCAGGAGACGAAGCTTGCCGACGATGCGTTCGTCGATCTGGTCGGTGACGAGCTCGCCAACCGCAGGTATACCGTCGCGCTTCACGGCGAGGCGACGTGGAACGGGGTGGCGATCCTCTCGCGCGTCGGGCTGAGCGACGTTGTCGCGGGCGTCCCCGGTGCGCCCGGCTTCCCGCATCCGGAGGCGCGCGCGGTGTCGGCGACCTGTGGCGAGATCCGGGTGGTCTCGGTATACGTGCCCAATGGGCGCACGCCGGGCTCCGAGCACTACCGGTACAAGCTCGCCTGGCTGGCTTCGCTACGGGAGATGGTTGCCGCCGGTCCTCAGGCGACGATCGTATGTGGCGACATGAACATCGCACCGACCGACGACGACGTTTTCGATCCGGACGCCTATGTCGGCCAGACTCATGTCACGCCGCCCGAGCGGGCGGCACTGGCCGAGCTGCAGGCGCTCGGCTTGCACGACGTGGTGCGCGATCGCTGGCCGAACGAGCGGGTATTCAGCTACTGGGACTACCGGGCAGGGATGTTCCACCAGGACCTCGGGATGCGGATCGATCTGATCCTTGCCAGCACCCCGGTCGCGAGTCGGGTTCGGGCGGCGTGGGTCGATCGCCAGGCCCGCAAGGGCCGGGGACCAAGCGATCACGCGCCTGTGATCGCCGACCTGGACGAGGCGCCGGACGGGGACATCGGGCCGGTGGTGCCGCCGCCGTCGGCGCCCGTGACCAAGCGCCGCTCGGTCAAGCTACCCCAGTCCCGGTGACGGCTACCGGCGGTCTCGATCGCGCGAAGGCTGCACCCGCTTAGGCTCTCCCGGCATCTTCGGGTAGTCGGGCGGGTAGGGTAGGTCTCCCTTGCCCTCGGTGCCATCGGTCTCGTACATGTCCAAGAGCGGCTGCAACGAGTGGGCCGCGTCGTCGATGGCAGCGTGGAGATCGCCCACCTCGGCGAAGCGAGCGGGCATCGTCGCCACGGTGAAGTCCTCGGGCGCGACCGTGGGGAGCTCATCCCAGGCCACCGGCGCGGACACCGGCGCGCCCGCCTTGGGCCGAATGCTGTACGCGGAGGCGATGGTGCGATCACGCGCGTTCTGGTTGTAGTCGACGAAGATGCGCTGGCCGCGCTCCTCCTTCCACCAGTTGGTCGTCACCTGGCCGGGGAGACGCCGCTCGAGCTCACGACCGAAGGTGATCGCGGCGTGGCGGACGTCGGTGAACGTCCAGCGTGGCGCGATCCGGACGTAGATATGGACACCCCGGCCGCCCGACGTCTTCGGGAAGCCGATGTAGCCCAGCTCATGCAAGAGCACGCGGGCCTCGGCGGCGACCCGCACGGCGTCCGCGAAGTCGGTGCCCGGCTGCGGGTCGAGGTCGATGCGCAGCTCGTCTGGATGGTCAACGTCGTCGCTGCGAACCGGCCACGGGTGAAAGGTGATCGTGCCCATCTGCGCCGCCCAGCCGACAACTGCCACCTCGGTGGGGCAGATCTCATCCGCGGAGCGCCCCGACGGGAACTGGATCCGTGAAGTCTGCACGTAGTCCGGAGCTCCCCGCGGGATGCGCTTCTGAAAGAAGGCGTCGCCGCCACCCCGCTCACGGGTCGAGATGACGATGCCCGGGTGGACGCCCTTCGGCCAGCGCTCGAGCGTCGTCGGTCGCCGCTGGAGTGCGCGCATGATGCCGTCGCCAACGGCGAGGTAGTACTCGACGATGTCGAGCTTTGTCACTGCCCGTGAGCGTTCGGTCATCGGGAAGATCACGCGCTCGGGGTTGGACACGCGCAAATCGCGCCCACCGGCGTCGACCATGATTGCCTCAGACGCAGCCATGCACCCGGAGTTCTACGGCACCGCCGGCCGAGTGGTCGGTCGGCCGCGACCCGGCGGGCTCCGGCACCCCGGGCTCATCGGGTCATGCGGGGCGTATGTCATCGGGTCATGCGGAGACGTATCGGGCTCCGAGCGTCGCCGCGAGCGTGCGATGAGCCGGTCCGGCTCCGATGAGGATCGAGCGTGAGAGCTCGAGCTCGTGTGCTCGCGCGAAAGCGAGCGCGAGCCCTGGCAGCGGCGGCCGACACCAGCAGCTCGGGGGGCCGCCTGCGTGGGGACAGAGCGCGCTCTGCACCGGGCCAGAGACCGCGCCGGTGAGGCGGACGACACAGGGGTCGAGCATGTCCAGTGCGCCGTCGGGGATCCAGTCGAAGATCAGATGTGGCGCGTCGCGATCGCCGCTTTGCAGTGCGTGCTCCCAAGCTGGTTCCCGCAGCGCCGCTGCCGCAACGAAGACACCCCTGCGCGCACGCTCTGATGATCGGTGGATGCGCCTGAAGGGCATCACCTCCACGCCCGCGAATCCCTCGTCGGCAGAGGGCGGCTCGAGCTCGCGAAGGGCGCGCATTTGGGACGTCGGGGTGAGCACGCCCTGCGCTCCTCGCGCCAGCTTTCGCAGCTCGTCGGGGGTCGGGAGAGTCCCGAAACGCTCGAGCAGACGCTCGACAAGATTGACCTGCGCTTGCGCGAGCGGCGTGCTGAGCCACACGCACCTCGTCGGGATCTGGTGTCGGCTCGCCGCCTCGATCACGTAGCTTCGCGCAGCACGCGCGAGATACGTGTTGTCGAGGACGACCCGCCGAACGCCTGACGACAGCTCCTCTTCCAGCGCATGGGCGAGCTCGCGCAAGCCGCCGCCGCGCTCGTCGCGGTTGAGACGCAGGTAGCCGCGGGCGACGTACTCCGCGGCGATTCGGCTCTTCCCGGCGCCCGGGATTCCCATCACGAGGAGCACTTCAGCGTCATCCGGCGGTCGCGGTGGCTCGCGCCGAGCCCGACGGGAGCCGCCGAACACGCGGCCCAGGACGGCTCGGTCCTCAGCGCCAAGGCCGAGCTGTGCCGCGTGAGCTGCGCTGCGCGCCGTTTCGGGGCGCCGTGCGCCTGGGATCGCGATCACGGCCGGGGACAGCTCGAGCACCCACGCGAGGGCGACCTCGGCCGGGTCAACGCCGTGTGCGTGCGCGACATCAGCCAACGGCCGGCGTCGAGCCAGGGCGACCGCGCGACGCGGCCCGCCAAGCGGGGAGTGGGCGATCACCGCGATTCCCATCTCGGCGCAGCGCTCGACGACACCTCCGCGAAGCGCGCGATCATCGTCGAGACTGAGCGCGACCTCGACCGCCGTCACCGGAGCGAGCTCGAGCGCCTCGTCGAGTTGCGCGCGATTGACATTCGACAGCCCGACGCGACGCACGACGCCTTCGGAGATCAGTCGAGCGAGTGCGCGCACCGAGGTGCGCCATGGTGTCCGCGGATCGGGCGCGTGGATGAGATAGACGTCAATCGGTAAGCCGTCGAGGGCGACCAGGCTCGCCTCGCAGTCACTGAGGATCGCCTTCGCGCGCCCGTCGGGCACCCACGCGCCGTCCGATCGCGTCATGCCCCCTTTTGTCACGATCCGCGCGGTCCGCTGCCGGCCACACTGTCGCAGAGCAGCGGCCAGGAGCCGCTCGTTGTGACCGAGCTCAGCCTCGCCGCGCCCGTACGCGCGAGCGGTGTCGAACACGGTGATGCCCGCCTCGGCGGCCGCCGCGATCGTCTCGCCGGCGAGCTCCTCGTCACCGCTCTCGTCGGTCGATAGACGCATGCAGCCGAGGCCGACGCGAAGCTCCGAGGGGTCAAGCCATGGAGGGCGACTCAGGCCATAGAGGATAGCCGCGAACCGCCCTCCGGCTGAGTCTCAGGGAGGGCCTGTCGATGAGATGCGCCCGCGGCATCGCACGATGCGCCACTGCGATCTGGAAATCGGGAGGGTCAACCCGTAGCGTGCCGCGGCGTGGCTTTGTTGCGACGTCTGGTGACACGCGGGTCGTTCGCTTGGTGGCGGTCGCCCGAGGGCCACCCAGCTTGGGCGCGTCCCGCGCTCCTGGCCCTGACGGCCCTGGCGGGCTTCCTCTACTCGTGGAACGCCACGGGCAACCTCGAGATCTATTACGCGGCGGCCGTGCGCAGCATGTCGATGAGCTGGCACAACTTCTTCTTCGCGGCATTCGACCCGGCCGGCACGGTCACCGTCGACAAGCTCCCCGGGGCATTCTGGGTACAGGCTCTGTCCGTGCGCGTGTTCGGGCTCCACGCGTGGGCCATCGTTGCCCCCCAGATCGTGGAAGGGATGGCGAGCGTCCTCATCCTGTACCACGCCGTCCGCCGGCTGTCAGGAGCCCTCGCCGGCATCGCCGCGGCTGCCGTGCTCGTGCTCTCTCCGGCGACGGTTGCTCTCAACCGGGGCAACATCTCCGACACCCTGTTGGTCCTCCTGCTCCTCCTCGCAGCCGACGCCACCGTCACCGCCGTGATCTCCGGGCGCATGCGAAGCCTGATCCTCGCCGGGATCTTCGTCGGACTGGCTTTCCAAGCGAAGATGATCGAGGCGTGGCTCGTCCTGCCGGCGCTCGCTCTCGCCTATCTGCTCGCTGGCCCCGGCGGACGGGGCCGCCGGCTCGGGCGACTCGGCGCCACCGGGGTCGTCGTGGCTGCGGTGTCGCTTAGCTGGATGCTCGTTGTCTCCCTCTCGCTCGCGACCGGCCGCCCCTACGTCGACGGCAGCAGCGGAAACTCGATCTTCAGCCAAGTGTTCGTGTACAACGGCTTCGGCCGGCTCGACCAGGCGTCACCCAATCAGCTGCTCTCGAAGGTCATCGGTCTGCCACTGGGCTCGGGCGCGGCGGGTTGGAGCCGCCTGCTCACCGGGTCCTACGGGCGCGACACGGCCTGGCTGATCCCGGCGGCGCTCCTCGCGCTCGCCGCTTGCCTGATCATCAGCAGGCGGAAAGATGATCTGCTCCGCGCCGGCAGTGTGCTGTGGGGGACATGGCTGATCGTGCTCCTGGCCACCTTCAGTGCAAGCTCATCGATCAATCCCTATTACACCGCGGCGCTGTCACCGCCGATCGCGGGGTTGCTCGGGGCGGGTCTTGCGGTGGCCTCCGAGCGCCGGGGCAGCAGGTCGGCTCGGCTCGTGGTGGCCGCCGCGGTTGCCGTGACCTGCGGGCTCGCGGCGTGGCTTCTTCCCACCAGGGGAGTCGGCCTTGTGGCCGGCTTACCGGAGGTCGAGGTCGCGCTCGGTCTCGCCGCCATCGCGGTCCTGCTCATCCCCACCGCACTGGCAACGAGAGCCGGCGCCTTGGGCCTCGCTGCCGTCGCCGCCGTCGCAGTTCCCGCGGTGGCGTCGATCTCTCTCGTGGCCAACGGTTTCGGGCCGTTTGACACCCCCTTCGAGCCGACTGCCGCCTCGACGCTCGCGCGAACCCTGGGTGGCATCGCGAGCCAGACAGCACCTCTGCTCGCGCCCTTGGAGCAGGCCGACGACGGCCGGCCGGATCTGATGGCGACGCAAACCTCGGCTATCGCCGCTCCGTTCATCTACGATAGTGGAGAGGAGGTGCTGCCGATCGGCGGTTACACCGGGACCATTCCCGAACCGTCACTCACCGTCCTGAAATCGATGATCGCCAAGGGCGATTTCCACATCGTCATCCAGGCGCCCACGGTCAGCGATCCGCGCCTCGTGTGGGTGGCCCGTCACTGTCTGCCCCTTAACTCGGCCACGGGATCGTCGAGCCCCGCGGGCGGGCTGGGTTTCGCCGTCTACTACTGCGGGCGCCGCCAAGGTCTGTGAACGCTGGATGCCGGTGTGCTCATGGCTGGCCCGGAACGAACAAAAGGTCGCGAGCAGCGTCTCGGACGAGCGCGGCGAGCTCGGCTGACGACACGTCGCTGAACACCCCGCCGGCGCCGATGATGACGCCGATCACCGCGCCGATCGAGCACGCCATGCGCACCCGCTGGGCGAGCGGTATATCGGGGCTTGCGAGCAGTCGACCCATCTGCTGCTGGATGTCCTCGTTCTCGGCCTGGTGGCGCTCGTTGTGCGCGAGCTGGTCAAGCGCGTTGGGGTTTCGCACGTGGAGGAGGAGGAGGTCGCGGTTGCCAATGAGTTGATCGATGAAGTGATCGAGGACGTGTGGCCACGCATCGGCGCGCTGTTGGCCATCGTGCAAACTCTCAAGCTCGTCAAATGCCTCCCGCCCGAGGGCGTGAAGGCGCAGGTGGAGCTCGAGGAAAATGTCCTCTTTGTGCTCGAAGTGGAAGTAGAGCGCGGCCTTCGTGACGCCAAGCTTCTGTGCGATTTCGCGAAGCGATGTCTTTTCATAGCCCTGCTCGCTGAATAGCTCGAGCGCGACGTCGAGAATGCGCTCGCGCATCGAACCGCGGGGCCGTCCCCGTCGCGAGTGCTGGACCATGTTGACCCTAGTTTACTTGACGGCCGGCTAGAAAATGCGTAGGGTGCGGTCGTCACTAGCTAGCCGGTCGACAAGTAAGGATTCGCGATGACGAGCACGCTGATGATCGAAGCCCACGGCCTGACGAAGCGATTCGGCTCGACCGTCGCGCTCGACGGTCTCGACCTCGAGGTCCCGGGCGGAGCCATCCTCGGAGTGCTTGGACCGAACGGTGCCGGCAAAACCACGGCGGTTCGCATCCTCACCACGCTTTCGCTGCCCGATAGCGGTTCGGCGCGTGTCGCTGGCTACGACGTGGTGCGCGAGGCGGCCGCGGTGCGGGGGAACATCGGCGTCACGGCTCAGGATGCCACCCTCGATGGGGTTCTCACCGGTCGTCAGAACCTGGTGATGATCGGACGCCTCAGCGGATTGCGCCGCGCCGACGCACGGGCGCGAGCGATCGACCTGCTCGAGCGGTTCGACCTCGCCGATGCCGCGGACCGGGTGCTGAAGGGGTACTCGGGCGGGATGCGCCGCCGCCTCGACCTCGCCGCCGGCCTCGTGACGCGACCATCGGTGCTCTTCCTCGACGAGCCGACGACCGGTCTCGATCCCACGAGCAGAGTGCGCATGTGGGGCGTGATCCGGGAGCTCGTCGCCGACGGCGTGACGCTGCTGCTCACGACCCAGACTCTCGACGAGCCGACGAGCTCGCCGACCGGATCGTGGTCATCGATCACGGCCGGGTGATCGCCGGCGGCACGGCCGCCGAGCTCAAGGCGCAGATCGGTGGCGCACGCCTCGAGGTCACGCTCAGCGAGGCGGACACTGCTGCCTCCGTCGCGCTCGCGCCCTTCGCCGCCGGTCCTGTACGCGTGAGCCACGATGGGCGCCGATTGCGAGCGCCGGTCCATCGAGCTCGCGGTTTGGCGACGGCGGTGGTGCGGGCCCTCGACTCGGCCGGTGTCACCGTCGACGACGTCGACGTGCATCAACCCTCACTCGACGACGTGTTCTTCGCGCTGACCGGCCATCCGACGGATGGGCTCGGGGCAGCCGCCGAGCCTGGGGGATCTGAAGCGGCGCTGGAGGTTGCGCACCGATGACTGCCACCACGCTAGTTCCCAGCGCGCCGGTCGCGAGCTCGCAGATCTCCCGTGGCCTCGTGCGAGCGCTGTGCGACGTCGCCGTGCTCACTGGACGCAACCTCGTCCACATCGCCCGCGAGCCGCTCCGGCTCTCGGATGTGACGATCCAGCCGGTCCTCTTCACGCTGTTATTCGTCTACGTGTTCGGCTCCGGCGTCGTGCTGCCGCACGGCGGCAGCTACACGGACTACGCGATCGCCGGTCTGCTCGCGATCAACCTCACGACCTCCGCGATCGGGACCGCGGTCGGACTCAGCGACGATCTGGGCAGCGGCGTCATCGACCGCTTCAGGACCCTCCCGATGTGGCGACCCGCGGTGCTCGTCGGGCGATCGCTCTCTGACCTTTTGACTGCCGCCATCTGCGCTGCCTTTGTCGCCGCCACCGGCCTCGTCATCGGCTGGCGACCGGAGGCCGGCGTGGCCTCGGCAATGGGTGGGTTCGGCCTTTTCCTGCTCTTCAGCTACGCCTTGTCCTGGGGCTGCGCCTGCCTGGGCATGATCAGCGAAAGCGCCGAGTCGGCCCAGGGGCTCGGCCTCGTCATCCTCTTCCCCCTCGCGATCGTCTCCGACGCACTGGTCCCCACCCAGCACATGCCGACGGTACTGCGGGTGATCGCCGACTGGAATCCCGTGAGCGCCGTCACCGCCGCCTGCCGGGGGCTCTTCGCGAACCCAAATCCCTCCGCCACGATTCACGCCTGGCCGATGCAACACGCGGTGCTCGCGTCGCTGCTGTGGTCCGTCGCGCTGTTGGCGATCTTCGCTCCCTTGGCCACGCATCTGTATCGGCGTCGCACCACCGACTGACGGCCGATGTCCTCGTCGCACCGGGGATCTCAGTCGGGCAGCAGGGGCATCGACAGGCCTGGGTCGCGGCCGAGCAGAACGGCCCGAGTCACGGCGCCCGACCCAAACCGCTCACGAATGTCGTCGATGGCGGCGTCGAGGGCGCTGCTGCCGCGTCGATCGAACGGCAGCACGAGTTGCACCGCGCCGTCGTTGCTGAGGTTGCCGATCGCGACGCCCACGAGCGTGAGGCCCCGACGCTCGATCGTGGGCGCGGCAGCACACACCAGTGCCCTGACCGTGGCGAGGATCGTTCCCGTATGTGCGGTGGCGTGAGCAAGGGTATGTGAACGCGATGCTCGCGAGAAGTCATCGAAGCGCAAGCGCAGGACGACGGTGCGCCCGACGCGCCCGGACGCGCGCATCCGACGAGTGACGCGGTCGACGAGGCCGACAACCACGGTATCGATCTCGTCGGGCGATGTTCGTGACCGGCCGAGGGCGTGCTGTGACCCGATCGAGCGACGGCGGCGGCGCCCTTGCACCGGACGAGGGTCCCGGTTGTGGGACAGCGCGTGCAGGTGGCGCCCCGACGCCCGACCGATGATCGAGACCAACTCCTGCTCGCTGAGGCCGGCGATCTCGCCGACGGTCGTGATCCCCCGGCGGCGCAGCTTGAGGGACGTCACTCGCCCCACGCCCCAGAGCCTTTCGACGGGCAGGGGGTGCAGGAAGGCCAGCTCCCCGTCGGCCGGCACAAGCAGCAGGCCGTCGGGCTTGGCCACGCCGCTCGCAACCTTCGCGAGGAACTTGGTCCGTGCTACTCCAACGGTGATCGGCAGGCCGACGCGCTGGGCGACACGGTGTCGCAGCCTCGCCGCGATCTCGATCGGCCTGCCCGAAATCCTCCCCAGCCCACGCACGTCGAGGAACGCCTCGTCGATCGATAGGCCCTCGACCAGCGGCGCCGTCTCCTCGAACACTTCGAACACCGCCTTGCTCGCCTCGGCATAGGCCGACATGCGGGGCGCAACGACGGCTGCCCGGGGACATAATCGACGCGCCTGGTTCCCGCCCATCGCTGTCCGCACGCCTTGGGCCTTGGCCTCGTAGCTGGCCGCCAGCACGACGCCCGCGCCGACGATCACCGGTCGCCCGCGCAAGCGAGGATCGTCTCGCTGCTCGACCGATGCGTAGAACGCGTCGAGATCGGCATGCAAGATCGTGGCCTCAGCCGACACGAACATATGTTCCCAACCCGGGAGGACGGACGTCGAGGCTATTCCACGTCGAGCAGCCGCGCTCCCCTCGACGGAGCTACGCGGCGCGCATCGTCGGGCAATGATGTCTCGGGAGTCAGCAGTGCCAGCACGTGGCCGCCGAACCCGCCTCCCATGATCCGCACGCCCGCTGCGCCGCCGGCGAGCAGCCGCCCGACCGTCCGCTCGACGGCGTCCGTCGAGGAGTCATAGAGGTCGCGCAAGCTCGCGTGCGAAGCGTTGAGCATTCGCCCGACCTCGGCGAAGTCGCCACGCTGCAGCGCTTCGACCGTCGCCTCGACGCGCGCGTTCTCCTCGATCACATGCTGTACGCGGCGGTCGAGCGGATCGGGGAGCCGGACGAGGTCTTCCGAGCGCGCGTCGCGCAGGCTGTCAAGCCCCAGCATGCGCCGCGCGAGCTCGCACTCCGCACGGCGATCGTTGTAGCCGGACTCGGCGAGCGAGTGCTCCTCGCCTGAGGGAACGGTCACCAGTTTCCACTGGTGCATGCGCAGGGGCACCGGCCGAATCTCGAGCGTGCGGAAGTCGATACGCAGCGCGCGGTCGTGCTCTCCGAATAGAGAGGCAAGCTGGTCGAGGAGACCGGTATGCGCCCCGACCCAGTCGTTCTCAACGCGCGAGCACAGACGCGCGAGGACCACGCGGTCCTCCGGCTCGGGGAGGCCCGCGATGGCGAGCAGGGCAAGACAGAGCGCGACTTCGATCGCCGCCGAGGAGGAGAGTCCGCCGCCCTCGGGTACATCGCCCGCGATCTCGAGCTCGGCGCCGCGCAGATCGAATCCGGCCGCCGAGAGCTCGCCCAGCGTCCCGCGCACGAAGTCGGCCCAGCCGCCCGTGCGCTGCCGGGACCCTCCCGAGAGCGGAAAGCTCTCCTCCTCGCCGCGGTCGATCGCCCGCGCGATGACATCGTCTCCGTCGCTGGGCGCGGCGGCGACGCGCACCCCCTCCTCGATGGCAAACGGGAGGCTCAGCCCGTCGTTGTAGTCGGTGTGCTCTCCGATCAGGTTCGCCCGCCCCGGTGCGAAGGCGATCACCCGCGAGATGCGGGACCGGCGAGGCGCTGCAGCAGTCATGCGCCGACTCTAAAGGCTCGTATATCCGGCCGACTCGACGTCCGTCCGGTGGGCTCCGTGGGGTGTGTGGCGCTGCGGCGGCGTCGTGCTGGGCGGGTTAGGTCCGTGGCGCCGCGCGCACGGCCCGCGCCTGGTCGGCGTCCATCCACATCTCCCAGCGGCCGGATGGCGACCGGCGATCGTCCTGGAAGCGATAGGGGCGCCGGCCGCCGAACTCGGTGTGGCGCACGCGCGAGACGCCGCCGAGCATGCTGGCGATCCGGCGCCGTGGCCACCCCAACGCGTCCTCGATCTCCGGGAAGGTGCGCGGATACTCGGGCGTCGCGGCCAGCGCGTCCAGCAGTTCGCGCATGAGGTCGCTGCAGCGATCGTGGAAGCGCGCGATCTCGCCGGGATCAGCCATCGCGTTCTCAGGCGCGTGCTGGGCGAGGGCAGGCGGGCTCTCGGTGGGCGACATTCTGTCTATTGCTCCGGAACCCGCCCTAAAGCGTGCGCACCGGGGCCGTGGTCGCGATCGAGGCACTCGTGCGTTGGGAGCATCACGATCTCGGCCTGCTCATGCCAGCCTCGTTCATCGACGTGGCCGAGCACACGAACCTGATCAAACCGCTCACCAGCGGGTCCTCGACCGCTCGCTCGCACGGGCAGCACAGTGGCGGAGGACGGGCTTCGATATCGCCGTAGCGGTGAACATATCCGCCAAGGTGCTCGTCGACGGCGGCTTCGCCGAACGGGTCTTGGACGCCCTCGAGCACGCGGGCGTTCCACCGAGCCGGCTCAAGCTCGAGGTCACCCAGGGCACGCTGATGGCCGATCCCGTCGCGGCTCGCTCGGTGCTCCAGGAGCTCGATCATGCCGGCGTAGAGAGCTCGATCGATCATTTCGGCACCGGTTACTCGTCCCTCGGTTACCTCGCCGATCTCCCGGTTTCCGAGCTTAAGATCGACCCGTTGTTTGTGAGTCGCATGGCCGAGGGCTGCAGCGAAGCGATCGTCGTCAGCTCGACGATCGATCTCGCCCATCGCCTGGGTCTGCGCGCAGTCGCCGGAGGGGTGCACGACCCCTCGCTGCTCTCCGATCTCCGCGCGCTTGGCTGCGACGGCGCCCAGGGCTACGCGATCTGCCTTCCCCTCTGCGGTCCCGACGCGACGCGCTGGCTCGAATTTCGCGCTCGCGAGGGAGCGGAGCCAGCCCTCAGGAGCGTCGCTTGATCCTGATCGGTGATCGAAGCCCGCGTCCTGACCCCAGAGTGCGGGTCAGGCTTCGGCCGAGCGAAGGTTATCGGCGTCCAGCCATCGGCTGAGAGCGTGGCGACCGACCAGCGTGACCTCGCCGTCGGCCGCGATCCAGTCGCGGGCGCGCAGCTCGCCGACCAGCCCTAGCGCGTCGCTCGGTCCGGGTCCGTCACCTTGAGCCGCGAGCGCGTGACTCCCCGGCTCGACCATCCAGCGGCCCGAATCCAAGGCAGCGAGCGCTTGGCCCTGCTCCGCCGTCGGCAGATCGAGCGGATGCGGTCCCGCGCGCCGCAGCGGCTCCGCGTGGGACGTCTCGCCCGCCGGCCCGGCTCCCCACACCGCCACATCGTCGCTGAAGTCCCCCGCATGGGCGCGCAGCCATCCCATGGCGCTGTCGACCAGGTCGGTTGCGCGGCTGGGGTCAACGCCGATCGCCTCAGCGATCTCCTCCAGATCGACCTGGGCGACCCGCTCGATCGAACGGCTGATCTCGCGCGCGATCGAGCGAATCCGTTCCTCGAAGCTCTCGTGGCCACCATCGTCTGCGGACATCGACCAATGATGACATGTGCGCCGGTCCGAGGAAGAACGGCGCCAGGTCGTGGCCCGGCGGCCTTCTTGGTCCTTACGGGTCGAGCACAACGGCCGCCTCCGGCGTCGCGACAGCGAAGCTGAAGCTCTGCTCGAGGTACAGCCGCACCACGTCGCCGTCGTGGCTGTCATAGCCGAGCGCCAGGTCCTGGCCGGATTCGAACAGGAAGTCGCCGCCGCGGAGGCTCAGCACGACCGCGCCCTTGACTCCCGGGGCCCACACGATCGGCCCTTCGAGGATCTTGCGCAGGTGCTCGAGCAGGGGATATCCGCCGTGCTCGGCGGTCTCGACCACGCGCTGGTACTGCTCGCCTCCGAGCGCGAGCGCGTACGGACCGCTGATGCCGCTGTGGAGGAGGCGCTCGATGGCCCCCGCCACTGGTTGCGGATAGGCGTCGGTGAGGTCGCCGAGACGTATCCGCTCGTAGGGCGAAGCCTCCGAGATTCCCGTGATCGCGCCCTTCCATCCGTGAAACACGGTGACGTTCTCCGCCACCGCGATCTGGTGAGCGGCCTTATCGAGCGACGCGAGGTCGGGGTCGACGGCCCCGCGGTCGGCGTCCCTGAGCTCTGCCCGCGACACCTCGAAGTCGGCTCGCACCTCGACGAGCGGCAATACCCGTCGCTGGGCGGCGCTCACCCCGTCGCAGGGCGCGGACGCCAGGGCGACCGTCCGCCCGAGATTGCTCGCCGAGTGCTCCCAGCCGTGCGGGCCGGAGAAATCGACCAGCTTGCGTGCAGCGAGCGCTGGGGTCAGGCGCTCGCTCGCTTCATCGTCCAGCAGCTTCCAGCCCGATTCGCTGATCGGCGCGAGTGCGCGAAGGAGGTGGTTCATCGCGTCGCTCCCCTCAGGCTGCCGATGCCGAGCGAGCCCGAGCCGCCGGTCCGGGCGGCGCCGTCGCCCCCAGAGTCGTCACCTTCGAACGCCTCCGCCTCGGCCGCTTCTCCATGCTCGACGATGTCGCCGGCCTGGAAGAGGACCCCCTGGGCGATCTCGCGCCACGCCGGGGTGCGACGCAAGAGGAATTCGAGATCCATGCTGAAGTGCTTGAACTCCTCCCCCTGGGCATCGCGCATGACGGCGAGGGCCTCGGCGTCGGTCTCGACTGCGAGACGCTGCTCGTACCATCCGATCGCCTCGGCCTCCTCGGTGAGCGAGGCGCACAGGCGCGCGAACGTGCGGGTGGCGGGCGGCAACTCGCCAGGTGGCTCGTGGTATTGGTCGAAACCCATCGCATCTCCTCGTTTTGACGCGGCCCTCGTTTTGACGCGGCGCGCGTACGTTACCCGTTGTCATATGAGCCCACACGGCCTCGGCGCAGGACATGGCGGCGCTCGACGCGCTCGACAGAACAGGCGGTAGCCGCCAGGACCGCGAGCGCAAGTGGCGGTGAGCGGCGGAACGCGTCCGCCGGCCGAACCTGCGCCCCTGCGAGAATCAGACGCATGGACGTACGCCTCAGCGTGCTCGATCAATCGCCGATTCCCGAGGGCTCCCGTGGCGCCGACGCGCTCCGCAACACGATCGACCTGGCGAAGCTCGCCGACGACCTCGGTTATCACCGCTATTGGATCGCCGAGCATCACGGCACGCCGGGGCTCGCGAGCGCCTCGCCGGAGGCGCTGATCGGACCCGTCGCCGCCGCCACGGCGACGCTTCGGGTCGGAAGTGGCGGCGTGATGCTGCCGCACTACAGCCCGCTCAAGGTGGCGGAGACCTTCAGCGCGCTGAGCGGGCTCTTCCCGGGGCGCATCGACCTCGGGTTCGGGCGCGCCCCCGGCACCGATCCGATGACGATGTTTGCGCTCCAGCGCGACCGCCGCGGACCTTCTCCCGACGACTTCCCCCAACAGCTGACCGAGGTGCTCGGTTATCTGAACGACGATCTGCCGACTGAGCATCCGTTCGCGCGACTCGCGGCCACGCTTCCCGGCCTCCCCGAGCGCCCCGAGCCGTGGCTGCTGGGTTCCTCTCCGCAGAGCGGTATCTGGGCGGCCGAGCTCGGGCTGCGCTATGCCTTCGCCGACTTCATCAACGCCGGCGGTGCGGAGATCGCCGCCCAATATCGCGCGGAGTTCCACGACAGCGAGGAGCTGCCGTCCCCGGTATTGGCGGTCGCGGCTTGGGCGATCTGCGCGGATACCGAGGAGGAGGCGCAGCGTCTGGCCTCGAGCACCCAGATGACGCTGCGACTCCTTAACCAGGGCCGCCTGATCCCAGTGCCGCCGGTCGAGAAGGCTCTGCGCTTCCTCGCCTCCCAGCCTTCGCTCGCCGGGTCCCGCGAGCGGCGCCGGCGGGCGATCATCGGCGACCCCGAGCAGGTACGCGCGGGTCTCGAGTCAGTCGCACTGCAGTACGGAGCCGACGAGCTCATGGTGGTGACGATCACCCACGATCACGACGCCCGGCGACGCTCCTACGAGCTGATCGCCGAGGCGTTCGGCCTCATGCCCGTGGCGGGCGAGGCAACAGCCGGGATGGGTGCCGAGGACCGTTCTCGGCGTGGCTAGCGAAGTGATCGCCCGCCGCTACACGCCGGCTCGAGCCTTGGACCACTCGGCCTTGTGGGCGCGCTTGGCTGCTTGGTAGTCCGCGAGCGCCTGCGGCGAGTCGACGTCACCGAGCGTGGGATGCCACGGGACGAGCTCGCGGGCGGCATCGACACCGAAGCGCTTGGCGAGCACGGCCCCCAGGGCCTTGACCTTCATTTCACCGAAGCCGGGGAGCGCGAGCAGGTTGGCGCGCAGCGCATCCGTGTCGGCCGCGTCGGTCCAGACGCGCGCGGCATCGCCGTCGTAACGGTTGCCTACATACACCGCGAGGTCGTGCACGCGTCTGGCCATCGAGCCGGGAAAGCGGTGGATCGCCGGCTTGTCGCGGAATACGGCCTCCAGGTCCGCCGACGCCAGCGTGGCCGCGTCGATCCCACCGAGGCGCTCCTTGAGCTCGAGCGGTCCGGCGAACGCCTTCTGCACGGTGACCTGCTGATCGAGCACGAAGCCCACGAGCAATGCCATCGGGTCCGCGGCGATCAAGGCGTTAGCCGCGTCGGATTCGGTGAAGTACAGCCGGTCGGGCATGGCCCGATCCTACCGGTCACCCGCGGGCCGGCCGACGATCCCCCTACGCCGCGGCCGCAGACGCGACGGCGCGGTACTCGGCGACACGGTCGGCGACGTAGCGCGCGTCTCGCTCGATCCCCGCGAACCTGGCCGAGCCCCACGTGTGGAGCCACGGAAGCCCGAGCACGAATAGGCCGGGAACCGTCGTGACTCCGCGATCGTGGGTGGGATAGCCGCCGCCGCCGCCTATGATCCGCGTCGTGGAGGCGAGTCCGCACTCCCGCTCACCCGACGCGAAGCAACCTATTGGACTGCGCGTCCCGTGCTTCACCGATTCGGAGCACGATGACGTGCGCGCCCATCTGCGCGACGGTCAATTCTTCTGGCTCGACCTGGAGGGTCCGACCGACGATCAACTCGAGCGCCTCGGCAGGACATTCCGTCTCCACCCGCTCACGGTCGAGGACGCGCGAACGTTCAGCCAGCGACCGAAGTTCGAGGAGTACGGCTCGTACGTCCTGCTCGTGGTCTACGGGGTGGATGCGGGAATCTCATCCGGCCAGCCGCTGCTGCGCGAGGTCCACGTGATCATCTCCGGGGACTACGTCATCACCATCCACAGGCGGCCGTTCGGTCCGCTCGCGGCGCTGCGCGAGCGCTATCTCGCGAACACCGTCCGCAGCGAGCAGTTCCTCGTCTACAAGATCCTCGACGTCGTCACGTCGACGTTCTTCCCGGTGCTCGATCGCATCGACGACGACATCGACGAGATCGAGAAAGCCGTCATCGCCGAGCCGACCGAGGAGAGCCTGCAGCGGATCTTCGCGCTCAAGCGTGACCTCGTCGCGATGCGGCGGGTGATCACCCCCAGCCGCGATGTCTTCGCCCGCGACGCGGAGCGGATCGCGGACCTCCCGGGCCTCGAAGCCGACGATCGCCTGTACTTCCGCGACCTCTACGACAGCCTGATCCGGATCTCCGAGCTGGTCGACTCCTACCGGGATCTCCTCAGCGGTACGACCGATATGTATCTCTCCACCGTCGCCAACCGCCAGGGTGAGGTCAACAAGCAGCTCACGATCATCGCCACGATCTTCCTGCCCCTGACCTTCTTGACCGGGTTCTTCGGCCAGAACTTCTCGTTCCTCACGAACAAGATCCTCAACACGACGTGGTCGTTCGCCGTGTTCGGGGTCGGGCTCCTGCTCTTGTCCGTACTCGGCCTGTGGGTCTACTTCCGGCGCAAGCGCTGGATGTAGTGCGGAGGCTAGAGCCGCTCGGCCTCGCGCAGGCCGGCTTCCGGCGCTCGGATCAGCTCTTTCAGCAGGCTCCGGCCCGCGACTCCCATCGTCAGCAGGCCGCCGAAGATCGCCACGGCGTCGATGCTCTTACGCCCCGCCTTCGTCCAGTAGTCGTCCTGGAGGTCGAACCACAGCGCGAACTCGTCGAGCGTGAGCGCACCGGCGATTCCGTAGGTGGTCGAGGCGAACCGTGACGCCACGCGGCTCCCGGGATGGACTCCGATCGCGAGCTGATAGGTCCACAGGTACCCCAGTCCCAGCAGCCCGAAGATCCCGAACGTGCAGTGGTGGAGGTGGCGACCACCGCTGCTCAGGTTGTGAAACGGCCCGATCCCGGCCCTGATGGAGTGGGTGATGATCCGTACGATCGCGAACGTTGTCGTGAACCCAACGGCGCTGAGGAACCCACGCTCGCGCCTCGGATCGGTGAAATGCCGTCGGTAAGCGGGGAGGTAACCGTCGTGCGGGCGGAAGACCAAGGCCACGGCGCGTACGCTACACCGATCGCTATCGGTCTGCCACCGCTTCGCGACGCGACCCTCGTCGATCGTCGCCGCTTCCTCCGCGACGGGGCCGTCGCGATCGCCGCGCTGAGCGTTCCCGCGCTCGCGGGCTGTGGCGCGTCAGCGACGCGACCGAGCGTTCGCTCGGCGATCCGGACCGCGAAGTCGATGGCGCCGCCGGGCGCGGCGGCATGGCGGTCGCTCGCGCGCTCGCTCTCGGGCAGCCTGGTGCTGCCATCCGATCGCGGCTACGCGACCGCGCGAGAGCTGTTCGATCCGCGCTTCGACGTCGCCCGACCGGCGGCGATCGCCTACTGCGCCTCGCCTGTCGACGTGCAACGAACGGTCGACTTCGCTCGCGTCCACGGCATCCGGCCGATCCCCCGTTGCGGCGGCCACAGCTACGGCGGCTACTCCACGGGATCGGGGCTCGTTATCGACGTGACCAGGATGAGCACGGTTAAGGTCACGCCGGCACAGAAGGGCTCGCCGGCGACGGCCAACGTGGGCGCCGGCACGCGGTTGGTCGACCTATACGGCGCCCTCTCGCGCGCCGGCGTGCTCGTCCCGGGTGGCTCGTGCCCGACGGTCGGCATCTCGGGACTCGCGCTCGGAGGCGGGATCGGCGTCCTCGCACGCAAGTACGGCCTCACCTGCGACGCGACCCGGGCAGTGAAGATCGTTACCGCCGACGGCCGGCTGCTCACCTGCGACGGCGCCGCCGAGCCGAACCTGTACTGGGCGTCGCGGGGCGGGGGCGGCGGCAACTTCGGGGTCGTCACCTCGTTCACCTTCGCCGCCCATCCGGTCCCTGAGCTGACCCTGTTCACGGTCGACTGGCCGTGGGCCGCGGCGCGCGACGTGCTCGGGGGCTGGATCCAGTGGCAGCGCGAGGCGCCGGACGAGCTGTGGTCGAACTGCCAGCTGCTCTCGGCCGGCAGCAGCGGGCTCCTCGTCCGGAGCTCGGGCGTGCTTGTCGGCAGCACGGGCACGCTCAGCTCGCTGGTGTCCCGGCTCGTCTCAACCGTTGGATCCCCGCCGTCATCGAAGTTCGTGGGCGGGCCAGATCCCTACCTCGACGTGATGCTGGTCGAGGCCGGGTGCGAGAGCAAGAGCGTGGCCGAGTGCCACCTCCCGAGCCAGAACCCCGCAGGGGTGCTGCAGCGCTCAGCGTACGCCGCCACGTCGGCGTACGTATCCAAGCCGCTGCCGAGCGCCGGGCTGGCCGCGGCGGCAGGGGCCGTCGAGGAGCTGCACGCGGAGCAGCCGGGCCTCGGCGGAGGACTTGCGTTCGACGCGTACGGCGGCGTGATCAACCGGGTGCCCGCGGAGGCGACAGCGTTCGTGCATCGCGACACGATCTGCGCGATCCAAGCGACGCTCACATGGGGGAGCGTGCCCTCGGGGTCCGCCTTCGTCGCGGGCCGGGGCTGGCTCAGCACGACCGCCAAGGCGCTCGCGCCCTACACCAACGGCGGGGCCTACCAGAATTACATCGACCCGGAGCTCGTCGACTGGCAACGCGCCTACTACGGGTCGAACCTGAAACGGCTGTCGTCGGTCAAGCGCGCGTACGACCCGGACAACGTGTTCCATTTTCCCCAGTCGATCCCGCTGCACGCCTGACGGGCTCGGCCGTCTGCGGGTGCGCGTCAGGCGCGGCGGTGCCTGCCGGCGTGGGCGTCGTCAGGCGCGCCTCGCAGCGTTTCGCCCGCTCACGCCACGGCCCGTAGGTCGCTGATCGGTGGGCGCTCGACCGGCGCGCCGGCGACGTCCAGATGCCCGTCCTCCCCGGGGAGCAGGAAGGCGGACGGCAGCGGGCCGCGGAGCCGTCCCTCACGCTCGAGTCGTGAGGCGACCGCCTGCAGCACCGCGGATGCCATCGGCCCCAGATCACGGAGCGACTGGTGTGCGTTCTGGCGCACATCGAGGTCGACCTGGGCGAGCGCGTCGAGTCCGGTGGATCGGTAGGCGTCGAGCAACAGCGCGATGTCGACGCCGTAGCCGGTGACGAACGGCAGCCGTTCGAGCAGCTCGCGTCGCGCCGCAATCTCACCCGCCAGCGGCTGGTGGAACGCTGCCAGCGCGGGGTAGAAGAGGTTCAGCAGCGGCCGCGCCGTGAGCTCGGTCACGCGCCCCCCGCCGTCGGGCAAGACGATCTCGCCGACCTTGAACGGGCGGCGGTAGAACCCCTTGACGAACGAGATCCCGGGCTCGCACAGCAGGGGTCCGAGCAGTCCGCACGCGAAATGCGCTCCGAACCGCTCGGAATCGGCGTCGAGGAAGCACACCACATCTCCCCGCAGCACGTGGAGCGCCCGCCACATCGCGTCGCCCTTGCCGAGCACCGGTCCGAGCTCGGGAGCGAGCGCCTCTTGATCGTGCACCTCGACGCCGAGCTTGCGTGCGATCCGAGCCGTCGCGTCGTTCGAGCGGTCGACGACGACGATCTGGTCGATCGCGCCGAGCTCGCGGAGCGGGAGGAGTTGCTCGAGGATCGGTCCGATCGTCCGCTCCTCGTCGCGCGCCGGCAGGCATACCGACACCGTCACCTGGCGCTCGGCGGCCAGCCGGGCGGCCGGGAAGGCACGGTGGCTGAACGTATTGGCGGAATGCCAGCGGGCGACACGCGAGGACATCTGATTACAGGATGACGCAGCCTGCAGGTTGAGGCGTTGGCGGTCGCCTGTGGCTGCGGAGGCGCAGGTCAGCCGCAGATACCATCGTTACCGAATGGAGATGATCGGTCCGTCGCTCCGGCTCCGCTACGCGACGACGGCGGATGTGCCGGCGTTGCTCGCGCTTGGGTCTGACCCTGAGGTCACCAGGTTCTTCTCGTGGGGCCCCTATGCGTCCTCGGCAGAGCCGGCCTCGTACGTCTCGCGCCTCGCCGGCGAGCGCGACCGCGGCGAGCGCCTGGACTTCCTGATCGTCGGTCGCGACGGCGCTGCGATCGGGGTGACGGGCCTGTCCGAGCTCAGTCACCGGGATCGTCGGGCGGTCGTGGGCACGTGGCTGGGAAGGGCTCGCTGGGGCACGGGAGCGAACGCCGAGACCAAGGCGCTGATCGGCCGCCTCGCGTTCGATCGGCTGGGGCTCGAACGCCTGGGCGCCTACGCGGACGTCGAGAACGACCGCTCGCAGGCGGCGCTCGAGCGGCTGGGCTTCGTTCACGAGGGGATCCTGCGTCGCTGGCACCGTCATGGTGAGCGCGTACGCGACGTCGTCGTCTACTCGTGGCTACGCGAGGAGTGGCAGCGCTCACCGCTCGCAAACGTGCCGGTGACGGCGTCGGGCGAGCCGCCGCCCGCGTTCCTGTGTGCGACTGCGGCGCCCAGACGCTAAGCCCGCCGCTGCTCCCAGCTGAAGCCTCGGACGGCGAATACGGTACCGAGCACCGCCCACGCCGCGATCACGCCGAGGGCGCTGACATTCTGAGACAGGTTGGTGCCCTTGACCATCGCGCCCGAGAGCCCGGCGATCAGGTGGTAGAGCGGGAGTGCCTCCGCGATCCCCTTCATGAAACCCGGTGAATGGGCCGTGTCGAAGAACACGCCGGACACCGCCACGACCGGCAGGAACACCGCATTGACGTACGCCGGCGCAGAGTCGAAATTCGGGATCACGTGCGAGAACGCGACGCCGAGCGAGGCGAAGCAGACGACTCCGACGATCACGAACACGATCAGCTCGACCCATTCGCGAGGCCAGCCGGTCCCGAAGAAGACCCGTCCCGCGACGGTGATGATGACGACCTGGAGCGCGGTGTTGGTGACGGCGTTGCCTGCGATCCCGAGCAGATAGGAGATCCCCGGCATCGGCGTGCCTCGGATCCGCTTGAGCACGCCCTGCTCGCGTAGGAAGGTCATGTTGAACGCCAGCGCCGTGAACGTCGTCGACATCACGCTCATCGCGGCGATACCCGGCACGATGATTCGTAGCTCTGTGTGATCGCTGTGGAAGGCGGCGCCGAAGAAGGTCAGGAACAGCAGCGGCAGGAGGAAATTGAAGAAGGCCGCGCTCGGGTTGCGCCAGAACAGCCGTCGCTCCAGTCGATACTGGCGCCAGGCAAGCGTCGCCACCTCGGTCATCGCCGCTTGCCCCTGCGGCGGCTGCCCAGGGGCGCCGCGTCGTCGATCGGCGCAGCGGCCTCATCGGCCTGCCCAGAGGTCAGCTCGAGGTACACGTCCTCAAGCGTCGGGCGGGCCACCGAGAGCCCCTCGAGCCGCTCGCCGCGGGCCAGCGCCGCCCCCGTGAGCTCGTGCAGGAGCGTGGTCGGATCGTCCGTCTCCTGCTCGATGTCCCTTCCGGTCCCATTGCGGTAGACCACCCGGTACCGCGCGACGCCCCCATTCGAGCCGAGGTCGTCGGGCGCGCCCTCGATCGCGATCCGCCCGTCCTTGATGATCGCCACGCGATCGGCGATCGCTTGCGCCTCGTCGAGGTAGTGCGTCGTCAGCAGCACTGTCTTGCCGAGGTCGCGCAGCGACCGGATCGTGTCCCACGCGGTCCGGCGGGCCGCCGGATCGAACCCGGTCGTCGGTTCGTCGAGGAACACGAGCTCGGGATCGCCGACGAGCGCGAGCGCGAGGTCGAGTCGTCTCAGCTGTCCGCCGGAGAGCGTGCGCGCGACGGCGTCCTCCTTCCCCTCCAGGCCGGTCAGCGCGATCACCTCGTCGACATCGCGAGGATGCGGGTACATCGAGCCGAAATGCGACAGCGCCTCGCGGACGCGGATGTGACGATAGAGGCCGGTGCTCTGCAGCACGATCCCGACGCGCGCGCGCAGCTCCCGTGGCCGCCGGCCGGGGTCAAAGCCGAGGACGCTGACGTGGCCCGCGCTCCGCTCGCGGTAGCCCTCGAGGATCTCGACCGTCGTCGTCTTACCGGCGCCGTTCGGTCCCAGGAGCCCGAACACCTCGCCTCGCCGGACCTCGAAGTCGATCCCACGGACCGCTTCGAACTCGCCGTAGGACTTGCGCAGGCCGCGAACGTCGATGGCGAGCTCGGACACGGAGGGATCATGTCATCCGGCGAGGGCCCCGGCGCGGACGGCGGCGGGCGTAGGTGCGCTACTGGTGCTCGACGCCGGCAAGCGCGTGCGGCAGCCCCTCGCGCCGGAGCACCCTGGGCAACGGAAGACGGTGCAGGACCGGCTGGAAGGCTTGGTCGCGGGCGAACGGCAGCTCGGCGTTCACGATCTCGCCGGCCGCGGCGACGATGCGCGGGTCGAGCTCGGATCCGGCGGCCAGTTCGAGCCCGAGCAGTGCCTCGGAGTGGGGCAGCTGCTGCGAGCCGGCGGCGGTCAGCTGTGCCCATTTGACCGCGACGGCGAGGATGCGGCTGTCGAGCGGGATATGGCCGCCGGCCAGGGCGCCGGGGCCACCGCTGCCATCGTAACGCTCGCTCGCGTAGGTGGAGGCGAACTCGACGTCGTGAAGGTCGGCCCAGCGCGCGCGGGGGTCGTGCTTGCCGACGTGCATCAGATGCGCCGCGGCGGCGAGCACGCGGCGCCGGTCACGGCTCAGCCGCAGGACGTCGGCGAGGGCCGTGGCGTAGAGGGCCGTGGCCGCGCCCTGATCGAGTTGACGGACCGAGTGCCGCTGAGCCAGGGCGGGGAGGAGGAGGCTCGGGGTCAGGATGACGAGAGCGAAGATCGCGAAGGCCGAGATACCCACGAGCCCGAAGAGCACCGCGGTGATCGTGCCGAGGAGGACGTCCGCGAGGACGAGGGTGACGAAGTCGGGGAACTCGCTGCGGAGCAGCGGCCACGCGCGGTACCCCTGGTAGAGGGTGCCGTAGACGAACCTGGCGATCACGAACTGGACCACTCCCATCACGATCCCGGCCGTGAACAGGCCCGTGGCGGCTCGAGGCCCGAGCGCGACCACGTGATCGAGCTTGAGAATCTCGGTCGCCGCGAGTGCCGACCACCCGTAGGACGCGAGATTCGCGAGTGCTCCCGGGGTGAAAACCCTGTGCTCGCGCCAGATCACACGGCTGGCGAGATCCCAGGTAAGGAAGACGAGCAGGCCGGCGAGGGGCCCGGAGAGAGCCACGGCGACGAGGACGAGCGCATATCCGCCGTCGACCTTGAACGGCACGTTCGTCTTGAAGTGAACCTCGGCGCGGTAGGCGCAGATCCCGAACGCGAACAGCAGCGCCAAGAGCCCCGGGTGACGCAGGTGAGGACTGGGCGCCAGCAGCAGGAAGGCGGGCACGAGCGCGACGCTGGCGCACGCAAGCAAGAGGAGCGCCACCCGCCGCGTCCCCACCGTGCTTGCTTGTTGTGTCGCCTCAACCATGACCCACCTGTTCCTCGTCGCTCACCTGCCCGTGCGCGCAACAAGAACTACGACGGAATCATATCGGTTGCCGCCGGTCTGCTGCGCATTTATATGGACTCGACCAAATCCAGAACGGTTCGGTACGAGCGGCAGCTAGTCAGACGCTGCGCCGAGTTTCACATCGGGTCCGAAGTCAGTTCCTCAGCCGTTGCGCGCGGGCATCAAAACCTCCTCGTATGTTGCGATCAGCACGAAATCTACCGAGTCATCGTATGCGAGACGACGCGCGCGCTCATATCCCCTCTCGGACCGATCGACGAGCTGCGTGAAGCCGGACGCGCTCTGCCGACTATGGTTGACGTGAAACGTGCGCCGCGCTTGTATCGACATCGGCTCGAACACCACCCGGCTGCTCGTGGCGGAATGCGGGGACGAGCAGCTGCACGAGGTTCATCAGGATCGCGCGTTCACGCGAATCGGTCGCGGGATCGCGAGCGACGGGACGATCGCCGAGGCGAAGATCGCCGAGGTCGTCGGGGTCGTCAGGGCGCAGCTCGAATGTGCGCGGGACCTTGGCTCGAGCGAGGTTCTCGGAGTTGCCACTGCGGCGATCCGTCGCGCGGCGAACGGCGCCGAGCTGGTGGCTGCGATCGAGTCCGCGTGCGGGCTCAGGGTGCGGATCCTCTCGGGTGAGGAGGAGGCACGACTCGCCTTCGTCGGCGCCGCGGGCACACTCGGCCACCGCCCGGCGGGCGCGCTCGGCGTCGTGGATGTCGGCGGCGGCTCGTCCGAGATCGTCGTCGGCACGGCCCCGCACGACATCGGATGGTGGTTCTCGTTCGCCATCGGCTCGGGCGACCTCGCGGACGAGTATCTGCGCTCTGACCCGCCGCTCGCGAGCGAGCTGGCGGCCGCACGTGCCTTCATCGCCTCTGCGCTGCAGGGCGTCGACGTGCCGCCCATGCTCGAGGCTGTCGCGGTGGGCGGAAGCACGGCCTCGCTGCGCCGGCTCGCCGGTTCGCTGCTCGACGCGGCCGCGTTCGAGCGCTCGTTCCGCCTGCTCGGGGCCGAACGTGCCGTCCAGGTTGCGCGCCGATTCGCGTTCGACCTCGAGCGCGTGCGGCTCCTGCCCGCCGGCCTGCTGATCCTCGAGGCGGTGTCGAACCTTTTCGGCACCGCGCTCCAGATCGGTTGCGGCGGCATCCGCGAGGGTGTCCTACTCGAAGCCGGAGCCTGAATCCTGGTCGCGGCGTGCGCGACGAGTGCCCAGGCCTGAGCCGGGTCGCGGACGCGCGCTACCAGTGCACACCGCGCATCAAGTGCGCGAGCGCGACCTGCTCCGTCGAGGCGTGTTCGTCGGGATCCTTCGTGCCCTTGGCGGCGGCGGAGTCGGGAAACACCTTGTATGCCGCCCCGAGAATCTGGTCGACCGCCTTCGGGAACAGCGCGTAGGCGACCTCGCCGAACGTGCCCAGGCGGGTGTTGATCTGCTTGGGCTTGGATCTGATCGCTTCGCAGATCAGATCGGCCGCCTGTTCGGAGGAGATCGTCGGGAAGCTCTCGTAGATCTTCGTGGGAGCGATCATCGGCGTGCGGACGAGCGGCATGTGGATGGTCGTGAAATGGACGTTGTCGCCAATGCACTCCGAGCCGACGACTCGCGTCCACGCGTCCAGTGCCGCCTTCGACGCCACGTAAGCCGAGAACCGTGGGGGACTCGTCTGGACCCCGATCGAGGAGACATTGACGATCACTCCGGTCCTGCGCTCGCGCATCCCGGGCAGTAGGCCCATGATCAACTTGATCGTGCCGAGGTAATTGAGCTGGATCGTCCGCTCGAAGTCGTGGAAGCGGTCGTAGGACAGGGCGATCGAGCGCCGGATCGAGCGCCCCGCGTTGTTGACGAGGACGTCGATCGCGGCGTGATCGCCGAGGACGCGCTCGCAGAGGTCCTCGATCGAGTCCGGGCTCGAGAGGTCGGCCGAGTAGGCGTACGCGGTGCCCCCCAGGTCTTCGATCTCCTGCCTGGTCTCCTCGAGCTTTTCCATTCCCCGCGCGACGAGGATCGGGATCCCGCCCGCCTTCGCGATCTTGATCGCCGCGGCCCTGCCGATCCCGCTCGAGGCGCCCGTGATCAGCACCGTCCTGCCGGCGATCGCGCCCTCGAAGCTGCGGTCCTTGAACAGGTCCGGGTCGAGGTTGCGCGCCCAGAAGTCCCAGAGCTTGTCAGCGTAGGTATCGAGCGGCGGCACCGAGATCCCGGTGCCCTCCAGCGCGCGCTCGGTGTCGCGCGTGTCGAACTGGGCGGTCAGGCCCACATAGCCGAGCACCTCTTCGGGGATGCCGAAGTCCGCGAGCAGGGCGCGCCGCACGCCGCGGGCCGCCGGGAGCGCCATCAGCATCGACAGCGTGCCCTTGGGAAGGGCCTGGAGCATGCGCGTGTCGATCCGGAGCGTCAGCTGCGGCGCGTGCGCGGCCCTGGCGAACGTATTGATCACGTCTCCGGAGCGCTGCGCTTTCGGGGCGGCGAGGTGGAATGCCCGCCCGTCGAGGCCGGGGAGGTGGGCGATGTGGTCGAGCGCGGCGGCGACGAAGTCGACCGGGACGATGTTCGTGTAGCCGAGCTCCGGGCCGACGAGGGGAAACCACTCGGGGAGGTAGTGCCGGGCGATCTTAATTGCGGTGAAGAAGTAGTAGGGGCCGTCGATCTTGTCCATCTCGCCGGTCTGCGAGTGGCCGACGACGACCGCCGGCCGGTAGACGCGCCACGGGACCGTCGTCTGAGTGCGCGCGATCTTCTCGGACTCGAACTTGGTGCGGTGGTAGGGATGGCCCAGCTGCTGGCCCTCGTCGAACATGTCCTCGCGGAACAGCCCCTTGTACTGGCCGGCGGCGGCGATCGAGGAGACGTGGTGGAAGCGCCCGGCATGGATCGTGTTCGCGAGCTCGACGGCGTGACGCGTTCCTTCGACGTTTGCGATTCGGTTCGCCTCCTCATCCGCGGTCATGTCGTACACGGCGGCGAGATGGAAGAAGTGCGCGACGGCACCCGAGAGCTCCGTGATCTGCTCCTCGGAGACCCCGAGCCGCGGTGCGGTCAGGTCGCCGAGCACCGGGCGGATGCGATCGCCTGCTCCCCAGCGCCGCGTCAACCGATCGAGCCGATCGATCGATCCCTCCCGCACAAGGACGTACACATCCCCGTCACGCTCGAGCAGGCGCTCGACGAGATTGCGGCCGATGAACCCGGTCGCGCCGGTGACGAAGTAAGACATGTCGCTCCCTCTGAGATTGGTCAGGGCAAGCGTAGATGCCCTACAGGTTGATTGCGAGCTGGGCGCGGAGCTGGCGGTGTCCGTCACCGGTGATGTTGACGGCGCGGGTGTCCGGGCGGCGGCGAATCCAGTCGAGCTCGAACAGGCGGGCGGCGAGCGCGGCGCCGAGCGACCCGGCGAGGTGGGGGCGGCGTTCGGTCCAATCCAAGCAGGGGCGAGTGAGGGCCCGCGGCCGGGAACGCAGGTCGTCGACGTCGATCCCGAACGCGTTCAGGCGTTGGCGGCCCGCGTGGGTGAGGGAGTAACCCTCCTCCTGGGGTCCGATCAGGCCTGCTCGCAGGAGCGAGTCGGTGAGAGCGACGCCGAGCTCGCCCGCGAGGTGGTCGTAACAGGTGCGTGCGTGGCGGATCGCCTCGCCGCGGCTGGACTCGCGCAGGCTGCGTGCGCGGCGCTCGGGAGCGATCGCGAGCAGGGCCTCGATGGCTGCGGCGATGTGGCGGTCGGCGAGGCGGTAGTAGCGGTTGCGTCCGCGGCGCTCGGCGACCAGCAGCCCGCCGTCGGTGAGCTTGCCCAGATGCGCGCTCGCCAGCGACGAGGAGACGCCCGCTCGGGCGGCGAGAGCGCGTGCGGGGAGCTCATCGCCCCCGAGCAACGCGAGGAGCATGCTCGCGCGGTTGCCTTCGCCCATCAGCGCGGCGACCGCGGCGAGGTCGGCGTCGGCAAGCATGCGCGGAATGGTAGAGCCCCGATTGCTCAACCGTGATTGAGCGATTGCGGACCGAGCTTCGCCGGGGGCGCGGTCGGCGGCGCCATCCTCGGCTCGCTGTGTGACCGCCGCGTCGACGGAGTGAAACCCGGGTGTCGCGCGTGAGCAAGATCACCGTCGCATCGCCGGGCGCCGGCGCGTGACGGTGATACCTCGTGCGCATGGACCGCGAGAGCTAGGTGCGATGCGCTGGCTGGTGGGTGCCTGCGGGACGCTGTTCGCGATGGCGATCGCCGTGCTCCTCCTCGCCGGCGTCGAGGGCCGGCTCGGCTGCCCAGCCGCGGGTCGCCTCGTCGGCGGGGTGCCCGCGAGCCTGGTGCCCGTGTTCCAAGGCGCCGCCGCTGATTTCGACCTCGGGTCCCAGGGTGCATCGATCCTCGCGGCGGTCAACAACGTGGAATCGGATTTCGATCAGTCGAACCTGCCCGGGGTCGATTCGGCCGCGAACGACGCGGGCGCCGAGGGGCCGATGCAGTTCGAGCCCGGGACGTGGGCGAGATACCAGGTGCACGGGCCCGGCGGCGCGGCCCCGCCGGACGTGTACGACGAGATCGACGCCGTCTACTCGGCGGCGAACGATCTCCACGCCTCAGGCGCCCCGGCGAATTGGCCGGCGGCGATCTTTGGCTACAACCACGCGAGCGCGTACGTGATCGAGGTCCTCGCCGACGCGCGGAACTATTACGCGCAAGGCCTGAGGGCGCTCGGTGCGGGGACGGTCCTGACGGCCAGCGTGTTCTCGACGGCGATCGCGGGTGCGATGAGCGATGGCGCCGCGCAACCAGGCTGCGCGGCGCCCACTCCCACGGCGACGGTGCCCGGGCCCAAAGCTGTGATCCTGCCCGATGGTGACGCCGAGGCACCCGCGCGCGCTCCGCAGGCGGTGAGGGAGATG
The DNA here is from genome assembly GCA_003165655.1 of Solirubrobacterales bacterium. Classification (GTDB taxonomy): domain Bacteria; phylum Actinomycetota; class Thermoleophilia; order Solirubrobacterales; family Solirubrobacteraceae; genus Palsa-465. The sequence goes on from PMOY01000232.1 coordinate 39,930, forward strand.
ATCGCGGCGGGGAACCGGATCAACCGCTTCGCCTACAGCTACGGCGGCGGGCACGGCGATCCGGCCCAGACGATGAGCCAGGACGCTCCCGACCCCGCCGCGGTTCCCGGGGAAGAGGAGAACGGCGGGCCGGGATACGACTGCTCGTCGGCGACCTCATATGTGCTGTGGGGCGCAGGGCTCGGGGAGGCCCTGCTCGGCGGGCAGGTCGAGGACTCCTCCGAGCTCGAGAGCGTCGGCGACCCTGGCCCGGGGAAGTGGGTCACGATCTACGCCAACCCCGAGCATGCGTACATCGAGATCGCGGGTGTCTATCTCGACACCGCCGCCGGTATCGGCAAACCACCAAACCCGCCGAGCACCGGACCGCGCTGGGCACCGGTCGGGTCCGGACCGGCCGGCTTCACCGTCCGCCACCCACCGGGACTGTAGCTGCGCTACCAGCCGCCGCGCGGGTCGGTGTTCGCGGCGCTGCGCTTCTTGGCTGCCATCCTCGCATGCTTGCGCTTGTCCAGCCGCCACTGGATCAGGGTCAAGACGATGATGACCGTCGGGAAGAAGATGATGACGAGGAACATCGCGTTGGTGATGACCACATCGTTCGTCTCGCCGTACCAGCCCTCGCCGCCGTTGCTGGCGAGCGCCACCGGAGCCGCCGCGAGCAGAAGCAAGCTGGACGACACCACAACGGCAATGGTCCGGACGCGACGCATTCGCGGTCGGATCCTACAAGACACCGGCGCGTTCGTCACGCCGTCCCGGCGGCTCGGGACGGCGCGCGATCAGGGACGGCGGATCGTGGTGTGCGCGTGCCCGACGGGCTCGTGCGCGCCGACCGCCTGGAGCCCCCCGAGCAGCGCCGGGTTGTAGCTCGGTTGGACGACCTCCAGATGATCACAGGGCGCCTCGAGTACCCGTGCCCCGAGCGCCGCGGCGAGGCTGCGCTGCTTGCGCGGCGACACCAGCGTGTCATGCGTCGTCACGACGACGGCGGCCGGCATCCGCAGCGAGCCGATCCAGGGCCGCGAGTCGAATCGCCCCAGCTCGCGCCCGGCTTCTGCGAGGTCGCCTGCGGAGGCCCGTAGCAGCTCGGACACGAGCCAGCTCCCCAGTTCAGGGTCGCGGAGCCGCTGACGGCGGAGCTCGTGGCGCCACACCCTGTCGGGCGCGAGCGCGAGGATCAGCCAAAGTGCCCCCATTCCCCGCCAGAACCCACGTTCCCGGCGATCCTGCCACTCCTGAGACGTACCGGACAGGACGAGGCCGGAGACGACGTCGGCGTGATCGCGCGCTAGGAGCTGGGCGATCGCGCCGCCCATCGAGTAACCGACGACGGTCGCCGGGGCGGCGTCGAGGAGCTCCAGCGCCGCCGCCGCGTCGGCCGCGCAGTCCGACAGCGTGAACGGGGCAATCGAGCGCAGCCCGCGCCCGTGCCCGCGATGGTCGATCGCGAGCACGCGATAGCCGGCCCCCGTCAGAGCGCCGTAGGCCCCATACCAGTTGAGGTCCGCGCTCGCCATCCAACCGTGCAGCAGCATTACCGGGGGCCCATCGCCGCCCGTGTCGCGGAGAAACAGCTCGCCGCGGCCCGGCGCGAAGACGGTGCGAGCCGGGGGTAAGGTCACGGGCGGCGCCGGTGGGGCGACCGGATCGGAGGACCGGGACATCACGCGGATGCTACGCAGATGCCGCGGCGGCTGGTCCGCATCGGGGCGGCGCGCTGCGCTCGCGGCGCCCGCGGCAGCGGACCGGCCAGCTCTCGCCGCGAGGACCTTCCTACCATGAGCGGGTAATGGCCGTATTGATCGCATCCGACGTCGGCAAGGACATCGCCGGCGAGCCGTTGCTGCGCGGGGTGTCGTTCAAGCTCGAGCGGCGTGACCGCGTGACGCTGTCGGGCCGCAATGGCGCGGGCAAGACGACGCTGCTGCGGATGCTCGCGGGCCAGGCGTCGGTCGACGAGGGCGAGCTCGTGCTCGCGAAGGGCGCGAAGGTGGCGCTGCACGACCAGCGCCCACCGCGCGATCGCTCGCTGTCGCTGCGCGACTACGTCCTCTCGGGAGCGCGCGAATTGGTGACCATCGAGCAAGACCTGGGCGCGCTCGAGCAGTCGATGGCGGAGGGCGCTCACGACGCGGCGACGATGAATCGCTATGCGAAGGCCCAGGCGCGCCTCGAGCACGCCGGCGGGTACCGCTGGCGCGACCGCGCGTTGGCGACGCTCCACGGGCTCGGGTTTGTCGACGCCGACCTCGATCGCATGCTCGACACCTTCTCCGGAGGCGAGTTGACGCGCGGGTCGCTCGCACGCGTCCTCGCCGGCGACCCCGACCTCCTCCTGCTCGACGAACCGACGAACCATCTCGATATCGCGTCGCTCGAGTGGCTCGAGCAGCATCTCGCCGGCCTCGACGCGGCGATCGTCCTCGTCGCGCACGATCGCTGGTTCCTCGAGGCGGTCGGCACCGCGGTGCTCGAGCTCGAGGGCGGGCGCGCCCGGTTCTTCGATGGCCCGTGGCATGCGTGGCGCAAGGAGAAGGCGGCCCGCGAGCTCGCGCTCGGACGCGCGATCGAGCGCCAGGAGGCGGAGATCGCTCGCCTCGATCGGTTCGTGACCCGCTTCCGCGCCGGCACCCGTGCCCGCCAGGCGCAGTCCCGCGCAAAGAAGCTGGCGAAGATCGACCGGGTGCAGCGCGGATCCGTCGACGGCGCGGCGCTCAGCTTCGCCTTCAAGCCCCCGGAACGCAGCGGCCGGGTCGTCTTCGAGCTCGAGGACGGCACGGTCGAAGCAGGCGGGAAGCTGCTGCTCGAACACGCCGAGCTGTGGCTCGAGCGCGGCGAGCACGTCTCGCTCGTGGGACCGAACGGAGCCGGCAAGACGACCCTGATCGAAACGCTCGCCGAGCGGCGCGAGCTGAAGGTCGGCAAGCTCCGTACCGGACATAACGTCAAGCTCGGCTATCTCTCCCAGCACACGGACGAGCTCGAGACGGGCACGGCCCGCACCGTGCTCGAGGCCACGCAGCACTTGACCGGGCTGAGTCCGAACCGAGCGCGCGCGCTCCTCGGCCGATTCCTGTTCTCGGGCGAGGAGGCCGAGAAGCCGCTCGAGGGGGTCTCCGGAGGAGAGCGCCGGCGGCTGTCGCTGGCGATCCTCGTCCACTCCGGCGCCAACGTGCTGATCCTCGATGAGCCGACCAATCATCTCGACCTCGAGAGCCGCGAGACCCTCGAGGAGGCGCTGAGCGCGTTCGAGGGTTCACTGCTGCTCGTTTCGCACGACCGGGCGCTGCTCGCCGCCGTCGGCAGCCGGACCGTCGCCGTCGAGGACCGCACGCTGCGCAGCTACGTCGGCGGCTGGGCGGAGTACGTGCGGGTCCGGGACGAGCGCGGGGCCGCCGCCGCTGCGCACGAGCAGAAGCCGACGGTGGCCACGGCCAATCCCGGTGCCACCAAGCAGAACCCGACGGTGGTCACGGCCAAGCCCGGTCGCGCCAAGTTGCCGCGCGGGCGCGAAAAGGCCGCGACGCGCCCCGGAGAACCCAAGGCCCAGCGTGACCTCGAGCGCGAGATCGAGGCCGCCGAGGCCGCGCTCCAGACGCTCGAGGGCGAGCTGTCCGATCCCGGCGCGTGGTCGGATGCCCGGCGCACCGCCGACTCGACGGCGAGGCACGATGCCGCCAAGCGCGCGGTGGAGACCCTGTACGCCCGCTGGGAGCGAACGGCGGGCTGAGGGCGGGTGGGGTAGAGCCGGAGATCGGACACGCGGCCGGCGCTCGTGTGCCCCGCCGCCGTCTCACGGGGCCTCTACACTGAGCGGCCAGATGTCCCCGTCCACCGAGGCGTCCGTCCGGATCGCGCTGATCGACGATGACAGCGGCTTCTTCGCGGTTCTGGACAGGCGATTTGATGCGCTCGGATGGGACCGGCGCGTCCTCGGGTACGCCCCAGGGCCGGACCAGCTCGCGGCCCAGCGCCTGCATATCGTGATCGTAAATCCCGCGCTCACGGGGATCGATTACCTCGAGCGGACCGCGGTCGCGCTCCCGGGGCTGGCGTTACTTGCCTGCACGGGCCGATCAACGCTCGCGGATCGGGTTCGCGGCCTGCGCGGCGGAGCCGATGACTGGCTGACCAAGCCTTGCCACCCTGAGGAGCTGGTCGCGCGCGTCCAGGCGGTGCTGCGGCGACGGCGCCTCGCGGACGTGCCGGCGGAGAATTCGACGATCGTCGCGGGCGGGTTGGCAATCCGTCAAGACCGCTTCCAGGCGTTCGTCGGCGACGACAGCGCCGACCTGACCCGCAAGGAGTTCGAGCTTCTGCACCTGCTCGCGCAGGCGGAAGGCCGCGTGCTCGAGCGCGAGGAGATCTACCAGCGGGTCTGGGGCTACACGATGGTTCGGGGGGACCGCTCGGTGGACGTGTTCGTCCGCAAGCTGCGTCAGAAGCTCGAGCGCATCTCACCCGAGTGGAACTACCTGCATACGCAGTTCGGTGTCGGCTACCGCTTCGCTGCCGAGCCCCGCGGGAGTTCCCCTACCGCCGCGGGGGAGACGGCGTACGATCACGTTCTCGGCCCCACGCCATGGTCAAGGTAATCCGCAACATCGTTATCGTCCTCGCCCTCGCGGCGATCGTTGTCTATGCGCCGGGCGGCGGTACCGGCAGCCAGGTCATCATCCAGGCGGTGTCGATCGCCTTCCTCGCGGTGATCGGGTGGTTCGCCTCGGTGATGTACCGGCAGCATCGCGTGGCGCTCTACTCACTTGGCGACGGCCGACGGACGGGGCTCTACGCCGCGGCCGCGGTCGCCGTGCTGACGCTGAGCGCGACCTCGCGCCTGTGGGCGACCGGCGTCGGGGTGCTGGTGTGGTTTGTCTTCATGGGCGCCGCGGTCTACGCGGCGATCGCGATCCTCTGGGCGGCGCGGAGCTACTGAGCGTCGCAGCGGAGCGCGAGCTCCGGGTGGTGCACGCGCGAGGAGTGCTTCGGGCGGGACGTCCCCGACGTGCGGCGCCGTAGACTGGCGCGCGGTGACCAAGGTCGAGGTAGGTGTCGTCGCCGACTGGCTCGTGCTGCTCAGCGCGATCGTGCTGTTTGATTCGCTGTTCTTGGTCTGGAGTCGCCTGTCGCCGGCGTACCTCGCGATCTCCGACCGGCTGCAGACACTCCAGGGCGTGCCCCATGACCCGACCGGTTGGCAGGTCTACTCCGCCGCCGACATCGTGCTCGCGCTGCTCGCGGTCGGGTTGTTCGCCGTCGCTCTGATGGGCACGAGAATGGCGCGGTGCGGCGCCCTCGCGGCTGTCCTCCTGGCGCTGGCGTTCGCGATCCACGCGGCCGACGTCCCGCCGACGAACGGCGCCGCCAGCGCGTTCCGCCCGAGCCTCGGTGTTGACGGCTACGTCGCGCCCTCGCCGAGGCCGGGGCCCGGGGAGACGGTCGCGATCATCGCCCTCGCAGCGGCGGTCGTCGGGATCGGGTCGTCACTGGCGGCCGACTGAGTGACAGAGCCGGTCGGCGCCGGCGTTGGCGCCTGGCGCTGGCGCTGGCGCGGGGCGCTGGCGCGGGCGCTGACGTCGGCCTTCGTATCCTCGAAGAGAATGTCAGTGATTCCTACCGATCGCCGCCGAGAGCTCCCGGACGAGCCTGGCGTGTACCTGTTCCGCGATGGCGGCGGGCGGGTCATCTATGTGGGGAAGGCGAAGTCGATCCGCAAGCGGGTCGCCTCGCACTTCTCGAATCCGAGTACCAAGGCCGGGGGCGAGCTCTTGCCGATGATCGACCAGATCGAGGCGCTGGTCGTCCATACCGAGGCCGAGGCGCTGCTCGCGGAGCAGAACTTCATCAAGCAGTA